>CAMDBL010000141.1 GCA_945889015.1 Devosia equisanguinis
CGTCTGACACCGCCACTGTCGGGGTGCCGGCGCCGGGGCGATCGAGCCCCGCGAAGTGCGAAGCTTGCGCGGTTTTCGTTGCTGGTGCCCCGCCCCTCGCCGCCGACGCCACAGCGTCAGCACCAACCCGAAGCCACCGATCCAGGTACAACATAAAATATTAACCTAAATGGGTAAGATTTACGATTGCGATTAACCTATATCGTTGCGAAGTGTTGCCATTTCATTCGGCCGCTGCCGTCGAAAATTCAGACGTTAATGAGAAGCCAGAAGGGTGATGTGTGTCGGCATATCCGTGTAGGTATAATCGTTGTACATATTTTATGTGTCTGGAATCGTGCCCATGTTTCCATTGAGCGCGGATCGCCTGAAAAACAGCGGTTGATTCGGTGGCAGAGTCTCGCGTTTCCCCTCGCGAGGTCTCTATTGCCGATTCATATCGTTGTCGCGGAAGGCAGCGTCGTCGTGCATCGACAGCGCATCGTCGCGGGTTGGCGGGTGCGACCAACTCACGCTGCGTGCCGGCCGGCGTCGACTTCTAGGCGGCCATCGCGCAGCAGGAAGATGCGGTCGAAGCGGTCGAAGATCTTCTCGTCGTGGGTGACGGCGATGATCGCGGCCTCCCGCTCGCGGGCGATGCGCCGCAGGAGGTCCATGACGATTCCCGCGCGCTTGGAATCCAATGCCGCGGTCGGCTCGTCCGCGAGGATGATGCGCGGCTCGTTGGCGAGAGCGCGTGCAATCGCGACACGCTGCGCCTCGCCGCCGGACAGCTTCGCGGGATAGGCCGCGCGGCGATGGCCGACCTCGAGATAATCGAGCAGTTCGATGGCCCGCCGGCGCGCTTCTGCGTCGTCGTAGCCCGCGAGCCGTAGCACCACAGCGACGTTCTCGGTCGCATCCAGGAACGGCAGCAGGTTGTGGGCCTGGAAGATGAAGCCGATCTTGTCGAGACGCAGCCGGCGCAGATCGGTTCTCAGCCAACGTCCATCGTAGACCCTTTCGCCGTCGAGAGACACGCGTCCCTGCGAGGGCTCGAGAATGCAGCCGATCACGTTGAGCAGAGTGGTCTTTCCCGATCCCGAGGGACCGAGCAATGCCACGACCTCGCCCGCCGCGATCTCGATCGACACGTCGCGCAAGGCATCGACGCGGGTTTCCCCTTCGCCGAAATGCTTGGAGACGCCCTCCACCACAACCAGCTTTCTCGTCGGCGCGGTCGCGGTCATGTCAGCCTCCGAGTGCCGTGGCGGGATCGACCCTGAGCGCGGCCCTGACGCCGAGTGCGCTCGACAGCAGGCAGACGAGAACCACCACGCCGCCGAGCGCCACGACATTGTCGGCGTCGAGGATGACCCGCCGCGGGAAGTAGTCCTTGATGGCGAAGATCAACGCGGCACCGGCGACGAAACCGATCAGTCCGAGGGCGAGCGCCTGCTGCACGATCATGGCGACGATCGTGCGATCCGGTGCGCCGATCAGTTTGAGCGTGGCGATCGGCTTCAGCTTCTCCATCGTCATCGTGTAGATGATCAGGGAAATGACGACGGCCGAGACCAGCATGAGGATGGTCGTGAACATTCCGATCTGCTGGCGCGCGCGGTTGACCACGGAGCGCGTGAGCAACTCCTCTTGCTGGGCCTCGGTCATCGCCGAAAGATGCTTCCATCGCCGCGCGGCCTCGACCACCATCTCGGCCGATGCGTTGGCGTCGATGCGGGCGACGACGGCGTTGACCGTGTCCCGGCCGGCGACGCCGCCCCCGCGCGCCGACTGGACGCGTGACGCAGAAGGCGCCAGATCGAACTGGAGCCGCTGGCTGTCGAGCAGCGTCATGTAGACCACGGGATCGCCGCCGGAGGCGACTTGGCTTTCCGTCAATCCGACCACCTCGAACCCGTTCCGGCCGAGGCCGATGCGGTCGCCGAGCCGGAAGCCGGACCTGCGGTCGGCGACGATCTCGTAGTGACTGCGGCCGATGGCCCGACCCGCGGCGATCGCAGGGGGACCGCCTGGCCTGCCGAGCTCATAGCCGATGACGTAGAGTCGCGCTTTGGTGCCGAGGTGCGCGGCCTCGACCGTCTGGTAGGTGACGCCGCCAGCCTCGGTCACGCCTGCGAGGCGGGCGATGGCCTCGCGCGTGTCTCCGGGAATGCGCGAGGCCTCCGCGAATGGACCTCTCGTATTGGCCTCCACCACCCAGACATCGACGCCGTGCGCGCGTACGATGGTGAGAGCGTCGACGACGATACCCCGATAGATCCCGATCATGGCCAGCACGACGCCAAGCAGCAGGCTCAGCCCGAAGCAAGTCAGCAGGAAACGGAACAGGTTGTGGCGGACGTCGCGATAGGCGAGGTTCATTTCCGCTGCTCCGCCGGCGCCGCGCGCACCGATCGTCCGGCGACGGCCTGTGCCGGAACGCCGATTGCGATCCGCGCGCCCTTGGGCAGATCACTCGTGATCTGCAGTCGTGCATCCTCGGTGCGATGACCGACGGTGACGCGGCGCTCGGCGAGGCGCCCGTCCTCGATCGTCCAGACGGTTGCCTGACGGCCATCGAGCCCACGCAGGGATGCCTCCGGCACCAGCAAAGCCTCAGGGATCTCCGCGACGGAGATCAGCACCTCGACCTGCTCGCCGAGGTGAATGCGGCGCGGGCACGTCTCGCAGGTCACATAGATCTTGCGCTCCTCGGTGACGCGATCGCTCTCGATGCCAATTCGTGCGACCTTCCCCTTGAACGACGTCTGCGGCATAGACCGCAGTCTGATCTCTGCGGCCTGGCCCTCGGTGATGGCACCGGCACGCGACTCGTCGATGTAGGCCAGGATCCAGACCGTGTCCGGCGCCAGAAGCGTGAAGATCGGATCGCCGGCCTTGATCACGGTGCCGGCCTCCTTGTGCCGCTCGACGACGAGGGCATCGAACGGGGCCGACAGCGTGTGATGCTCGAGCACCGTCTGCTCGAGCTGAAGTTGTGCCGTCGCATCCGCGACCTTGGCCTTGGCCACCTCGACCTCGGCCTTGGCCACGGCGAGATCGGCCTTCGCCACCTCCTCGTCGCGCAGCGACTCCTCGGCCGACTGCTCGGAAACCACCTTGCGGTCGGCGAGGCTCTGCTTCCTGCGATTGGCCTCCAGCTTCTGGGTCAGTACGGCCTGCGCCTTCTGCACATTCGCATCCGCCTTGACGATGCCGACTTCGGCGCTCAGCAGCTCGGCCTTGGCCTTGGCGACCTTGGCCTCCTGCTCGCTCGCATGCAAGCGGGCGAGGACCGTGCCCTTTTTGACGATCTCGCCGTGATCGGCACTCAACTCGGTGATGGCAGCGCCGACCTCGAAGCCGATCCGGGAGACGATGCGGGCTTCCAGGGTGCCGAGGCCGAAGACACGGACGGGGACGTTTTTCTCGACGGACGCCGTCTTCAGTGACGAGGGTCTCGACACGATCATGTATCCACCGAGCCCGACGGCTGCCACGACCGCCGCAGTCGTGAGTGAGCGAAAGGGGAGTTTTCTGATCATGACGGGAATCCAAATCTGCGGCTGGTGCATGCATTTGCTGGCATCGGCAGGCCGGCCGCGTGTTCTTCTCGGCCCTGCGCACCTGCTCCATCCATGACTTTGATCAATCGACGAGGCCGCCTCCCGCCAGCAAGGCGCGGCGTCGCAAAGAACGTGCTGCCGAACGCACGAAGGGTCCGATCCTGGGACGTGACGATGCGGTCATTGACAGCAGCGCGCATTCGTTGACAGTGATGCACATGAGTTCTGCAGCTTCCCGCAGGTCTGGCCGACTGAGTCTGGCAGCTATGCTGCTGGCGGGCTTCATGCTGTCGATGCAAGGCTTGATTGCTGCTCTGGCGATGGCCTCGACGATGCCGTCACCTCAGCTGGCACATCAGGACTGTCACGGGCAGTTTGAAGCTGGTCCGAGCCAAGCTGTCTCCCATGAGGAGGCCGATCCGGTCGTTCACACCGCCGATGCGGTGCCGGCCAAGGACACCCCCGCCCACACCGAGAACGGTCAGAAGCCAGCCTGTTGCACCCCTGTCGGGGTAGCGGTGCTTCCGCATCTCGAGTGCTTCGCTCGCTTAGCGGCGCTGCAGGGTGACAAGCTCGCGATGATCCAGGAACAGGTGCCGGCCGGCCACCTGCCGGAGGGACCCCGCAAGCCTCCGCGAACCAGCGACCAGGTCTGAGTCCGGGCGTGCGGCTGCGCTGCGCGCCCGTCGTGGCGCCGCGCAACACATCCGGGATCTACGATGCTCTTCGCGTTCTCGCTTCAGTCGCGGGCGCTTGCCTTGCGGTTGGCCGTGCTCCTGCTCGCATTCTCGCCCCTGCCCACGATGGCGCACGAGGGGCACGACCACGGCCCGCCACCGCCCGCGCTGCCGACGACGGTGAAGCCAAGACTCGCAGTGCACACCGACACCTACGAGCTCGTGGCGATCCTGCTGGGCGCACGTCTTTCGATCTTCCTGGATCGCTATGCCACCAACGAGCCCGTCACGGATGCCGCGCTGGCGATCATGGTTGGGGCCGAGACGTACACGGCTGGGCGACGTTCCGACGGCACCTACAGCGTCGAGATCCCGCACCTCGCAAGCGCTGGCCGGCACGAGTTGATCTTCACCGTATCTCACAGCCTCGGAGACGACCTTCTAGCCGGTGAGCTCGTGACCGTGCCGGCTGGGGCCGACGCGAGCGTTTCTGCCTCTCCGGCCGAGCGTTCGCGACACCCTGCGGAAACGTGGTGGGCCACAGGCCTCGCCCTGCTCGCCGGGCTGGCCCTCGGCGGTCTGTTTCGGCGGCGAGCCGCTGCCATCGCCCTGGTGACCGGTGTGGCGATTTTCATGGCCCCAAATCCCGCTGCGGCTCACGAGGGACACGAGCTCAGTCCGGCTCCCGCGAGCGAGAGCTTTTCGGGAGACATCCCGCGACGTCTGCCCGATGGCAGTGTGTTTCTCCCCAAGCCCACGCAGCGGCTGCTCTCGGTGCGCAGCGAGGTCGCTACCTCGGCTACGGTGCCGCGCCGCACCCGCTTGGTGGGGCGCATCGTCGCTGATCCGAACAAATCCGGTCTCGTACAGAGCATCTCCGGGGGCCGCGTCAGCGCGCCGGCCGGTGGACTGCCGTTGCTGGGCCAGTCCGTGAAGAAGGGCGAGACGATGGTGACGGTGACGCCGGCACTGCCGCTTGCGGACCAGTCGACGCTGCTGGAGAAGCAGCGTGAGCTGGAAGGCGCGCTGCTGCTCGCCCGGCAGCGTCTTTCTCGCCTCGCCAGGCTCGGAGAAGCCAGCACGCCGCGCGCACAGATCGAGGACATCGAGCAGGAGGCCGCGAACCTCGAGCAGCGATTGGCCACTTTGAAGTCGGCCAAGATCAGTCCCGAGAGTCTGGAGGCGCCAATCGACGGCATCGTCTCTGCCAGCCGTGTGGCGATCGGTCAGGTGGTGCAGGGCCAGGACGTTCTGTTCCAGATCGTCGACCCGGCGAGCCTGTGGGTCGAGGCCCTGCTGTTCGAGCCGGTGGATATATCCCGCATCGAGGAGGCGAGCGCGACCATGCCCGACGGCACGGTGGTGCCTCTCGCCTACCGAGGCCGTGGACGCGCGGTGCAGGCGCAGGCGGCGTTGGTCCAGTTCGCGATGACCACGCCGTCGGCAAGCGCTTTGATCGGGCTGCCCGTCACGGTCTATGCCCGAAGCGCACAGCGGATCTCTGGCATCTTGCTGCCACGGGACGCTGTGGTGCGCGGATCGGGGGGAGAGACGATCGTCTGGCAGCACGTGGATCCGGAGCGCTTCGTTGCACGGCCGGTTCGCATTGAGCCTTTTGACGGCAGCCAGGTTGTGGTCACGGCCGGCATCGCCGCCAAGGATCGGATCGTGGTCCACGCCGCCGAGCTCATCTCGCAGGTCCGGTGAGTACGGCGATGTTCAATCTGCTCGTCACCAAGAGCCTCGAGAACCGGCTGCTCGTCATCGCCACGGCGGTGCTCCTCGCACTGTATGGCGCGTTCGTGCTGCCGACCGTGCCCGTGGACGTGTTCCCCGACCTCAACAAGCCGACCGTCACCATCATGACGGAGGCCGAGGGGCTGGCGCCCGAGGAGGTCGAGCAGACCGTCACCAACCGCATCGAAGCCTCGATGAACGGATTGGCCGGCGTCACACGCGTCCGCTCGATCTCAGGGATCGGCCTCTCGATCGTCTACATCGAGTTCGCGTGGGGCAGCGACATCTGGCGCAACCGTCAGCTGGTTGCCGAGCGGATGGCGGCCATCGGCACCCAATTGCCGTCTGGTATTTCGCCGCAGATGGGACCGGTTACGTCCATCATGGGCGAGATCATGTTGATTGCTCTGCAGTCGGACGTCGTGTCGCCGATGGAGCTTCGCGAGATCGCGGATTACACGTTGCGTCCGCAGCTTCTGACGATACCGGGCGTGTCACAGGTGATCCCCATCGGTGGCGAGGTGCGTCAATTTCGGATCTCGCCTCTTCCAGGTGGCATGCTGGCTGCAGGCGTGACGGCTGGAGAGATCGAGACGGCCGCGCGACGCTTCGGTCAGAATGTCGCCGGCGGGTTCGTCGATCAGCAAGGCCGGGAGTTCCTGATCCGTGGCGTCGGCCTGACCCGGCGGCTCGAGGATTTGCGCAATGTCGTGGTGGCCACCCGCGACGGCCAGCCAATTCTGTTGCGACAGGTGGCGAGCGTCGAGTTCGCCGCCCGCGTCAAGCGGGGCGAGGCTGGCTACCAGGGCAAGCCTGCCGTCATTGTCTCGGTGCAGAAGCAGCCGAATGCCGACACCGTCGCACTGACAATGCGCATCGAAGCCGTCCTGACAACCCTGCAGGCCACGCTTCCGGCGGGCGTCTCGGCCAATAACGTTCAGTTCCGTCAGGCGACTTTCATCGAGACGTCGATTGCGAACCTGAAGTCTGTGCTGGTCGAGGCGACCGCGGTGGTCGCGATCGTATTGTTCCTGTTCCTGATGAATTGGCGCGCGACCGCCATCTCGCTGACCGCCATTCCGGTCTCGATCCTGACGACGATCGTCGTCTTCTCGCTGCTCGGTCTTACCATCAACACGATGTCGCTCGGCGGGCTCGCCATTGCCATCGGCGAGCTGGTCGACGATGCCGTGGTGGATGTGGAGAACATCCTGCGGCGGCTGCGCGAGAACCGGCTGCGCGCGGCGCCGCGGCCCGTGCTGGAGGTCGTCGCCGCCGCGAGCCAGGAAGTGCGCTCCGGCATCGTCTACGCGACCGCGATCGTCATTCTGGTGTTCGTGCCGCTCTTTGCGCTGTCGGGAATCGAAGGCCGCCTGTTTGCACCGCTCGGCGTGGCCTACATCATCGCCATTCTGGCCTCGCTCATCGTCTCCATCACGCTCACCCCTGTGATGGCGTACTACCTGCTCGGAATGCGCGCAGCCGTGCATCATGGGGACAGTCTGATGGTCCGCATGCTCAAGTCTGCGAACCGCTCGGCCATCGTGTTCGCATTTTCGCAACGCGCGCTCGTGCTGTCGCTGACCGTCATTGCCGTGGCTGGCGCGGCGCTCGCAGCGATGACATTGCCACGCAGTTTCCTGCCGCCGTTCAATGAAGGTACGCTGACGGTCAACATTCTGTACGACCCAGGCATCAGCTTGAAGGAATCGAATCGGCTGGGCCTCGTCACCGAGCACCTCTTGCTCGGCGTGCCGGAGGTCAAATCCGTCGGCAGACGAACAGGCCGGGCAGAGCTGGACGAGCACGCGGAAGGCGTCCACTCCTCGGAGATCGACATCGATCTGGTCCACTCCTCCCGCTCCAAAGCCGAGGTGCTCGCAGACATCCGCACGCGACTGTCCGCGTTGCCCGTCGCCGTCAATGTCGGTCAGCCGATCTCGCACCGGCTGGACCATCTGCTCTCGGGCGTCCGCGCCGAGGTCGCGCTCAAGATATTCGGCGAAGACATCGAGACGCTGAGGACGTTGGCAGAGACGCTCCGTGAGCGGCTGTCTGCTCTGTCCGGGCTTGTCGACCTGCAAATCGAAAAGCAGGTGCGCATACCGCAAGTCCGGGTCGCGGTCGACTACCAGCGTGCAGCGCTCTATGGACTGACGGTCGCGTCGGTGACGGAGGCGCTCGAGACGCTGTCGGCGGGGCGCGTGGTGTCGACCATCGTTGACGGACTGAAGACGTTCGAGGTCGTCGTTCGCCTCTCCGATGCCGACCGATCCACTGCGGGGCTCGGGGCGATGCTGATCCCGACGCCCGCAGGCATGATTCCACTTCGTCTCGTCGCCGACATCGAGGAGACCGAGGGACCCAACCAGATCCAGCGCGAGAACACGCGGCGCCGGATCGTCGTGCTCGCCAACACGGCCGCTGGGGCGGACATGGCGGGCGTCGTCGCAGCCGTTCGTCGTGAGATCGCCGCCACGCCGTTGCCATCTGGCTACACGGTGGCACTCGAGGGCACCTTCGAGGCGCAGGAACAGGCGTCCAAGCTTATCGGCATGCTGTCGCTCGTGTCGCTCGCGCTGATCTTCCTTATCCTGGCCTCGCGCTACCAATCGGCCGTGCTGGCCATGGTCATCATGGGCATCATCCCGATGGCGCTCGTCGGCAGTGTCGCGGCACTGTTCATCGCTGGGCAGCCGCTGTCGGTGGCTTCGATGGTCGGGTTCGTGACGCTGGCTGGCATCACGGCGCGCAACGGAATTCTCAAGATCAGTCACACCATCAATTTGGCGATCTCGGAGAAGGTCGCGTTCGGCCCCGACCTGGTGATCCGCGCGAGCCTCGAGCGGCTGACGCCGGTGCTCATGACGGCGCTGTCGGCGGGGCTCGCTTTGCTGCCCCTGCTGTGGACGGCTGACGCGGCGGGCCGGGAGATTCTGCACCCGGTCGCCGTGACGATCTTCGGAGGCCTGGTCTCGGCGACGCTGCTGGACCTCGTCCTCACCCCCCTTCTGTTGCTGATGTTCGGCCGTGGACCCGTGGAGCGCCTGACGGCTGAGCACGGCAGTGCTGCGGGGCTGAAGGCGGCCGAGGCTTACTGATCAACGATGCAGACGGAGAGAGAGACATGGAGCTGACCAGACGAGCCGTAGGGATCGTTCCGATCCTGATGCTGTGCGGTGTGCAGGTGCCACAGGTATCGGCCCACGAAAGCGAGAGCGGTCCGAATGGCGGACCCATGGTCGAGGTGAAGGGGCTGCATCTGGAGCTGATCGCAAAGGATGCGGATCTCGCCGTTGTGCTGAGCGATACCGCACATGCACCGCTCGCCAGCAAGGGCGCGAGCGGTCGCGCCGTGGTCCTCGAGGGCAGCACCCAGAAAATACTGCCCCTCCTGCCGATGGATCCCGACCGGCTGACGGCGAAGCTCGACAAGCCGTTGTCGAAAGGGGCGCGGGTCGTCGTCTCCGCCAAGCTCGCGAGCGGTCAAGAATTGCTGGCGCGCTTCGTCGTGAAGTGAGTGAGGCGAGGTTGGATCGACGTTGCGAGCATCGTCATATGGAAAGGAAATAAACGATCATGAAGCGCACAATCATCGCTGCGGCCGTTGTGGGCCTGCTCACTGCCGCTCCCGTAGCTGCCCATGGACCCTCGGGTCACGGCGATCACAAGCATGAGCCTGCCTACGGCAGGGCGGGAGATCCGAAGATGTTGTCGCGCGACATCGTGGTCCGCATGAAAGAGGCCGACGGCAAGATGCTGTTCGAGCCTTCGCGAATCGAGATCCGCACGGGCGAGCAGATTCGATTCCGGCTCGAAAACGTTGGCGATCTCGACCACGAGTTTCTGCTCGGCACGGCACAGGAGATCGAGGAGCACGCCGACATGATGAAGGCGATGCCTGATATGAAGCACGACGATGCGAATGCAAAACAGATCGCCGCGAAGAGGACGGGGGATCTCCTCTGGCACTTCACCACGGCTGGTGAGTTCGATTTCGCTTGCCTCATTCCCGGTCATCGCGAGGCAGGCATGACGGGCAAGATCGTCGTCAAGTGAAGCGCGCCAAGCCGCGCGAAGATCGCGCGGCAGCACAAGGGTCGCCGCGAGGCCGCCCTTGGGCTTGTTCGCCGCAACGAGTGTGCCGCCAGCCGGAAAACAGAATTGCGCAGGACTTGGCAGATTGGCGTTGACCAGGTGGCGCCAAGCACTGGGAGGCTTGAGACCCGACGGCCCGGTCGCGAGGTCGGATCGCGAGCCGGGCCATCGGGCTTGACGCCCTACCGCAATTCCAACGACCGGCCAAGGCTCTCGACGTCGTCTCCGGTCAAGGCCGGGTTCTGGATGAACTGGTCCATGAAGGGGCGGGCGAGGTCGGCCCGCTTGCCGGCGACGAGCGCCTTGATCTCTCCGGAAAGCATCTCGATCTCCACGTCCTTGGTCTCGGACATGCCGTCTTCGAATACGACGATCACGCGCAGCCGGACGGTATCGACATCCGCTGGCCGCTGGCCCATGAGCGTGTTGGGGCCCACCCGATCGAGCCAAGTCGGTCTTGCCCCCCCATCGGCGCGCAGCACCCGATAATCCGCCACGCCTTTGCCGAGGCTGTTCGACAATTGCAGGATCAACGTACGGTCGCGCACCAGCGTCTCGATAATGACCTGCGTCCGTGTGCCGCCGACGATGCCGCCGTTGTCGACTGTGAGCCGCAAAGAGAAGCCAGTCAGCCCATCGACCTCGCCCAGGTGTCGCGACAAGCTCGAGACGAGGGCCGTCGATCGATACCAGAGCTCGCGCGAGCGGGCGGGATCGAGAGGTCGAGCCACATCTGCGACCGAGGCAATACCCGTGTTGAAGCTGCTCAGCCGGTTAATGCCGTTGACAGCGCCGAGCACGATCCCATCGACACCTGTCCCACTGGCACCTCCGCCGAGTGGTCCCAAGTCATTGAGCGTGTCCAGCACCATCCCTCCGATCAGGAAGGTCTCGCTCGGCTGATCGATTGCCCTCGTCAGCGGTGGGGCACCTGAATCTGGCGGCGTGGACATCTCATTATTGACCGGCGTGACCGTTATGGTCACGGTCCTCTCCACTGTCGCCGTGCCGTCGCTGACGATGTAGCTGAAGCTGTCGGCGCCGTTGTAGTGCCTTCCCGGCAGGTAGGTGAAGGTGCCGTCCGGATTGATCGTGACGGTGCCGTGGCTTGGCAGCGTGCCGCCGGCCGCATAGGCGAGGGCTTCGCCGTCGACATCCGTCGCCACCGGCAGCGCGCCGGAATAGACCACGTCTTCCGGCGTGGAAATCTCCAGATCCTCGGCGATCGGCGCGTCGTTGGCGCCGGTGACGGTGACGACGAGCGTCGCCGTGGCGGTGCCGCCGTTGCCGTCGGCGACGGTGTAAGTGATCGTCTCGGTGGCGCTCTCGCCCACGTCGAGGCCGTTGTAGGCGGTGCCCGGGACGAACGTGTAGCTGCCGTCGGAGCCGAGCGTGAGCACGCCGCCGCCGGAGGTCGTGAACGGCACGCCGATGGTGATCGCGTTGCCCCCCTGCACGGCCGCGGTGACGGTCAGCGGATCGCTGTCGGGCGCGGTGTCGGCGTCGCCGGTCGTGGCGTCGGTGATGACGTTGCCCGAGACGGGCGCGTCGTCCTCGCCGATGGCAGCCGCATCGTTCACGGCGACCGGCGGCAGGTTGGTCACGGCGTAGGTGACGGTGGTCTCGACGGACGCGCCGTCGGGATCGGTCGCGGTGACGGTGACGGTGTACGGCCCGGCCTGGCTGGCATCCGGCGGCAGGGTGCCGCTGATGATGCCGGTGGCGGGATCGATTGCCATGCCGGGCGGCAGACCGGTGGCAGTGAACACCAGTGGCTCGCCGTCGGGATCGACGATGTAGCTGCCGACGTTCACGGGTGTGGGCGTGGCGCCGTCCGTGGTCGCCACGTCGGGGATGACGTTGAGCGGATCGGGGCCGGCGGGGTTCGGGTTCGACGGCGTGCCGGGGTTGGCGGGATCGATCACGACAGGCGTATCGTTGGCGCCGGCGATGGTGACGGCGAGAGTCGCCGTTGCCGTGCCGCCGTTGCCGTCGTCGACGGTGTAGGTGATCGTCTCGGTCGCCGACTCACCGGCGTCGAGGCCGTTGTAGGCGGTGCCCGGCACGAACGTGTAGGCGCCGTTGGCTTCGAGGGTGAGCACGCCGCCGCCGCTCGTGACGAACGGCACGCCGATGGTGATCGGAGTGCCCCCCTGCACGGCCGCGGTGACGGTCAGCGGATCGCTGTCGGGCGCGGTGTCGGCGTCGCCCGTCGTGGCGTCGGTGATGACGTTGCCGGCGACGGGCGCGTCGTCCTCGCCGATGGCAGCCGCATCGTTCACGGCGACCGGCGACAGGTTGGTCACGGCGTAGGTGACGGTGGTCTGGACGAACGTGCCGTCGGGATCGGTCGCGGTGACGGTGACGGTGTACGGGCCGGCCTGGCTCGCATCCGCCGGCAGCGTGCCGCTGATGATGCCGGTGGCGGGATCGATGACCATGCCGGGCGGCAGGCCGGTGGCGGTGAAGGTCAGCGGCTCGCCGTCGGGATCGACGATGTAGCTGCCGACGTTCACGGGTGTGGGTGTCGCGCCGTCCGTCGTCGCCACGTCGGGGATGACGTTGAGCGGATCGGGGCCGGCGGGGTTCGGGTTCGACGGCGTGCCGGGGTTGGCGGGATCGATCACGACGGGAGCGTCGTTGGCGCCGGTGATGGTGACGGCGAACGTCGCGGTGGCCGTGCCGCCGTTGCCGTCGGTGACGGTGTAGGTGATCGTCTCGGTGGCGCTCTCGCCCACGTCGAGGCCGTTGTAGGCGGTGCCCGGGACGAACGTGTAGGCGCCGTCGGAGCCGAGCGTGAGCACGCCGCCGCCGGAGGTCGTGAACGGCACGTCGATGGTGATCGCGTTGCCCCCCTGCACGGCCGCGGTGACGGTCAGCGGATCGCTGTCGGGCGCGGTGTCGGCGTCGCCGGTCGTGGCGTCGGTGATGACGTTGCCCGAGACGGGCGCGTCGTCCTCGCCGATGGCAGC
>CAMDBL010000142.1 GCA_945889015.1 Devosia equisanguinis
CGAGACCCAGATCCGCGTGCCGGGCCTGACCGCGGACGAGGAGCGCGGCTACCGCGAAGATGCGCTTTCGGACCGCCGCGACGTCGTCGGCTCCTGGCTCACCTCGACGCCGGCGACGCCCGGCCGGCTGATGCTCTATCGCGATCTCGATCGCAATCGGGAGCGGCTGATGCTCGATTGGCAGATGCGCGGGGGCCTCGCCCGCACCGGCGAGTTGACCGAGACGCCGATGCCGTCCGGCACCCGCCTCGACCACGTCGGCGCCGGCTTCGATACGCATTACATCCTGACGCCGGACGGCACGCTCGAGATCCATTCAAAGGGTCTGCTGCTCGCGACGGCGGAGCCGATTTCGGGGCTTGTGGCGCCGAGTTCTCCAAGGCGGGCCGAAACCGTCGCGCGAGGGACGGTGGTCCAGCCCTGGCCGATGCCCGAGGGGGAGTTCATCATCTCGGCGCTGCGCGACAGCGTCGAGATCCCGGCTTCCGGTGCGGATCAGCCGCCAGCGGCGAAGGCCGCCGGGCAGAAGAACTCGCGGCGCTCGCCGTCCTCGCCGGGCAATGGTTCGACTGCCGGCAACCACGGCATCGACATCGCCAAGGTCTTCTACGGCCAATAGCTCGACTGGCCAGGGGGCCGAACGCGGGCACGTCGGAGCGCCGCGGCGGTGATCCGTCCTGGCGCCTGCGCATCCCATGCGCATAAAATCGGTAGCAGACGGCAACGGTTGTGGCGCGGCCACAACAGCCCTTGCAGCGGCCCTTTCAGTCCGCCACCAGACGAGTGAGCCCCATGACCAAGCCCAAGCTCCACGATGCCCTGGCCGCAGCTTTCCGCGCCGAGGGAGTCGACACCCAGTTCGCGCTGATGGGTGACGGCAACATGCACTGGTCGACGGCGTTCTCGAAGCTGCCGGGTGTACAGACCATCCATGTACGGCACGAGCACTGTACGGTGGCCGCCGCGACCGCCTACAATGCGGCCACCGGCAAGATCGCCGCCGCCTCGGTGACGTGCGGTCCAGGCCTCACCCAGCTGATGACCGCGCTGCCGGCGGCGGTGCGCGCGCGCCTGCCCCTGGTCGTGTTCGCCGGCGAGGCCCCGGTCAATGCCAAGTTCTACAACCAGGCGATCGAGCAGGCCCCACTGGTGACGGCGACGGGGGCCCATTACATCGCGGCCCACAGCGTTCCGCGCATGATGGACTACGTCCGCGAGGCGTTCCACGTCGCGCGCCACGAGCGCAAGCCCGTGGTGCTCGGCATTCCCTACGATCTGCAGAAGCTCGAGATCCCTTCGGATCAGCCGTACGAGACCTCGGCGATCTACGACCCCAAGGCCGGGCGCATCCATCCCGATCCCGCGCTCGTGGCCGAGGTGGTGGACCGTCTCGCCAAGGCTAAGCGGCCGATCATCATCGGTGGTCGCGGCGTGGTCCTGGCCGGCGCGCGGGAGGCCGTGGTCAGGCTCGCGGATCGCTCGGGCGCGCTGCTCTCCAACACGCTGCCGTTGCGCGGGCTGTTCCACGACCATCCCTTCTCGATCGGCATCCCCGGCAGCTACTTCACCGCGCTCGGCAAGGAGCTGTTCGAAAGCGCCGATCTCGTGCTCGCCGTCGGCACGAGCCTGTCCTACTACGTCGGCGGCGGCCACTATTTCGGCAAGGCCGTGAGAATCCAGGTGGACGATGCACCAAGGGGTCTGCGCGACGGGCAGAAGGCCGCCGACATCTACGTGAAGTCGGATGCGCTGGTGGCCGTCGAGGCGATCACGGCCGGCCTCGACCGAGTGCTTGGCAGCGGCAAGCCGACGGCGGCGGCGATCCGTACCCGGGAGCTTGCGCACCGGATCGCGACCGAGCCCGCCGATTCCGTGCCTTTCGAGATCGAGCCGGGACTCGTCGACCCGCGCGCGGCGATCAGCGCCATCGATGCCACCGTCCCCAAGCACTGGGACATCGTCGGCGGCACCGGCCACCAGGCCTATTGGCTGGCCCAGACGCGCGGCCGGCCGGCGGATCGCTTCACGACGATCCGCGAGTTCGGCGCGGTCGGCAACGGTCTCTCGTATGCCATGGGCGTGGCCGCCGCGCGCCGGAAGGGTCGCGAGGGCGAGCTGGTGCTGATCGAGGGCGACGGCGGGCTGCTGTTCCACATCCAGGAACTCGAGACCATCAAGCGACATGGCCTCAGGATGCTGATCTGCGTGATGAACGACGGCGGCTACGGCTCGGAGTTCCACAAGCTGCGCGCGGACGGGATCGACGACAGCCAGGCGATCTTCGGCCGGCCCGCGTTCGAGGACATCGCCCGGGGTTTCGGCCTGCGCGGCCACGAGATCCGTGACGTCTCGGTGATACCGGGGCTCTTCGCCGAATTCTGCAAGCAAGGGGAGAGCGAGATCTGGAACATCCAGATCTCCGACAAGGTCACGGCGCCGACCATGCGCCAGACCATCAGACGCGGCCACGGGAAGATTTGACGCGGTGGACTGGGACGTGGCGCGGCCCTCAACGCCCCGCCGCGTCCTCACCCGCGCCGCTAGGGCTTCATCACCACCTTGATGCAGCCGTCCTGCTTGTCGCGGAAGGTCGCGTAGAGCTGTGGGCCCTGCTCCAGCGTGGCGATGTGGGTGATCACGAACGAGGGATCGATCTCGCCGGCCTGGATCCGCTGCAGCAGCGGGCCGAGGTAGCGATGTGTGTGCGTCTGGCCCGACCGCATCGTCAGACCTTTGTTCATGAACGCTCCGAACGGGAGCTTGTCGACGAAGCCGATGTAGACGCCGGGGACCGAGATCGTGCCGCCCTTGCGGCAACATTGGATCACCTCGCGCAGCACACTCGGCCGGTCGGTCGCGAGGTAGGCGGCGGCCTTCACCTTGTCCAGCATCGAGCCCATGGCGCCGCCCATGCCGTGCGCCTCCGCCCCGACCGCATCGATGCAGCGGTCCGGACCGCGTCCCTTGGTCAGGTCCTGGAGGCACTCGTAGACGTTGGTCTTGGCGAAATCGATCACCTCGGCGCGACCGTTGAGTTCGGCCATCGCCAATCGCTCGGGCACCGTGTCGATCGCGATCACGCGCCCGGCGCCCAGCATCCACGCGCTCTGGATCGCGAACTGTCCGACCGGACCGCAGCCCCAGACGGCGACGGTGTCTCCCGGCTCGATCCCGGCGTTCTCGGCCGCCATGTATCCGGTCGGAAAGATATCGGAGAGGAACAGCACTTGCTCGTCGGGAAGGCCGTCGGGCACCTTGATCGGGCCGACGTCGGCATAAGGCACCCGAATGTACTCGGCCTGGCCGCCGGCAAAGCCGCCGAGCAGGTGGGAGTAGCCGAACAGGCCCGCCGGCGAGTGGCCCATGATCTTGGCGACGTCGGCGGCGTTGGGATTCGAGCGATCACACAGCGACCAGAGCCCCTTGCGGCAGAAGAAGCAGTCGCCGCAGGAAATGTTGAACGGGATCACGACGCGGTCGCCGACCTTCAGGTTCTTGACCTCGGCACCAACCTCGACGACCTCGCCCATCGTCTCGTGCCCGAGCACGTCGCCCTTCTCCATCGCCGGCATGTAGCCGTCATAGAGGTGCAGATCCGAGCCGCAGATCGCGCAGGCCGTCACCTTGACGATGGCGTCGCCGGGACCTTCGAGCTTGGGGTCGGGGACCGTTTCGCAACGAACATCGCTTTTTCCGTGCCAGCACAGCGCACGCATGATCGAACTCCTCGTGTCGAGTGCCCACACCGCGCCTCGGCAAGAGAACGTCACCTCCCGCCCCCGGTTCCCGCGACATGCCGCGTGACGTTCGGCCGTGTCGCGATTGCCGCGAGGGACGGACCTCTGCAGTTGGTGCGGGAAAGGAATGCGGCGAGGACATTGCCAGGAGCCGCCTCACGCCCAACATAAGGGTTGTCCGGGAGGACGCGGCAGCCAGTGCGTGTGGGCAATCCGTTCGGACGGGCTGTCGGTGCGCGTTTGCCGGGGCCGCCGAACTATGACAACTTAGGTCAGCATAACTGACCCATTTCGCACTTGCAGCATTTCGGGCGGAACATTCGGGCTCCGGAAGGCGACAAGCCGCGAAGGCGGGAAGAACCTGGAAAAAGGGTGCCAGCCATGCCGAAGCAGGGTGCGAGCCTCAACGACAAATACGATCTCGGCGTCGAGCGGCAGCTCCTGACGGGCACCCAGGCGATCGTTCGCCTGCTGCTGATGCAGCGCGCTCGCGACGCCAAGGCCGGTCTCGCCACCGCCGGCTACGTCTCGGGCTATCGCGGCTCGCCGATCGCGGCTCTGGAAAGCGCGCTGATCCGAACGCGCCCCCTGCTCGATGGCGCCAACATCGTCTTCCACCCCGGCGTCAATGAGGATCTCGCCGCCACTGCGATCTGGGGCACGCAGATGGCGGAGCTTCGCGGCGAGGGCAAGTACGACGGTGTGTTCGGCGTCTGGTACGGCAAGGGCCCCGGCGTCGACCGCTCGGGTGACGTGTTCCGGCATGCCAACCACGCCGGCACCTCCAAGAACGGTGGCGTGATCGCTCTGATGGGCGACGACCACACCTGCGAAAGCTCGACCAGCGCCCACCAGTCCGAGTTCGCCTTCGTCGACGCGATGATGCCGGTGCTCAATCCGGCGGGTGTGCAGGAGATCCTGGACTACGGCTTGTATGGCTTCGCCCTTTCCCGGTACGCGGGCGTCTGGGTCGGCATCAAGTGCGTCAAGGACAACATCGAGTCGACGGCGACGGCCGACGGTCGCATCGACCGCGTCTCGATCAAGCTGCCGACGGCCGACGAGTACCCCTTGCCGCCCGACGGCCTCAACATCCGGCTCGGCGACCAGGCGCTGACCAAGGAAGCTCGCCTGCACGACTACAAGCGCGGCGCCGCCCTTGCGTTCGCCCGCGCCAACAAGCTCGACCGCATCGTCATGTCCGGCGGCGCCACACCCAAGATCGGCATCGTCTCGACTGGCAAGAGCTACCTCGACACGCGCCAGGCGCTGGACAGCCTCGGCATCGACGAGGTCAGGGCCAACGAGCTGGGTATCCGCCTCTACAAGGTGGCGATGACCTATCCGATGGAGCCCGAGGGGTTGCGCGCCTTCGCGGAAGGGCTCGACCTCATCGTCGTCGTCGAGGAGAAGCGCGCGCTGATCGAGGTGCAGGTCAAGGAGGAGCTGTACAACTCGGCGACCCGGCCACTGGTGCTCGGCAAGAAGGACGAGAACGACCAATGGCTGTTCCCGGCCAAGGGCGCGCTCGACCCGCTCGACATCGCGCTCAGTCTCGGCGAGCGCATCGTGCGCTTGACCAGTGATGACGGCGTCCGCAATCGCCTCGGCGAGCTGAAGCGGCTGAAGGGCAACATGCCCGCCACCGCCGATGCCTTTCAGCGCACGCCCTATTTCTGCGCCGGCTGCCCGCACAACTCCTCGACCGTCGTGCCCGAGGGCGCGCGCGCCTACGCCGGTATCGGCTGCCACTACATGGCGCAGTGGATGGACCGCCAGACGGAGGGCTTCACCCACATGGGCGGCGAGGGCGCCAACTGGGTCGGCGAAGCGCACTTCTCCAAGCGCAAGCACGTCTTCCAGAACCTCGGTGACGGCACCTACATCCATTCGGGCTCGCTGGCGCTCAGGGCAGCGGTCGGCTCGGGCGTCAACGTCACCTACAAGATTCTCTACAACGACGCCGTTGCCATGACCGGCGGCCAGAAGCTCGACGGCGGCATGACCGTGAAGCAGGTCGTCGGCCAGGTGCTGGCGGAGGGTGTCGCGCGCGTCGACGTGGTCACCGACCAGCCTGAGCGCTACACGTCGGGCATGCTGCCGGCGGGCGTCAGGGTGCATCACCGCCGCGATCTGCAGGCGGTGCAGAAGGAACTGTCGGAGATCCCCGGCACCACCGTGATGGTCTACGACCAGACGTGTGCGGCGGAAAAGCGCCGGCGGCGCAAGAAGGGCGAGTTCCCCGATCCCGACAAGCGCATCTTCATCAATCCCGAGGTGTGCGAAGGGTGCGGCGACTGCGGCGTCAAATCGAACTGCGTCGCCGTGATCCCGCTCGAGACGGAGTTCGGCCGCAAACGCCAGATCGACCAGTCCGCCTGCAACAAGGATTTCTCCTGCGTCGAGGGGTTCTGTCCGAGCTTCGTCTCGGTGCATGGCGCCAAGCCCAAGAAGGCGCGGGGCGTCGCCGGCCAGGACGGGATCTCGGCGATGCTGGCGAGCCTGCCCGAGCCGCAGGCGCCGGCACTCGGCGCTCATCCCTATTCGATGATGGTCACCGGCGTCGGCGGCACCGGCGTCGTCACGGTCTCGGCGGTCCTGGCACAGGCCGCCCACATCGAGGGCAAGGGCTTCGGCTCGATCGACATGACCGGCCTCGCGCAGAAGGGGGGCGCGGTCGCCTGCCACATGCGTGTCGCGGCCGACGCGGGCAGCATCCACGCGATCCGTATCGGCTCCAACAACGCCGACGTGATCATCGGTGGCGATCTCGTCGTCACCGCCGGCAACAAAATCCTGGAGACGGTCAAGCCGGATCACACCGCGGTGGTGTTCAACACCTACGAGATGACCACCGGCGACTTCACCCGCAAGCCCGACCTGCAGGTGCCCGGCGGCGCGCTCGCCCAGGCCATCGCCGAGCGCGTGCGCAAGGGGACGTCGGTCGGCATCGACGCGCACGATTACGCGGTGCGGCTGTTCGGCGATTCGATCGCCTCCAACATGTTCCTTCTCGGCCTCGCCTATCAGCTCGGCCTGATCCCGATCGGCGCAGACGCCATCGAGGAGGCGATCACGCTCAACGGCGCGGCGGTGGAGATGAACCGGCAGGCGTTCCGCTTCGGCCGCCTCGCCGGCCACGATCATGCGGCGCTCGACCGGATCGCAAAGCCGGTCGCGAAAGAGCAGCCGGCGCCCAAGACGCTCGACGACATCGTCGCATTCCGCGCGACGCAGCTCGGGGCGTACCAGGACGAGGCGCTGGCGCAGCGCTACAGGTCCATGGTCGCCTCGATCGCCAACATCGAGCACACCAAGGCGCCCGGCAGGGCTGGCCTCGCGGAGGCGGTGGCGCACGGCTACTACAAGCTGCTCGCCTACAAGGACGAGTACGAGGTGGCGCGGCTCTACACGGACGGTCGCTTCCAGGCGGCGATCGCGGACAAGTTCGACGGCGCGGGCAAGCTCGAGTTCCATCTCTCGCCCCCGATCGTCGGCTGGCTCAACAGGGACAAGGTGACGGGCCATCCGCGCAAGGTGACGCTCGGTCCGTGGATGATGCCCGTACTACGCACGCTGGCCCGCATGAGAGGCCTGCGCGGCTCCTGGCTCGACGTGTTCGGCTATGCCCGGGAGCGGCGGATGGAGCGGCAGATGATCGTCGAGTACGAGCGTCTGATCGACGAGATCGCGCAGCGGCTGACGTCGGCCAATCACACAGCGGCAGTCGCGCTGGCAGCCCTGCCGCTCGAGATCAAGGGCTTCGGGCACGTCAAGCTGAAGAATGCCGACGCCGCGAAGGTGAAGGAAATCGGGCTGCTGTCGAAGTTGCGCTCACCGTCGCCGGCGCCGGTGCGCGAGGCGGCGGAGTAACGTCGTCGGCTGGACCGGGTGCTGCACTTGGGTACGAGGAAGGCGCTCGCGGTCTCAACCTGCCGCGCCGCCGTTCGTTCCCGGTGGCTTTTCTCGGGCGATTGTCGTAGGTCGGAGCAAGGTCGGCTTCTCACTTGCCGGCCGAGGTCCGTGCGCTCGCGGTGATAAATGGAATTGTCGGACCTCGGGCGCGACGGGCACCTCGCTCCGACCTACGGGTCAAACGCTCAGCATCAGCCTGATGTTCTGTACGGCGGCGCCGGAGGCGCCCTTGCCGAGGTTGTCGAGCTTGGCGACGAGGACGGCCTGGGCGTGTGCCGCATTGGCGAAGACGCGCAGCTCCAGCATGTCGGTGCCGTTGAGGCTCTCGGCCTCGATGCGTCCCTTCGCTGAATCGTCCGTGGTCGGCACCACCTTGACCAACTCGCTTCCCGCGTAGTGCCTCGCGAGCGCCGCCTCGAGGTCTGCCGCCTTCGGCTTGCCGGCGAGCGTGTCGAGGTGCAGCGGCACGCTGACCAGCATCCCCTGGCGGAAATTGCCGACAGAAGGCACGAAGATCGGCCGGCGGGCGAGCTTTGAATAGCGCTGCAGTTCGGGCAGGTGCTTGTGCTCGAGGCCGAGCCCGTAGAGCTCGAAGGCCGGCGCCTTACCGGCCTCGTAGGCTTCGATCATGGACTTGCCGCCGCCGGAATAGCCCGAGACCGCATTGACCGTCACCGGATAGTCGGGCGGCAGCAGGCCGGCATCGACGAGCGGACGCAGCAGCGCGATGCCGCCCGTCGGGTAGCAGCCGGGGTTGGCGACCTTGCGGGCGGCACGGATGGCGTCGGCCTGCCCCGGAGCCAGCTCGGGAAAGCCGTAGGCCCAGCCGTCGGCGACCCGGAAGGCGGTGGAGGCGTCGACGATGCGTGGGGCCTTCGCCCCGAGGCTGTCGGCGAGCGCCACGGCCTCCTTGGCGGCATCGTCCGGCAGGCACAGAACGACGAGATCGACGGCCGCCATCAGCTCTTTGCGCGCGGCGGCATCCTTGCGCAGCGCCGGATCGATGCTGCGAACCTCGACGGCGGGGACGCGCGCGAGCTTCTCGCGGATCTCGAGCCCGGTGGTGCCGGCCTCGCCGTCGATGAAGATGGTCGGCTTCGAAGTGGCTGCGGGCATGGTCTCACCCCGTCTGATCCTGGCCGCCTGAGGCTGGCCGTACGATACTGGCCGTCTGGCCGTGGTGCGTGATCTTGCGTGTGGCGGCGATATGCGGCGTCGCGTCCCCGGCGTCAATGGCTGCCAAACAGCAAGCAGCCCGCCGAAGGGCGGGCTGCTGCAGTGCAAAGCGGCAGGGCCGATCAGCGCTTCGAGAACTGGAAGCTGCGGCGGGCCTTCATGCGGCCGTACTTCTTACGCTCGACCACGCGGCTGTCGCGGGTCAGGAAGCCGCCCTTCTTGAGCACGCCGCGCAGCTCCGGCTCGTAGTAGGTGAGCGCCTTGGAGATGCCGTGGCGCACCGCTCCGGCCTGACCCGAGAGACCGCCGCCGACGACGGTGGCGATCACGTCGAACTGGCTGGTGCGCTCGGCGGCCTGCAGCGGCTGCTTCAGCAGCATCTGCAGCACGGGACGCGCGAAGTACTTCTCGAAGTCCTTCGTGTTGACCGTGATCTTGCCGTTGCCGGGCTTGATCCAGACGCGGGCGATAGCGTTCTTGCGCTTGCCGGTGGCGTAGGCGCGGCCCTGCTTGTCCAGCTTTTGCAGGTGCACAGGGGCATCCGAGGCGGCCGCCAGGACAGCGCCCTCGCCCTTCAGCTCCGACAGCGATTCCAGGGTCTTGGGTTCCAGTGCCATGACGATCAGGCCCTCACGTTCTTCTTGTTCATCTTGGCGACCTCGAGCGGCACCGGGCCCTGGGCCTGGTGGGGATGCTCGGCGCCCTTGTAGATGCGCAGGTTGCGCATGAGCTGGCGCTGCAGCGGGCCGCGCTTCAGCATGCGCTCGACGGCCTTCTCGAGCACGCGCTCGGGATACTTGCCCTCGATGATGCGGCGGGGGCTGGTCTCCTTGATGCCACCGGGATAGCCGGTGTGGCGGTAGTAGACCTTGTCCTCGTACTTGTTGCCGCTGAAGACCACCTTCTCGGCGTTGATCACGACGATGTTGTCACCGCAGTCGACGTGCGGCGTGTAGATCGCGCGATGCTTGCCCTTGAGGCGGGTGGCGATGATCGTGGCGAGGCGGCCGACGACGAGGTCGGTCCCGTCGATCAGCACCCATTTCTTTTCCAGCTCGCCGGGCTTGGCGACGAAAGTCTGCATCTTGAGGCTCCTGGGATGGCTCCGGTGCCAGCACGCGCGTACGGCCTGCCGTCGGCCCACGCGGTGCGCACACCGGTTCGGCGACGCTTATACGGGTGCGGCATGAGCTATGTCAAACACTCGATCGACCGAAAGGGCCCGGAAATACGAGGATTTTTACATGTGGTAATTGGAAACCACATGGTGGTATCATTTTACCGCAAAGTTTGCAGGGGGGATGGCGTAGGTGCCCGTCGCATGCGCGACCATGTCCTCGCTGCCGGCGGAGTAGAGCTCGATCTCGCCCACCGCGAGTCGGCGGCCGAGCTTGATGATGCGCGCGTGGGCGACCATGTCGCCGGGCTTGGGGCGGCTCAGGAAGTTGATGTTGAGATTGGTGGTGACGGCCTGCAGCGCCGCCTCGCCCATGTTGCCGAGCAGCACCACCCAGAGCGAGAAATCGGCGAGCTTGAACATCGACGGGCCCGAAACCGTGCCACCCGGCCGCATCTGGCTGTCGTCGGCCTGCATGCGTACGCGCGCCACGCGATCTCCGATGTCCTCGATATGTAAGTGCTTTCCGCCGGTATGCACTTGCGGGAAGTGCGTGTCGACGAGATCGGATACCTCTGCGGCGCTGAGCAGGCATGTTGAGGGGCGGCTGGACATTCTTAATCCCGACGAAGTTGTAGAATGGTGTGCAACGGTGAGCTTTGCGGTGGCGTTTCGTTTGTCTAGCGTCGAGAAGCACCGCGTGCAAAGCGCGACGGATCGGTCGAGGCCCCCCGTTATGATGGGGCCCGCTTGGTTGGGACATGAGCAAAAACAGGAGACGCGGTATGAAGCGCGGTTTGAATGGGCTGGCCGCAGTGGCCGTGTGCATGATGCTGGCGCTCAGCGCTGGGCCCCCCGGTGCGATCGCTCAGGAGATCAATCAGATCAAGCTGACCGAGAAGCAGGTGCAGGGCTTCATCGATGCGCAGAAGGATTTGACCGCGATCGCGAGCGAGCTGCAGGCGGCCGGCGACAAGCCCGACGCAAAGCTGCAGGGCAAGCTCGAGGAGATCGCCAAGAAGAACAGCTTCGCCAGCTTCAATGAGCTGGACGACGTCGCCGCGAATATCTCCCTGGTGATGGCCGGGCTCGATCCGCAGTCGGGAGAGTTCTCCGATCCCGTCGAAATGCTCAAGAAGGAGATGGACGAGATCAAGGCCGACAACTCGATCCCCGAGAAGGACAAGACCCAGATGCTCGAGGAGCTGGCCGACGCGCTCAAGTCGACGCCGCCGCTGAAGCATTCCGAGAACATCGCGCTGGTGAAGAAGCATCGCGAGGCGATCGAGAAGGCGCTGCAGTAGCGCGGCAGTGGTGGGATCGGGAGGTGTGGTCATGCAGGATCGGGTGAGCGCTGTGGAGTCGGCACGTGCGGGTGAGTTGATCTCGCGTGACACGCCGGAGCCGCATGTGCTGATGCTCACCCTCTCGCACGCGGCGGCGCGCAACACGCTGTCCGAGGAAATGCTGGCGGCGCTGCAGGCCGCCATCGACGAGGCCACGGCCGACAGCGATGTCCGCGCCGTGGTGCTCGCCGCGACCGGGCCGGCATTCTGCGCGGGCCACGACTTGAAGCAGATGACGAAGCACCGGGCCGACGCGGATGGCGGCCGCGCCTATTACACCGCCCTGCTCGCCACCTGCGGGCGGATGATGCAGTCGATCACCGCCTCGCCGAAGCCGTTCATCGCCGCGGTTCATGCCCCCGCGGTCGCGGCCGGCTGCCAACTCGTCGCCGCCTGCGATCTGGCGGTGGCCTCACAGGCCGCCCTGTTCGGCACGACCGGCATCAACAACGGGCTGTTCTGCTCGACCCCGATGGTGCCGCTGTCCCGAAAAGTCATGCGCAAGCAAGCGCTGGAATTGCTGATGCTCGGCACGCTGATGCCGGCGCGCGAGGCGCTGGAGGCGGGGCTGGTCAATCGCGTGGTCGCCGCCGAGGAGTTGCTCCCGACCGCGATCGGCATGGCGCGCGTGATCGCGTCCAAATCGCCGGCCGCAATCGCCATCGGGAAGAGGGCATTCTACGAGCAGGTCGAGCGGCCCCTCGCCGAGGCCTACGACGTCGGTACCGCCGCGCTGATCGAGAACATGATGCATTGCGACGCCATCGAGGGCATCGGTGCCTTCATCGAAAAGCGAAAGCCGGTCTGGAAGGGCTGATGTCACCGTCCAAGAGCACCGTCCCGCAGAAGCTGTCGCTGATCACCCTCGGGGTCGAGGATGTGGGCCGGTCGCGCGCCTTCTACGAGGGGCTCGGCTGGCGCGCTGCGGCCTTCGACAATCCCGGTGTCGCCTTTTTCGACATGAATGGCGTCATCCTGAGCCTGTTCGGCCGGGCCGCCCTCGCAGCCGATGCGCACGTGGCCGACGACGGTGCCGGTTTCCGCGCGGCCGCACTCGCCATCAACCTCGACAGCGCGGCTGCGGTCGATACCGCGATGGCCGAGATCGCAGCCAAGGGCGGGCGGATCGTCAAGCCTGCCCAGAAGGTGTTCTGGGGTGGCTACGCCGGCTATTTCGCCGATCCCGACGGGCACTTGTGGGAGGTGGCCCACAACCCGTTCTGGCCGATGGATGCGAACGGCCGGCCGCAACTCCCGCCGCCGGCCGCGCCGTGAGCGCCAGCCGATGGCCGATGCGGCTTGCCATCGGAATGATGGGCGGTGGTGCGCTGGCCCTCGCGTTCCTGCTGATGAGCACCGGCACTGAGACACTGCGCGAGGATAGCCACGTTGTGCTGGACGTGATCGCCGGTGGTGACGGCGGACGTCATGCGGTCGTTGACCGCTTCACGCGGGCGGCCGATGGCGTCAGCTTGGTCATTGTCTCGGTCGCGCAGGGGGCAGCACCCGAGAAGGGCTCTCGCAGGGCGCCGGATGGCCGTCCGGTCGCAGTATGGTGGGCCGAGTTTCCGCGGCTGGCGTGGCAAGGGGACCGGCTCGCGCTGATCGGAACCTACGTCCGAGTCCGCCGTGAGGATGTCGCCGGATGTCTCGACGATCTGGCGCCCTCATGGGATCTCTGCATCGATCCGGCGCGCGTGACGCTCGTC
>CAMDBL010000143.1 GCA_945889015.1 Devosia equisanguinis
GCCACTCTGCTGGATCTGCTCCATCCCCTCGCTCCCCCGACCAAATTGCCTATTTTTGTATCAGGCAGCCCGAAAATCGGCGTTCTGACTGCACAAGGAGCTGCATGATCAAGATTTGTGCCACAACAGGAAATCCGCACAAAAAACGATCTGAAACAAGGGCTTGCAATCTGGGTGCCCTAAGATGCCATTAACAAAATGCACATGAAATAGGCGATAGGTTCGACCTTGTTGCACGAGTTTTCATCATGGCGTCGACAACCTCGCCGATGCACTCGATCAGCTCCGCTTCGCTCTCCAGGGGGCCAGCAGCCAAAGCCTCAACTGATCAGCAGCAGCCTCGGCGGCGTGCCGGCAGGCTGGGGCGGAGCACGGTGGATGCAGGGCAGCACCGGCGACCGTGGATAGGCAATGGCGAGCCGCCAGAGATTGTGGCGCCCGAGGGGATACGGCCGGGCACCGGGTCGCGGGACGTAGTGCAGGTCGAAGCAATTCTCGGCGATCCAATCCGCGAAGGCGTCGTCGTCCGTGCCACCGTGGAGGCGCAAAAGCTCGGCCCTGGTTTCTGCGACATCGACGCGGCGGATGGCGTGTTCGTTCATCAGTCCTTCGGATGCGGGGCCGAAGTAGGTGCACAGGTATGTGTCGACCTGCACCGGTGCGCTGTCGACGTGGAACGAGTAGACGTCGGTTGGAACGGGGCCTCCGCGCTCGTCGCGGGGGTAGTCGGTGATGACGTCGAGGATCGGCGCCAGGCCGGCGTCGCGCAGCAGCGCCTGGTCCGCGAGCAGCGCGTCCCTGGCGAGTTCGCCGGCCGGACCGAGAGAGAGAGCGCGCAGGTCGTCGTCCTCGATGGTCGTCAGGCCCTCGGGTGGCTGCAGCCGGTCGAGAACCTCCTGGAAATCGCCCGCGAGCGTCCGCGACCAGCACATCGCGTTGACGTCGCCAGAAAACGGGGTCGAGATCAGCTCCTCGAAGCTGCCGACCATGCGGGTGCGGTGATTGATCATGAGAAAGTTCGCGGGCCGCGCGGTGGATCACGTACGACAAAGGCCACCGGCGGCCGGTGGCCTCGACGCAGGTACTGCAGAGTAACAGATCCCAATCTTACCGCACGCGGCGCGGGTTCATGTAGAGCTCGGCTTCCTGCCGCTCGATCTTGGCGACGACGCGACCGGTGGCCACGGCATCGGCGAGCTTCTTGACGTGCTTGCGGCAGGCCTTGTTGAAGCTCAACATGCCAACGAACAGCTTCAGCACCGTCAGCAGGCGCTTGTCGGCGTGCTCCTTCAGCACCTTGCATTTCCAGGCGCCGCCCAGCGACAGAAGCTTGCCGTCGAGCAGCCCGATCCGATTGCCGCCCGCATCCCACACCGAGTAGTCCTGGCCGATCGAGATCAGGTCTTGCCTGATGCGATAGAACTTGAGCTTGCCGTCCTCGACCAGGAAGAACGAGAAATTCTCCCCCGTCATCGGCCATTTGTTGGCCGAGCGCTGGACGTTGACCACCTGCTCGTGATCGTTGGTGTTGACCGAGTAGGCGACCACGGGCAGTCCGCGCGCGCCGACCGTCTCCTGCACCGAACGCCCGAGCATCAGGTCCATGGTCGCGTGCCAGTTCAGCTTCTCGCCGAACAGCTTGAACACCAGCCGCTTGTCGAATCCGGCCTTCTTCGCCCAGAGGTCCTCGCGATAGCCCAGCAGACCTGTGCGCTCGCCGTCCTCCAAGATCTCGGCGAAAACATCCATGTCGGTGGTGAACTGGCGCGACTTGGCCTTGTTGCGCTGGTGCTTGTAGACCCCGAACTCGACCGAGTTGAAATTGGTGATCCAGACGTCGACGTTGAACCGGTGGTACTTGTCCTTCGCCGCCGCTTTCAATTCGGCCGCGGACTTGGCCTTCGGCTTGGCGTTGTCGTTGGTGGCGGAGCCGACTTCGGCCGCCTCGCCCTCGATGATCGCCTTGGGCTTTTTCGAGGCGGCCCGATCGAGCACCTCGGCGCGTGCCTCAGCGGCGGCATCGGCGGCGGCGGTATCGGCCTCGCGCAGCACCTGTGCGGCGTTGCTCTGCGACATGGGGGTCTCCCAGAGTTTGCAACTCACAACGAGATGGCGAATCAGCGAATCGTTATCAGCTTATCACCAAGCGCTGTGGAAAAGTGGCGCGGGGTGGAAGTGGTTGCGTGCAGCGGAGGCCGGGGTGGTGCCCGGCTCCAGTGATTGTCACCCCTTCAAGTGCGACAGCAGATCGCCGACGAGCCGCTTGGTGTGGCTCGCGAAAAGGCCATGCGGGCCGTCCTCGTACTCGATCAGACGGGATGCGGCGATGCCCTTGGCCGCCGGCCGCGCGGACGCTTCTATCGGAACGGTCTTGTCACCGGTGCCGTGAATAATCAGCGTGGGCACGCGGAACGCCGGCAGTTCGCTCCTGAAATCCGTCGCCGAGAACGCCTTGGCGCAGGCGAGCGTCGGCCACAAGCCGGCCTGCATGCACTGCCGCCAGGAGTCCTCGAGCACCGCTTCGCTCACAGGGCTCGACAGCATGCCGATGCCGTAGAAGTCCTCGATGAACGACTGCATGAAGTCGGCGCGGTCAGTGCGAATGCCGTCGCCCATCTCGTCCAGCACCGACTGGGGAACGCCGTGCGGATTGTCGCTCGTTCTCGCCAGGAACGGGACGATCGAGGAGACCAACGCCGCCGAGACGAGGCCCCGGCCGCCGTGGCGCGACATGTAGCGTGCGACCTCGCCACCGCCCATCGAGAAGCCGACGAGGGTCGCGTTCTCGGTGACGTTGCATGCCTTCATCACATCGGCGAGGTCGTCGCTCAACGTGTCGTAGTCATAGCCGCCCCACGGCTGATCCGAGCGACCGAACCCGCGGCGGTCGTAGGCGATCGCGCGGTAGCCGTTCTGCGCGAGTGCGAGGCCAACGGGATCCCAAGTGTCGGCGCTGAGCGGCCAGCCGTGAACCAGGACGACGGGGCGGCCCTCGCCCCACTGCTTGACGTAGATCGAGGTGGCATCACGGGTCATGGTGAACGGCATGGTCGACTCCGGTGCGATGAGGGGAGCTTGGCGCGTCCCGTGCCGGGAACGTCGCACCGCGAGCCTTGTTCCCCGAGCCTTGCGCTCGGTGCCGCCATCCACCTTGCCGCCCGATCGCGCCGGTGCGACAACGGCTGCGGCCATACATCAGACAACGAGATCCAGGAGAACCCCCACCCATGCGTGTCGTCGCGCTCGAGGAGCATTTCACCGTCCCTGAGCTCACCAAGCGGATTGATCCCGAGGCGATCAAGCGGCGCGGCTATGCCCCGCGCACCCCACCCAAGAGCGGCCGCAGCCCGCAGGAGCTGCTGGCAGAGATGGGCGATGTCCGGCTCGGTTCGATGGACGAGGCCGGCGTCACCATGCAGGTGCTGTCAGTGAACGGTCCGGGGCCCGATCTGGTGGCGGGTGCGGAGGGCATCGCGCTCGCCCGTGCCTTCAACGATCACCTCGCCGCTTTCGTCAAGGCCAAGCCCGATCGCTTCGCTGGTTTCGCCTCGTTGCCGACCCAGACGCCGGAGCAGTGCGCCGACGAGCTTCGCCGCGCCGTGCGCGAGCTGGGCTTCGTCGGGGCCATGGTCAATGGCACCACCGAGGGCCGTTTCCTCGACGACCCGCGCTTCGACAGCCTGCTCGCTGCCGCAGTCGAGCTCGACGTACCCATCTATATCCACCCGCACATGGCGCCCGCCGCCGTGCGCGAAGCCTACTACTCGGGGCTTCCGGGCAATTCCGGCCGGGTCCTCGAGGCCGCCGGCTGGGGCTGGCACTCGGAGGTTGCGATCCAGGTGCTCCGGATGGTGCTGGCAGGGGTTTTCGACAAGCATCCCAAGCTCAAGGTCATCATCGGCCACATGGGCGAGATGCTGCCGGTCATGCTCGCCCGCGACGACGAGGTGTTTCAGCGCGACGTCGGCCACTTGCAGCGCAAGATCAGCGAGACCATCGTCGAGCAGGTGTGGATCACGACCAGCGGCATCTTCTCGCAGCCGCCATTCATCGCCGCGCTGCAGACGTTCGGGATCGACCGGATCATGTTCTCGATCGACTACCCCTATGCGGCCAACAAGCTCGGTCGCGAGTTCCTGAACGAGGTGGCGGTGTCGCCCGCCGACAAGGTCAAGCTCTGCCACGGCACCGCGGACAAGCTGCTGAAGCTGCGGGCGGGCTGAGGATCGAGGTTCGCGGATGCGATGCCGGCGGTGGAGAAGCCGCCGGTGCCGCTTCCGCCGGTACCAGACGCGTCGTAATCACGTCACGATTATGTCGGGCTATGGCCAGTCCGATGAGTGGCCTGGCCAGCCATGCACGACATGCACTGCTGCCTGGAGCGTTGTTCGATGCGAACCGGTCTTGCCGCTGCCGCCGTCTCGGCCGTGCTGTTGGTGACAGGCGTCGTGCTGGCCCAGGTCGAGGCCCAGGCCCAATCGCAGCAGCAAGCAAAGTCCAAAGTCCGCAAAGGCGGCAAGGCGGCGCCGGGCCAAGTTACGCGGATCCCGACGTCGGGACCGCCGATGGTCGTGCAGCTCGTCCGCAGTGGCGAGGACGGCTGTGAGCCGACTTGCGCCGAATGGATCGCCGCGCAGGGCCGGATCGACTCCTCGACGCCGCGCCAGTTCAGGAGAATCCTGACCAAGCTCGGAAACCGCAAGCTGCCGGTGCTGGTGGACTCCGCCGGCGGTACCGTCGACGAGGCGCTGGCCATCGGCCGGCTGATCCGGTCCAAGGGCCTCGACGTCGCCGTCGCCAAGTCCGAGACGCTGGCGTGTGCGCCGTCGAACGAGGCCTGCCGCTCCGCCAAGCAGAAAGGGCTCGTGCTCGCCAAGCCCCGCAGCCGCGCCGCGCGCTGTGCCTCCTCGTGTGCCTTTCTTCTCGCCGGCGGCAAGCGCCGCTTCATCGGCCAGACGGCTTTTGCGGGCGTGCATCAGCTCACCACCTACGAGACCCGCGTCAAGGTTCTCCGCACCTACCGCATCGAGACGCGGACGGAGTGGGGCGTGCCGGTGGTCGCGCGCAAGACGCTGGTGTCGGAGAAGAAGATCGCCGAGAAGACCGTGCAGACCGAGACCACTCAGGGCATGTACCAGAAGGTGCGGAAATACTTCGCCGACATGGGCGTCGGCGACCCGATGATGTCGCTGCTGCTCGCCACACCCAGCAGCTCGATCCACTGGCTGTCGCGGGCCGAGCTGCAGCAAACCGCGCTGGCGACCGACTTCGAGGATGGCGAGAAATTGCTGACGGGGGTGAGCGGGATCTCCACGCCGCCGACCCCGGTCAAGCCGCCACTGCCCGTCGCGGACAATCCGCCTATTCCCGCTCCGGGTCAGTGAACGAGGGCCGGCATGGCGCTGATCCAGGCATTCGGCACATCTTCACCAATGCGAACGGCGGAGCCGGTATACTTGGCTCCGCCGTTCGCATTGCTTGCTCTGAGCGACCGGAAGTGTGGGTGACTACGCCTCGCCCATCACCACCTTGACCTCTTTCGGCGCATCGAAATCCTCGGGGATGCCGCACAGGCCGAGACGCTTGAACGCCCGGCCGAGCCAGGGCTCCGCGGTGATCATGGCGAACGGGATAGCGACGAGATAGCCGAGCGTCAGCGGCAGGCTCCAGGTCAACGTCGCGGGCGAGATCAGATACAGCAGCCCGCACACGACCACGCCGAACAGCTTTTGCGGCCACAGGTTCTCGACCGCGGTGCGCAAGCCGATGCCGTAGGCGTCGCGCGACTGGCCGCCCCACACCACCGACTTGCCGAACAAGAGCCCGACCATGAAGATCGTGGTGCGGATGGTGGAGACGGCACCCTGCAGGAACGAGAACACGATCTCGATCACCGCACTCGCCGCGAACCGCAGCGGGCCGCCGTAGCGCGCGACGCCGCCGGTGGTCAGCACCGCGTCGAGGAGTCCGGCGAGCTTCGGCGACAGGTACATGACGAAGAACAGCACGTAGAGGAAGGCGGCGAGGCCGGTGGGATAGTCGGGAATGTCCTGCGCCTGCCATGCCGCGACCGGCAGCAGCGCGATCATCAGCGTCCACGCAGGAAGACCTAAGAACATCAGCACCGCCCAGACGAGCTGGAAGCGGCTCATCGGCTTGAGGCCGGGAAGATCGAGGATCTTCACATACTGCATGTTACCCTGGCACCAGCGCACGTCGCGCTTGGCGAAGTCGAGCATGGTCGGCGGGTTCTCCTCCCAGCTTCCATTTTCCACCGGCAGCACGCGCACTTCGTAACCGGCGCGGCGCATCAGCGTCGCCTCGACCTGGTCGTGGCTGAGGATGTGCCCGCCGAGCGGCGGCTTGCCGGGCAGCATCGGCAGATGGCATTCCTCCGCGAACGGCTTGATGCGGACCACCGCGTTGTGGCCCCAGAACGGGCCGCAGTCGGCGGTCCACCAGCTCTGGCCCATCGTGTAGGTGCGCATGCCGTGGCGCATGCCGAACTGGAAGATTCGCGCGAACGCCGACGACGACGGCATGCCGACGACGAGGCTCTGCAGGATGCCGAGCTTGGGATGCGCCTGCATCATGCGCACGAGCTTCACCACCGCCTCGCCCGACATCAGGCTGTCGGCATCGAGCGGCAGCATCAGCTCGTGATTGCGGCCCCAGCGCTCGCAGAAGTCTCGGAGGTTGCCGGCCTTGAAGCCGGTGTTGTCGGTGCGGCGGCGGTAGGTGATGCGCTCGCGGTCGGGATCGGCCGCCTTCCAGGCCTCGATCCGCTGCGCCTCCTCGGCGCCGACGGCGTCGTCGTTGGTATCGGAGAGGATGTAGTAGCTGAACTGCGCGCCCTGCCCGGTGGCGTCTATCGAGGCCTTCACGGTCTTGAGGCGCAGGATGGCGCGGGCCGGATCCTCGTTCCGCACCGTCATCAGCACGGCGGTGGATATCGTGACCGGCGTGTCGAGTTCGCCGGCGGCGGCGAACGGTGCCACCTCGCTCATCGGATCCTTGTGGCCGTGCAGCAGCCAGACGCCGATCACGGCGTTCCAGAAGCCGAGGACGGTCCACGGTGTGCCGATCATGAAGCAGGCGAACATGATCATGTCGACCAGCGTCCAGCCGCCTGAACCAAGCACGGTGGCCGCGGCCCACAGCAGGGCGAGGTAGGTGGCGACGTTGAGCGACACCACGATCATGCGCCGGCGGGACAGCTCTGCGTTTGATTGCAGGCCGGTCGGTGAGCTAGGGATGGCGGCAGGGATCGAGCCTTGGCTCATGGCAGCTCGCGAGATGTCTGGACGTGACGAGGCAGTCGACAAGTCGGTCATGGAAGGTCCACTGATGTGGGGGCGTGGCAGGATGATGGCCGGGATCGCTACAACATTGTGGATGAACGCTCGATGACTGCTGCAAGACGCTCGACGGGCCGCGCGCTGATGGCGCGGTCGCTCTGGTACGCCGGTCCCGGTAAAGTGGAGTTGCGCGCGGCGCCGCTGAAGCCGATGGCGCCGGGCGAGGCGCGGGTGCGCACGCTGTGGACCGGGATCAGCCGCGGCACCGAACGGCTTGTGCTGTCGGGCGCGGTCAGTCCGGGGGAGCGGCAGCGGATGCGCGCGCCGCTGCAGGAGGGGGAGTTCCCGTTCCCGGTCAAATACGGTTACTGCGCAACCGGCGTGGTCGAGGACGGCCCGGCCGGTCTCCTCGGCAAGACGGTGTTCTGCCTGCATCCGCATCAGGATCACTTCATCGCGCCTGTCGCCATGCTGGCCGTCGTGCCAGACGGCGTCCCGGCCCGGCGGGCGACGCTGGCCGCCAACATGGAGACCGCGCTCAACGCCCATTGGGACGCGGGGACGGGGCCTGGCGACCGCGTCGCCGTAGTCGGCGCCGGCGTCGTCGGCCTGATGGTGGCGCATCTGGCTTCGCGGATTCCCGGCACCGAGGTGACCGTCTACGACGTCGACGAGAGCCGGCGGGAGCTGGTGGAGGCGCTGGGAGCGCGCTTTTCGCCTTCGACCCCCACCCCTGGCCCGTCCCCGCAAGGGGGAGGGGAGCAGGAGGGTGGCACCGCCGACATCGTCTTTCACGCGTCCGTCAGCGCGGCGGGTCTCAATGCGGCGATCGGGCTCGCCGGCATGGAGGGCACCGTCGTCGAGCTGTCGTGGTACGGCGACAAGGCGGTGACCGTCGGCCTCGGCGATGCGTTCCACAGCCGGCGGCTGAAGCTGGTGTCGTCCCAGGTCGGGCAGGTCTCGCCCGGCCGGCGTCCGCGCTGGAGCTACGGCCGGCGTCTCGCGTCGGCGCTGACGATGCTGACCGATCCAGCTCTCGACGCCCTCGTCGCCGAGGAGATGGCCTTCGAGGACGGGCCGAGGCGGTTGCCGGAGATCCTGTCACCGGGCGCGACCGGCCTGGCACCGGTAATCCGGTATCCGGGCAGTGAGAATTAGGCCGCGATTGGTTTTTTGGGGCCGAGGGCGCCCAGGGCAAACCTGAGCTGGCGGTATCCGTCGCCTTGACGCCACCACGATTTGCCGCGATGAGCATTTCCGTCCCCTCACGCCCGCGTCCAAGGCGCGCGCCCTCCAGGAAATGCACCCCATGTTCTCCGTCGAAGTCCGCGACCGCATCATGATCGGCCACTCGCTGCCGGACCCGTTCTTCGGGCCCGCTCAGCACATGCACGGCGCCACCTTCGTCGTCGACGTGGCCTTCTTCCGCGAGACGCTGACGAAGCAGAACGTGGTGGTCGACATCGGCGCCGCGCTCGACACGCTGGCCGACGTGCTGAAGCCGCTGAAGTACAAGAACCTGGACGAGCTGCCCCAGTTCAAGGGCAAGCTGACCACCACCGAATTCCTGTGCAAGCACGTCTTCGACGCGATGGCGGCCGCCGCCAAGTCGGGCGCGCTGGGCGACGACGGCAAGGGTCTCGCCAAGATCCGCGTTACGCTGCACGAGACCGATCTGGCCCGCGCCGCTTTCGAGGGACCGCTCGCCGGCTGAGCACGAATGCCGCCCCGTCGGCCGGAAAGCCTTGGATCGGCACGGAAATTGCGGCATCGTGAGGGTCGTCACAGGCCACAGCGCCGCCACCCGACAGTCCGAGAGCAGCCAGTATGAGCAAGGTCGTCTTCGCGATACCCGGCGACATCGCCACCGAGACCGGCGGCTATGCCTACGATCGCCGCATGTTGCGGGAGCTGCCCTCGTTCGGCATCGAGATGTCGCACCTGGCGCTGCCGGGCTCATTCCCCAACCCGACAGCCGCGGATCTCGCCGAGACGGAGAAGCGGCTCGCGGCGACGCCGGCCGGGATCAAGCTGATGATCGACGGGCTGGCGCTGGGCGCGATGCCGGCCGGGCTGGTCGAGCGGCTGGACCGGAGGATCGTCGCGCTGGTGCATCACCCGCTGGCGCTCGAGGCCGGGTTGACGGAAGCACGGGCGCGCGAGCTGGCGGCCTCCGAGACGGCCGCACTGGCGCTCTGCCGGCGTGTCATCGTCACCAGCCCGATGACGGCGCGCATCCTGGTGGCCGATTTCGGCGTGCCCGCCGACAAGATCACGGTCGCGGAGCCGGGCACCGATCCTGCGCCGCGTGCGACCGGCACCGGCACGCCGATGCAATTGCTGTCGGTCGGCGCCATTTCGCAGCGCAAGGGTTATCACGTGCTGCTGGAGGCGCTGAAGCCGCTGGCAGACATGGACTGGAGGCTGTCGATCGTCGGGGCCACCGATCGAGACAAGGCGACGGTCGAGGCGCTGAGGCAGGAGATCGACGCCAGTCGCGGCCTCAAGGATCGAATCACGCTCACCGGTGCCGTCGTGCCGGCGACGCTCGATCGCCTTTATGCTTCCGCCGACATCTTCGTGCTGCCCTCGCTGTTCGAGGGTTACGGCATGGTGCTGGCCGAGGCGATGTCGCGCGGACTGCCGATCATCTGCACCACGGGCGGAGCGGCCGCCGAGACGGTGCCCGATGCTGCAGCGATCAAGGTCGCCCCGGGCGACGTCGCCGCGCTCGGTGCGGGACTGGTGCGGCTGATGAGCGACAAGAAGCTCAGGAAGCGGCTGGAGGGCGCCTCGTGGGAGGCGGGCCGCCAGCTCCCGACCTGGACCGAGACGGCGCGGCGGATCTTCGCCGCCATCATGGAGATGAAGGCGTGAGCGGTTTTTCGCCCGAGTGGCTGGCGCTGCGCGAGCCGGCGGATCATGCAGCGATCAATGCACAGGTGCGGCTCGAGCTGGTGCGCGTGCTGGCCGGCAAGGCGAGCCCGAAGGTCGTCGACCTCGGCTGCGGCGCGGGTTCCAATTTGCGAGGGCTGTCGCCGTGGCTACCGGCCGGCCAGAGCTGGACGCTGGTCGACTACGATCAGAGACTGTTGGATGCGGCGCAGGCTCGAGTGGCTCGATCTCCTCTCTCTCCCTCCCCACGAGAGGGAGGGGGCACGTCCGTCACCTACCGGCAGGCCGACTTCTCGGCGGGCGACTTCGCACCGCTGATCGCAGGCGCCGATCTCGTCACGGCGGCGGCGCTGTTCGATCTCGTGTCGGTGCCCGTCATCGGCAAGCTCGCGGACGCGGTGACGGCCAACCGGCAGATCTTCTGCACGGTGTTGACCTATGACGGAATCGCCTCGTTCTTGCCCGAGCATCCGCTCGATCGCGCCATGCGCGAGGCGTTCAACCGCCACCAGCAGACCGACAAGGGTTTCGGTCCCGCTGCCGGCCCGAACGCCACAGAGGCGTTGGCGCAGGCGTTCACGTCGCGCGGCTATCGTGTGATCAGGGCCAAGAGCCCGTGGGTGCTGGACCAGACCTTCGAGCGGTTGCGGCGCGAACTCGACCAGGGCTGGGCCAATGCCGTGCGCGAGACCGGCGCCGTGCCCGTTCGCGAGATCGAGGGTTGGATCGCGCATCGTCTCGCCGCCCAGGACGCCGTTACTGTCGTCGGCCACGAGGATCTGCTGGCGGTGCCGGTGTAGGTGGCCGGAGCAGGTGTTTGACTCTCGACGTCCGACACCAATTGCGTGAGGGGATTGGTCGCGCAACGGCGTCAGACGTGGGGTGCGCGCAGTCTCAGCGGTTGATGCGGCTGATCTTCGAGCCTTCGAGCGTGAGATTGTACATCAGACCCTTCTGGTCGAGGATGAAGGCCAGCACGGGGCGGCGGATCTGGTTGGAGTCGATCGATCCGCCGACGCCGAGCGTGACGACCGTGACCGAGCCGTCGACGCCGACTTTCCAGCCGTTCTTGCGGCGGAAGCTGTTCAGCGCGCCATCGGTCATGAACAGGATGATTACCGAGCGCGCTTGCACGCCGAGCTGGAAGCCGACGGATGCCGAGATGGTATTGTAGTAGCCGGCGGTGCGGCCACCGATCAGCAGCGCGCCCTCGCCGTACTCGCCGCCGAAGCCCATGCCGGCCTTGACGACCGAGGGGAACACCAGTACGCCCGCCGCGCGGCGCAGCAGGCCTTCGGCCCCGCCGATGTTGTTGGAGAACCGGGCCAGCGTCGCTTCCACGTCGGCGTCGATGTCGGCGCCCGAGGCGGCGCGGGCGATGTTCGCGGTCGAGAAGACGCCGATCAACAGGGCTGCGACGAGGCCGAGTGCGAATTTGAGCTTCATGAGACCCCCCAATGGGTTTGATTGCCAGACAGGATGCACGCGGGAAACGGCAACACCATGATGTCGATCATGGCGGTCCGGCGGTGAACGCACTTTGAACAACGGGCGAAACCTTCAGCGTCCGTCGCGCCGCGGCAGTGTGGGCAGCATGCGGTTGAGCACGCCATCCTTGCGAATGACGTAGTGGAACAGGGCCGCGGCGACGTGCATGCCGATCAGGAGCACGAGCAGGATCGCGCCGATCATGTGCGCGAAGAAGACCTTGGCAGCGGCGGCCTGATCGGGAGCGACTAGCCCCGGGAGATTGAAGCCGAACACGTTCAGGGCCGGATAGTAGGAGACGCCGAGCCAACCGAGAATCGGCACGACGATCAGCAATCCGTAGATCGCCCAGTGCGTGACGTGCGAGACGAACTTCTGCCAGGGCTCCAGCGTCGGCTCGTCGGCGGGGGCGCCGCGGCTCAAACGGTAGGAGAGGCGGGCCAGAACGACGATCAGGATCACGAGGCCGATCAGCTTGTGCCAGCTGTAGAGGGTGTTGGTGAGGGCGTCCCAGATGTTGAGCAGGTTGCCGCGGTAGGACATGGCGACGCCGAGCGGCACCTGGACCGCGACGAGCGCCAGCGTCAGCCAGTGAAAGCCACGCGCGGCCGGGGTATAGACCTCGAACTCGGATAGCCGCGTTCTGGTATTTGCCTCGGCCATGTCGTCACCCTTCCATTTTGTCGCACCTCAGATCACAATCGAATAAAACGTCGCCGTCGTCCAGGAGGTGTACGCCCGTTGCCGGCCGTATGGCGTCGGAGAGCTTCTCGATCGGATTGAGAGACAACCCGGTTTTGCCCGAACCGAGGATCATCGGCGCGACCAGCACATGCAATCGGTCGACGGCGCCGGCGTCGATGAACGCCGAGACGGTCGAAGCGCCACCCTCGATCAGCAGCTTTTTCAGGCCGCGGGCGTAGAGGGCTTCGACGATGGCGCGCGGGGACAGCTGGTCGTTGACGCGGGCGAGGGTGAGGATTTCGACGCCGGCAGAGGTATCTGACCTCTGGTCGGCCGCCCGCACCACGATCCGCCGCACGCCGTCGGCGCCGTCGAGGCATCGCATGCCCGAGGGCAGCCGGCCGTTCGGGTCGATGACCACCCGGGCGGGATGCCGCCCCGGCACGCGTCGCACGTTCAGCATCGGA
>CAMDBL010000144.1 GCA_945889015.1 Devosia equisanguinis
GACGACCTTGCGCGCGGGCGGTGTCCGCTATGATAGGAAGAGACGGATGAAATAATTTCTTGGACTCCAATCACAGGGTGCCGGGTTGACAAGGAAGCAGAGTGGGTGCGGATTTCTAGATAGAGGTCGTCATACCTTTTGGAGCGACATTGGCGTCGTCTGGACGGAGGGCACGGCACATGGACGGGAAGGCAGCTGCCAAAGCTTGGAAGCTTGAAGTTAAACAGGCGCGTTATAGCGAGTGGGGCAATTGGTACTCCAAGATTACGGAGTTCCCCGCGGCGCTCGTCGATAAGAGCGGCTATATCTTGTTGCCAAACGAGACCGCATTGGAGCACGACGGCATTCACATCACGAAGCAAATCAATGTGCCAAGAGGGATTTCGTCTCTACCGAGCTATATCAGAATGCTGGCCGACATTCCCGAAGAAGTCGTGAGTAGTGCCGACCGCGCATTCATCGAGGGAAGCGTCGAAAGGGTACTCGTCAACAGGTACGAGCGGGATTCGCGAGCAAGAAAGAAATGCATTGAGCATCATGGTGCGGTTTGCGCAGCTTGCCGCACGAACATGGCAACCCTCTATGGCGAGGATCTCGAGGGTTTCATTCACGTGCATCACATTGTTCCGCTATCGGATATAGCGAAGGAGTACCGCGTAGATGCCGTTGCGGATCTGCGCCCGCTTTGTCCGAATTGTCACGCGGTAGTGCACCGGTTTAATCCGCCCCTCTCTGTCGAACAGGTTCGGCAGCGCGTCGTGCGCGACCGCGAGTGAGGCCGCACCTTGAGCGCGGCAAGTAGTCGAGGTGCGCGATGAGTGACGATGACGGTACCGTTCCTGCAACACCGAGCCAGGTGGCTGCGGCGCTGAAGGACGGTGATATCGATGCGCTAGTCGAGCTTGCAAAGACGCTGCAGGAAAAGTGCGGCGACCGCGAGTTCGTCGAGTCGATGCTCGTGCTGGTCTTTGAGCTATTGCCGACGAGCGCACGGGAGCAGATTCTCGCCGATGGTGCCAAATCTCACGCGAGTGTCATTGATCTGTTCACGCGGAAACCGCGGGAGTGAGGCGGCGGTTGCGTCAACGGTCGACGGACGAACCACAATCTCCTCACCCGCGAGCGACCATGCATGTGGCGGGTTTCTTTCGTGCCGGTTGTGGGGTGACCTCCAGCACTCGGGCATGCGACCAGCGATTGGCAGGACCTCAATTGCCCCCAAGGGCGTGCCCCTCGTTCATCGGGCCCGAAACGGTAGGTCCAAGCCGGCCGTCGATGAACAGCGCCAACCAAACCGTCGGATGGTCGGGATCAGTCCATTCGACGCGGTGGCGGCAATGCGCCGGCAAGTACACCGCATCACCTGGCCCCAGGATGCGCTCTCCGGCCTCACCAGCAATAACAAGGCGAGCGCGTCCCGTGAGAAGCATGACCCATTCAGCATCTTTCTGGTCGTACCAGAACCCCTCTGGCGAGACCTGACCGAACGAGATGATACGCTGCAACCGAATGCCCTGCGCGGTGATCAGCGTCTCGCTCAACTCCGCGTCGCGTGCAGAGGGCAGAGATGTCAGCAGATTGCGCAAGGTCGGCAGCATCAAGCCTCCATTTCGGACGCCATCACGTCGACGCTCCGTAGATGACAGGCAGCAGATCACATTAGCGCCCCGCGTGCTGATCGAGGAAGCGGCGGCAGATCTCGAAATCCTTGTCGTAGCCGGGCGGCAGTGCAGCCTTCTTATCCTTGGCAAGCCGCTGCGCGAACGCGACCATTTTGCTGGTCGGAGGCGAAGCCCGGGCGGATGGCCGCTGCTTGGGCTCGGTGCTGTTGTCCTGTCTGCGCTGACCGATCACTTGGTGCGAAGCGTCCTTGGCTTTGCGCCGGCGCCGGCTCTTGGGTTTTGTCTCCTCCGAAGCAGCCGTTGCATGATCGCGAAGGTGGCGCTTGCCGCGCGCCGGAGACCCTCCGCGTCTTGTGTGGATCGGTGCCGGCTGGTTCAGCTCGACGGTGCCGCCGTTGTGCTGACGGAGCACTGTGATCAATCGACCTGCTTCGCCGGCGATCTCGTCGATAACGGCGCGGAAATTCGCCTTGCCGACCACGACGTCGTCGAGACGCATCTCCCAGATTGCGGTGGTGCCGGGATCGACGAGCGCGGGCACCGCGGCGCGCAGCAGTTCGAACAGCTGCAGTCCGGCCGGCGTTGGCACCACCAGCTTGCCGTCGGCCATCAGCAGGTTCTGACGTTTGAGGCCCTTGATGATTTCGGCGCGGGTGGCTGGCGTGCCGATGCCTTTGGCTTCCTTCAAGCGCTCGCGCAATGTCTCGTCCTTGACGAAGCGCCAGGCGTTCTGCATGGCATCGACCAGCGTGCCTTCACTGTAGCGCGGTGGTGGCTGGGTCTGCTTCGCCTGCACCCGTGGTTGCGTCAGGGTTGCAAGTTGACCGTTGATGAGAGAGGGCAGCGTCTGCTCGCCTTCTGCTTCGCCCTCCTTCTCGCGCCCAGCCCCAGCGCTGACCACAGGTCTTCTGCAGCGACGGCAGGTCGAACAGCCGCGGCGGCGCCTGCCGACGGTGCTCGACCGACACGGAGAGTAGGCCGGTGTGCTGGGCCGCGGCGTTGGCGATGGCTTCGGCTTGAGCACGATCCCGGATCCGGGCCTTGACCGGTGGGGCATGGCGCATGAGGAAGGTGCCACCCTCAACTTTGGCCGTGGCGACAATCTCAAAGTAGTCCTCGACGCGGAAATTCCGGATCTCGAGTTCGCGCAAGCAGACGATGGCCAGGGTCGGGGTCTTGACCCGGCCGATGCCGATGACGCCTTTGACGCCTTGAGCAAGCAGCGTCCGGGTCGCGGTGCGGGTCAGCGACAGGTTGAAGATCTGGTCGGCCTGCTGCCGTGCGACGGCGGCCTCGTAGAGCGGACGCAGCTCGCGATTGGGCTTGAGCTTGTCGAAGGCCTGCCGCAGCGATTTGGGGTCCTGTGCGGTGAACAGGGCGCGCTCGACGGTGCCGCGATAGCGCAGGTGCTCGAGGATCTCCTGGCCGATCAGCTGGCCTTCACGGTCGCAGTCGGTGGCGAGGATGACCCGATTGCAACGCGTCAGCGCCGCGGCGATCGCCTTCAGCTTGGCGGGCTTGTTGCCTTCTGTCGCGGACTTCGTAGGGTAGAGATCGTCAGGCTTCAACAGCTCGCACGCCCAGCTTTTCCATGCGGCATTGACCTCATGCGGCTCGGCCAGGCGCAGCAGGTGGCCTTCGGCGGGCAGGATCTGCCCGAAGCGTTCGCCGAGCGCCGCGCGCAGGTCGCGCGCCTGGCTGGTCTTCTCGGTGATGATCAGGGTTGGCATGGGGAGAACCTGGCCTGAATCTCTCCTTGTTCCAACCGTGCTGCGGCGAATATTCCCGACATTAAACCGAGGCCTAAGCACTGATATAGACGACGTGCCCGCTGGCAGATGCGAAAATCCTGCCGTCTTTTTCTTTTTCACCCGCGTGGTGTTTCGAACCCTGGGACCACCCTCGCGGACTTGATCGCGCTCGCCGCTGCGTACCGCTCGGGCAACCAGCCCTCGTGAACCGAGCCCCGATGCGCGTCCGCCGCTGATGCTGACGGCGGGTCTAGGCCATCCGGCTTCGGTCGGGGGTATGGAGGACACGCGACGTTTGACGTCTGCTAGCCGCTCTGCAAGATGAATGCCTGTAGGAATTGACGGTGAGGACGCGGTGGCGACGGAAATTAGCACGCAGCGCCCAGTCTGGCAGGAGTTGAATGCCGTACACATCCGTGTGGCGCTCGACGATATCGAGCCGCCGGTCTGGCGCCGACTTGTCGTGCCACTGGGGACTACACTCGCCGAACTGCATTACATCATCCAGGCAGCGATGGGGTGGACCAACTCACATATGCACGAGTTCGAAATCGGCGGTCTCAGCTACGGCGACATCGAAGTGCTCAGCGCCGAACGGGCCGACGACGACGCCCGCGTTTACGACGCCAATGAGGTGCGGCTGCGCGACTTCAGCCGCCAGCCCGGCACGTTGTTCAAGTACGTCTACGACTACGGCGACAACTGGCGTCACACCGTCACGTTGGAGAAGGTGCTCGCTGTGAAGCCGGCACCCAAAACAGCAACGTGTATTGAAGGCGCACGCTGTTGTCCGCCCGAGGACGTCGGTGGTACGAGCGGCTACTTCGAGTTCCTGCGCGTGCTGCTGGCGCCTGATCCAGACGAGATCGAGGAGCAGCGTCACCTCAAAGCCTGGAGTGGTGGCAAGTTCGACGCCGAGCGGTTCGACCTCGCAAAGACCGACAAGGCTGTACGTGGAGCCCTGCGCAAGCAACGCCAACGGTCACAATCCTAGCCAGCGCGAGTGGCTGATCCCCGTCGTCGGTCATCCGCCCTGAGGTATAGTCGTGCAGTTCCCATTCTACCGCTTACCCGACCCATACGAAGTTACCTTCATCGGCCAACATACCGTAGACAGCGCAGCCGCCCGCTTGGGCGTAGTCGAGATCTGTCGTACCAACATGGCTAACGGGATCTATTCTCGATAGGCGTCGTCCACGGCGGAGCGAACCTACATGACTATCTTTGATCTGGATCGCCATGTCGTGCGCGAGTACGAGCGCTTCGCGCGGTCGTTCACATCGATACAAGCCTCTGATCTTAAAAGAAAAATAACAGAGGCGTACGTTGGAAATCGGTTCTGGCCAGAACCGATGATCCAAATCAACCCCCGCTTCAAAGGCGCAGGCAGCGTCGGCCAGCTTGTCCAAGGCGGCGACCTGGTATCCGGTCTTGAAAAGATATTTCACAACAGTGATGCTGAAATCAATGCTCCCGATCGCTCGCTACAGCTTCACCAGCATCAGTTGGATGCCATCACGCTGGCCAACCAGCGCAAGAGCTTTGTCGTAACGACGGGCACGGGGTCGGGCAAGTCTCTGTGCTACTTCCTCCCCATCATTGATCGCGTGCTCCGTGCCAAGGCAGCTGGCGAGGAGCAACGCACTCGGGCAATCGTCATCTATCCCATGAACGCGCTGGCCAACAGCCAGATGGAGGAGCTCGATAAGCGCGTGGCTGGCTCCGGCTACGAACAAAAGGTGACCTACAAGCGCTATACAGGTCAGGATGACGAGGAGGCCCGGCAGCGGATCAAAGCATCTCCGCCAGATATTCTCCTGACGAATTTCATGATGCTCGAGCTCCTTCTCACCCGTCAAAGCGAGCACGATCGGCAGGTCATTCAAAACTGCGAAGGTCTGGATTTTCTCGTCCTTGATGAACTGCACACGTACCGAGGCAGGCAAGGTGCCGATGTTGCACTTCTGGTGCGACGCGTCAGAGAACGCCTTGAACGGGCCGACAATCCTATTCGCTGTATTGGAACGTCAGCCACCATGGCTAGCGAAGGCGATGTCGGCTCGCGCCAGGCTAAGGTCGCGGAAGTGGCAAGTACGCTGTTTGCAACGGTCATTGAACCGTCTTCCGTCGTTACGGAAACACTGGTGCGTTCGACTAATTCCAAGCTCGTGCCATCGCGGATCACGCCGACTGCACTGGCGCAGGCCGTGGAGAGCTTGAATCCATCGAATGCGCGCGATGCCGTTTTATACGACAATCCGTTCATGGCTTGGATCGAGATGACACTCGGGCTGGGCGAGGATGACCAAGGCGCCCGCTTGAAGCGAGCCAAGCCTATCGACTTGAGTGAGGCTGCCAATCTGTTGGCCAAAGCCGCGGGACTACCGTTGAGCGCCTGTCGTGATCAGGTCGAGCTGGCGCTGGAAATCGCAGGTCGGTCAGGACGCGATCGTGACGAAGCGCATGACCGCCCCTTCTTTCCTGTCCGGCTGCACCGCTTCATATCCGGTGCGGGTCGCGTGTACGCAACTCTTGAGCCCATTGGCATGCGAGAACTCACGTTCGACGGCCAGATATTCCTGCCGGGCCGCGATCCGGCACCAAGGCTCTATCCCACCTATTTTTGCAGGACCTGTGGGCAAGAGCACCACTCTGTGACGCTGAAGATCGAGGGCGGGGATCGAACCTTTTTTGCAAGGAGTATCGATGATGTCCCCCGTACCAACGGAGATGATCAGGAAGGGCAGCGCGAAGAACCTGGATTTCTGACGCCGGTCACAAGTGATGAGCTCGCTAAATTTCAAGGTCGTCCGGAAGATTATCCCGACGACTGGCTTGAAAAATATCGCGATGGAGTGAGGCTCAAAACCGCTTACCGCCGTTCGCAACTTGTTGACTATATAGTGCAGCCAAACGGCCGCGTCGGCGTCAGCGGTCAAAGAGCCTGGTTTCAGGCTGGTAAGTTTCGGCTCTGTGCCGCGTGTGGCGAAGCCCACAGTCAATCCGGACGTGACATAAACCGCCTGGCTGGATTGACAGCAGAGGGGCGCAGCTCGGCGACCACTATTCTGGTCAGTTCTGTTTTGGCCTGGATGAAGAACCCCGGCAACGAGAAGACCCGCCTTCGCCAGAAAGTCTTGGGGTTCAGCGATAATCGGCAAGACGCAGCGCTCCAGGCCGGGCACTTCAACGATTTTGTGTTCGTCTCCTTGCTGCGCGGAGCTACGCTTGCTGCGCTTGATGCCGCAGGAACTCAGGGCCTGACTGACGCAACTGTCGGAAGGGCGCTCGCGAAAGTTCTTGGCTTTACGGCACTTCAGTCCGAACGCCTCGTTGAATGGCTGGCCGATCGCGACGTCGAGGGACAGCAGCTGGAAGATGCTGCAGCAGATCTTTCGGCCGTTCTTGCGCATCGCTTTTGGTACGATCAGCGTCGCGGCTGGCGCTACACCTTCCCAAATCTTGAACAACTCGGCTTGATCGAAGTCCGCTACAACGGGTTGAGCGAGTTCTGTTCGAAGGACGATACGTTCAGCGGTGATCTGTCACCACTTGGCGGGCTTACCCCCGACAAACGGATCGAAGCATTCTGTGCACTTCTTGACGCCGCGCGGCAGGGGCTTGCCATGCGCAGCGACGCATTGAATCGAACTAAACTGGAAGAACTGCACCGACGCCGGCAACGGCTCGCAAGCCCCTGGACGTTCGATCAAGACGAGTCACCACGCGATGGCGGCATCATCGTGGTCGGCCGCGTACCAGAGGCAAGGACGCACGACGAAGACCAGTCCTATATCCGGACGGGCGTCCAGAGCAGCTTCGGCAAAGCGCTGCGGAAGGCCACGCGCCGCCGGCTCTCGACGATTGAACATGAACGATTGCTGCTCGCAATGGCATCAGCCCTGCGCCGCATTGGTCTGTTCGTGGATGTCCCGCTGAGGTCAACCGCCGCATTTCGAATTGCCGCAGAAGGGGTGTCTTTCCATTCCGTTGCTCAACAGAAGAAGGCTGGCAATCGTTACTTTTCGGACCTCTACGCAACGATCGCAGCTGCACTCTTGCAGGGAGGGCACTTGTTGTTCGGCGATGAGGCCCGTGAGCACACGGCCCAGGTCGAGCACAAGAGACGGCAAATCAGAGAAAAGCGCTTTCGCTGGAGCGACAAGGAGCGTGCTGACCTTGCCGCAGACCGTGCGACCTTGCGCCAGCTGGGCGAAGCCGAGCGCTTCCTGCCTGTGATGTTCTGCTCTCCAACGATGGAACTCGGGGTCGATATTTCCGAACTCGACGCCGTCTATTTGAGGAACGTTCCTCCGACGCCGGCGAACTATGCGCAACGCAGTGGCCGCGCTGGCCGTGGTGGATCGGCGGCGCTAGTCCTAACCTATTGCTCCGCGCAAAGCCCCCACGACCAATATTTCTTCGAACGCCGTCACGACATGATCCAAGGCGTGGTGCGGCCGCCTGCCATCGATCTGGCAAACCAAGATCTCATCCGGAGCCACTTGCATGCGATGTGGTTGGCCCAATCGGCGCAGCCACTTAGAAGTACAATTGCGGAGGTGTTGGATCCGGCTCTTCCAAGCCGCCCCCTGCGGGCAGAACTCGATGCGTGCTTTGGTTCGCCTGAACTTCAAGCGGAGGCATCCGCTCGCATGATGCGCCTGCTAAAGGCCCTGTCGATTGATCTGGGGAGCAATCGGCCCGAGTGGCTCGATGATACCGTTGCCTATGCGGGAAAGGTCGCGCGAGAAGCTCCCGAAGCGTTTCGGCGCTCGTTTGGCCGTTGGCGCGATCTACTCTCCTCGGCGGAGGCACAACGCGATGAGGCCAGCCGCACCCTCAACAATCTCGGCATCCGGGACTTGAAAATTCGGCGTGCTGCCGAAAGTCTCAGAAGCATGGCAGAGCGGCAAATTACCCTGCTTCTGCAAGGCAACGAGACAACGGGCACGGACTTCTACACGTATCGGTATCTGGCCACGGAGGGCTTCCTCCCCGGATACAATTTCCCGCGCCTGCCGCTCCTCGCTTTCATTCCAGGGCAAGGCAGCGACAAACGACAAGCGTACGTGCAACGGCCCCGGTTCCTCGGCATTTCTGAGTTCGGCCCTCATAGCCGTATCTATCACGAGGGACGTGCCTACCGCGTGGTACGCGTCCAAGTGCCAGCGTCCGAACTGGATCAAGGGGGTGGCCGGCTTCTCACCGAGACAGTTTGGATTTGCCAGAACTGTGGCGCCCGCGAGCGCCGGGAGCCTGAACGTTGTCATGCCTGTGAGCACAACGAAGGCTGGCAACCGGTTCGTGACGTTAAGAGAATTGAGAATTTAGCCACCCGCCCAGCTGAGCACATCACCGCCAACGACGAGGAACGCCAACGGCAAGGCTTTGAGGTCATAACGACATTCGAGTGGTCGCGACGCGGTGCGACTGCCGATACACAAACCTGCGATATCCGCGGCGCCCATGATGAAACGATCGCGACGGCCAAATATGCGCCCGCCGCGACCCTCCAGCGGCTAAACCTCGGACTTCGCCGCCGCAGAAACCAAGCGGAGATGGGATTCTTAATCGAACCTTCGACCGGACGTTGGTTGAACTCAGACCAAGCCGACGATGCAGGGGCGGGCGCTGATGAGGACCCCACCCGTGGGATCACACAACGCATTGTCCCAATGGTCGAGGACCACAAGAACACATTCTTGCTCAGCCCCGCTCGCTCGTTCACAGATCCCAATGCTGCAGTTGTGATTCAGCACGCCCTCCTTCGCGGACTGGAAACGGAATTCCAACTTGAGGAAGGCGAACTGCTTTCAGAACCTATGCCCAATCGCACCGACCGTCGGTCAGTCCTCTTCTACGAGGCGACTGAGGGTGGCGCCGGTGTGCTGGCCAGGGTTGCCCGCGAGCGACAAGCCATTGCCCGTGTCGCTCAGCGTGCCCTTCGGGTTATGCATTTTGAGTGGATTGGCAATCACCCCACGCCTTCAACGCTGGTCGATCAAGGGGCCGCGACCTGCGTCAAGGGCTGCTACAGGTGTTTGCTGACGTATTTCAATCAGCCCGACCACGAGAAAATTGACCGCCGCCATAACCAGGAGGCTCTTGAATTCTTGTGCCAACTGGCCACGGCGACAATGACGTCAAAGGCTGTAGCGCGACCTGATCCTGTCGACGTGACAGTCGCCACTGACCCTGCCCGAAGCTTCCAGAACCGATTGATCGCGGAACAGCTGCCTCAACCGAAAGTCAAAGTTTCAGGCGGTGGCTGGCAGCTAACTTGGCAGCAGCATCTCGTCGTTGCATTGCTGGGACCAACGTTGGCAGACAAGCGGACACTTGAAGACATGGAGTACCGCGTCTTCGAAGTGTCGCTAGAAGAAAATCGCTGGGCCGCCTCTCTTGAGGCCATCAGATCGGCACTGGGAGTTCAATCGTAATGACCGCAGCGTTTTCGCCCGGCGCCCTCGTGGCAGCCAGAGGACGTGAATGGGTTGTCGTGGAAGCACTTGAGAATGGGGCACTGACGGTCAGGCCTCTCGGGGGCCTTGATCATGATACGCAAATCGTATTCCCAAGCTTGGAACACGACCTCCGACAGGCGAGGTTTTCTGAGCCGAGTAGCGACCGTGCGGGGCCAAGTGCAGAAGCACGGCTTTTGCGAGATGCGTTGAACTTGAATCTGCGGCGAGGCGCTGGTCCGTTCCGCAGCTTTGGGCGACTTGCGTTTGAGCCGCGTGCATATCAACTCGCCCCCCTGCTTATGGCATTGAAGCTCGATCCAATTCGACTTTTGATCGCGGATGACGTCGGAATAGGAAAGACGATTGAAGCCGGACTCATCGCGCGCGAGATGCTTGATCGCGGGGAAATCAACCGGCTGGCAGTGATGTGCCCTCCCCACCTCGTTGATCAGTGGGTAATGGAGCTGCGTGTCAAATTCGGCATCGACGCCGTCGCGGTAACCGCCAGCACCGCTAACAAATTGGAGCGGGGTCTCCCCATCGGCACCAACCTGTTTGAGATCTATCCGTTTACCGTGGTCAGCCTCGATCTCGTAAAGGCTGACAAGCGGCGCAATGACTTCGCTCTGAAATGTCCGGATTTTGTGATCGTCGATGAAGCTCACTCATGTGTCGGCACCGGGGAAAGCCGCAGACAACAGCGCTTTGATCTACTGCGAGCGCTTGCACGGCGTGAGCAGCGCCATCTTGTACTGCTGACGGCTACACCGCATTCCGGCGATACAGAGGCCTACGCGCGGCTAACAACGCTGCTCGATCCGGAGTTCTCTGAACTCGATACGGCATCAGGTGAACGGCGCGACATGCTGCGCCTAAAGCTCGGCGACCGACTCGTGCAGCGCCGACAAAGCGACATTGAAGCAAGTGAATGGGGCGAGAAGCGGCTTTTTCCGAAGTCCGAGAAGAAGGAAGAAACTTACAGACTTCACGCAGACGCTGCACAGTTCTTCTCAGATGTACTCGATTACTGTGTCGAGGTTACGGAACGAGTCGGTTCGGATAGGGCACGACAGCGGCTCGCATTCTGGGGCACGCTGGCACTGATGCGCTGCATCGCATCGAGCCCCGTCGCAGGTGTTCAAGCGCTGAAGACGCGCGCCAAACTTGACGACATGAGTGAAGAAGAACGCGGGCACTTCATCGCCCACGCCTCAGATGGCGACGGCGAGAGCGGTGATATTCCTGACGACGATGGGATGCTCCCGACGATCGATGATCCCGCCCGTGCGAAATTGTTCGGGCAAGCCATGCAACTGGCCATGGACCCGCGCAAGGATGAAAAGCTCAAAAAGCTTCGGACTGAAGTCAAAAAGCTCATTGATGCCGATTTTAACCCAGTGATTTTCTGCCGCTTCATCGCAACTGCAAAGGGTGTCGCCGCTGCTCTCGAAGCTGATTTCCCCGATTGTGCCGTCGATGTCGTCACCGGAGAGATCCCATCCGACGACAGGCGAGCTCGCGTCGAGGCGCTTGGGTCATCGGAGACCAAGCAGCGCATCCTCGTTGCCACGGATTGCCTCTCGGAAGGTATCAACCTGCAATCCTATTTTGATGCCGTCGTTCACTACGACCTGAGTTGGAACCCAACGCGTCATCAGCAGCGCGAAGGTCGCGTCAACCGCTTCGGACAGAAATCGCCCGTTGTGCGGTCGCTTTTGATCTACGGAGCAGACAATCCCGTCGATGGCGCTGTCCTTGAAGTTATCATTCGCAAGGCCGAGCAGATCCGAAAGGCGACCGGAGTTCCGGTACCACTACCCGACGACGAGCGCGCAATGACTGAGGCCTTGTTGAAGGCAGTTCTGCTAAGGCGTAAGAAGGACAGTGCTGCACCAATGCTTCCATTCACCGATCTGCCAGAGGCCCGCAAGATCGAAAAGGCGTGGCTCGACGCCAGTGCACGAGAGAAGCAGTCTCAGACCATTTTTGCGCAACGGGCGCTTAAGCCCGCGGAAGTCATTCCGGAGTGGCAGAAGGCTCTGAAAGTTCTGGGCGGAGGATCGGCTGAGACACAGGCATTCCTCGATGGAGCCCTGAAACGGTTCGGAGCGCCACTTCACAAACAGAAGCAGGGTTACCGCTTCAAGGTTTCTGCTGACCCAGCCAATGCTGCTTTCCGCGACCGCCTCGCGGCGTCAGGCGTCGAAGAAGACATGCGCATAACGTTCGATCCGGGTCCCGAGCAGGAGTTCGTTCATCGCACCCATCCATTGATTTCTGCAACGGCCGAGCTGCTGTTCGAGCGAGCCCTCAATCCGCTGTCTGACCCAACGGACACGGCAACTCTCTCGCGTTGTGGGGCATGGGCGACGAAGGCCGTCTCCCAGCGAACCACTGTCGCCCTCCTGCGGCTCAGGCATCGATTGGTGCCATCGAATGGCAAACCTTCGATGCTGGCAGAGGAAGCAAGTGCCTTGGCATGGACGGGGAACGAAAAGTTGGTGTTGTCCGCAGCTGGCGGGGATGCACTCGCGCTCCTCGATGCTAAAGCCGAGGGTGACCTCGACCCTGCCATTCGCCATCAGCGGCTGGAAGCGGCACTGACGCGGATACCCGAATTGCAGCATGATCTCGACCGCCATGCGGCTGACAGAGCGACGATCTTAGGCCAGGATCATGATCGTGTTCGCGCTGCCACCATGCGCGATCGTCGAACCCGCGTCGCTCGGATCGCAGTCGAACCGGTAACGCCCGTCGACATCATCGGCTTTTACATTCTGATTCCGGACGTCAGCTGATGGCGCGCAAACCAAAACGGCCAACTCG
>CAMDBL010000145.1 GCA_945889015.1 Devosia equisanguinis
GCGCTGGGTTGCCCAGTGCCGGGTTGCCCTGCGCCGCTTTGCCCAGCACCGGGCCTGACGCCCCTCGTTCACCGATGTCCGTGACCGTCCCGTCCGCCACTCATACTCTCCAGCCGGGCGTTTTTCGATCGAAGCATGGTACGCGGCGGTCAGTGGCGGCGTCAACTATTTTTGCGATCGCAAATTTCAATTTCTCATTGTGAAAATTCAATGCTCGATCGAGCAACGACGATGGCGGCGACGAACCCGAGGTTCGCCGCCGCCGATCCGCGATCAGATCCGGTTGAAGTGGGCTCCCGAAGGCTGACGGCCCCAATCGTCCAGCATGGAGCTTGCCGAACGCGAAGCGAGCCGCCGGCTCCAGTACGAGCCGACGTGGGCAGGCTCCGCCAACGCCTCAGGCCGCCTTCTTGCCCAGCGCCGCGTTGACGCGCGGCATCACCTGCTCGGCGAAGAGCTCCATGGAGCGCGCGGACAACTGCGGATCGGTCCAGTCCAGCCCTGCATAAACCAGCTCGCCGAAATCGCCGACCTCCGCATGAAATTTCAGCAACTGGTCGACGACCTTGTTGACCGACCCATGGATCACGAGCCGATCCATGACGTAGTCGTGCGTGATCTCGGCCTCGGGCTGGTCCGGACGCTCCATGAAGCCCGCCAGCCGCTTCGCCTTGGCCAGTTTGCCCCACATCTGGTTGTAATAGAAGCGGTAGGGACTGTTGGCGTCCGAGTAGCCGTAGCGCTCGGCCGTCTTGTCGTCGTCGGCGACGAAGATCGTACGCGCGACGCGCCAATCCGCCGTATCGGCCTTGAGGCCGACGCGCTTTTTGCCCTCGGCGTAGTTTTCCCAGTGCGATTTCAAATGCTGGGTCAGAATGAAATTGGCCGACAGCGGGTGGAAGTCGCGCATCCCCATCTGGATGACGCCCTGCGAGTTCGGCGCCACCACCGTCCCCACGATTTCCGGACGCGGCTGCTGGTACGGTTTGCCCATGATGCCGACGCTGAGAGCCGGATAGTAGGTCTTCTCGGTCGTCACCTTGTAGCGGTTGCCGGGCAGATCGATCTGGTAGGGCGGGTCGCGCTTCCAGATTTCGAGGATGACGTCGATCGCATCAGCGAACATCTTGTTGCGATCATCCGCGAGAATACCGAGCGCCTCGGCATCCGAGGGCAGCGCGCCCGCGCTGATCCCCAGGATGAAGCGCCCCTTCGCCATGTTGTCGAACATCATCGCGTTGTTGGCGATCAGCGTCGGATGCATCTGCGACAGGTTCGAGGTTCCGGTCCCGAGTTTGATCTGTTTCGTCTGGCCGATGACGGATGCCAGGAAGATCATCGAGTTGGTGATGTTCTCGCACTTGTCCGTCAGGTGCTCGCCGATGAAGGCGTCGTGGAAGCCGAGCTTGTCGGCGAGAATGACGATCTGCCGGTCCTCCTCCAGCGTCTCGTGCCAGGGTCGGCTCGCCGGGTGGACGGGCATGGTGAAGTAACCGTAGCGCATTCAGCTCTCTCCCTGGAATGAGGCCGCCGTGCCTGGAGGGCGTCGCAAGCGACAGCGTTAGCTTTACGTTATGCACGCCACCGCGGATCATGGCCAGAGCTCGTCGAGCAGCTTGTCCGGCGGGGCAGATCGCGCCTAAATTCAAATAGATCACGGACGGGGCACCATGGATTTCGCCGAAACCGCCGACCAGACCGCGCTGCGCGACGGAGTCCGCGCCGTGGTCGCCCGTTTCGACGATGCATATTGGCTCGCCCGCGACGAGGACGCGCGCTTCCCCCACGAGTTTCACCGCGCTCTGGCTGACGGGGGTTGGCTCGGGATCACCATGCCGTCCGCACATGGCGGCGCAGGACTGGGCGTCACCGAGGCGGCCCTGATGATGCACGAGATCGCGAGCCATGGCGGGGGCATGGCGGCCGCGTCGTCGGTGCACATCAATTTGTTCGGTCCCCACCCGATCGTCGTCCACGGCACCGCGGATCAGAAGGCGCGCTGGCTGCCGGCTTTGATCGACGGCACGGACAAGTGCTGTTTCGGCGTCACCGAGCCCGACGCCGGCCTGGACACCACGTCCATCCGCACGTTCGCGACCAAGGTCGATGGCGGCTACCGGGTCCAGGGCCAGAAAGTGTGGACCTCGACGGCGCAGGTCGCCAACAAGATCATGCTTCTCGCGCGCACCACACCTCTCGAGCAGGCGGGCAAGCGCAGCGATGGGATGACGATCTTCTACACCGACCTCGATCGCGCGCGGATCGAGGTCAGGCTGATCCACAAAATGGGCCGCCACGCGGTCGACTCCAACCAGATCTTCATCGACGGTCTTTTCGTACCCGAAACCGACCGGATCGGCGCGGAGGGGCACGGCTTCCCGATCCTGCTCGACAGCCTCAATCCCGAGCGCATCCTGATCGCCGCGGAGGCAATCGCCATCGGCCGCGACGCGTTGCGCCGGGCCACGACATACGCCCGGGAGCGGCGCGTCTTCGGCCGCCCCATCGGGCAGAACCAGGCGGTTCAGCACCCGCTGGCGGAGCGGTGGACCGAGCTTGAAGCGGCATGGTTGATGACGATGAAGGCCGCGTCGCTCTACGACGCCGGGCGGCCATGTGGGGCGGAGGCGAACGCGGCGAAACTGCTCGGGGCTCGCGCGGGGCACGCGGCCTGCGAGACGGCCGTGATGACCCTCGGCGGTTTTGGCTACGCGCGCGAATTCCACGTCGAAAGGCTGTACCGGGAGGTGATGATCAATCGCATCGCTCCGGTGAGCGAGCAATTGATCCTCTCCTATCTTGCCGAGCGCGTGCTCGATCTGCCGAAATCGTATTGAGCAGGCATCGTGCCTGCCGCCCGCACGACGGGGATTGCCGTCAGCGCCCTGTCGGACGAGAATGACTGCAAACAGGTGCGCCGAGCCGGCGACGCCGCGGCCAATGTGCCGCCATACGATCAAGGAGGGAACATCGTGCTCAATGGCCTGATGATGGACCGGCCACTGCTCATCTCGAGCATCATCACGTATGCGGCCGAGGTTCATGGCACGGCGGAGCTGGTCTCGGCCGACGCCCAGGGGCATGTCACACGATCAACGTATGCCGAAATTCTCCCGCGCATTTCTCGTCTCGCTCATGCCTTGCGTACGCTCGGCATCCGTCCAGGCGACCGGATTGCGACACTCGCCTTCAACAATCAGAGACATTTCGAGCTGTATTACGCCATCTCCGGCATCGGCGCGGTCTGCCATACCATCAATCCGAGACTGTTCCCGGAGCAGCTCGCCTACATCGTCAAGCACGCGAGTGATCGCGTCTTGTTCTTCGATGGCGTGACCGCGGGCATCGTCAGGCAGATGCGAGCGCAATGGCCGGCCGACCTCAGATACGTTGCAATGGAGGACGAGCCTTCGACGTCTGCGATCGGGGATATTCCGGGCCTGCTCTGCTACGAAGCGCTGCTTGCGGATCACCCGCCGGCAATGTCCTGGCCGGAACTGGACGAAAAGACCGCCAGCGGCCTCTGCTACACGTCGGGCACCACTGGGGAGCCGAAGGGCGCCCTCTATTCCCATCGCTCCACGCTGCTGCATGCCTTCGGCCTCGCGATGTCGGCCTCCAAGTTGCATGGACAGGGCAAACGGCTGCTTCCCATCGTTCCGCTGTTCCACGTCAACGCATGGGGCACACCCTACAGCGCGCCACTCACCGGCACGTCGATGATCATGCCCGGCCCGCGTCTCGACGGCGCCAGCCTGTTCGACCTGATGGATCGCGAGGGCGTCACCGGGTCGCTCGGCGTACCGACCGTTTGGCGCGGCCTGCTGACCGAGATCGAGAAGCGCGGCCGCAAGCCCAAGGACCTGACCCTCGCCATCATCGGCGGCTCGGCCTGTCCGCGCTCGATGATCGAAGCCCTGGAAAACGTCGGCGTCGAGGTCAACCACGCCTGGGGCATGACCGAGATGAGCCCGGTCGGCACTTGCGGGCAACTGTCTCCTGAACAGGCAGCGTTGCCTGCGGAGGAAAAATTCGCACTGCAGGAAACGCAAGGCCATCGCATGTACGGCGTCGAGCTCAAGCTCGTCGGCGATCGAGGCGAGCGGTTGCCGCACGATGGCCGGGCGGTCGGCGAGCTCCTCATCCGTGGCCCGACCATCGCCTCCGGCTACTTCGAAAACCCCGAAGCCAGCGCCAAGTTGCTCGATAGCGACGGCTGGCTGCGCACGGGAGACATGGCGCGCATCTATCCGAGCGGTTTCATGCAGATCGTCGATCGTACCAAGGATCTCATCAAATCGGGTGGCGAGTGGATTTCCTCGGTCGATCTCGAGAACATCGCCACTGCTTTTCCCGGCGTCGCCATAGCCGCCGTGATCGGCATACCCGATGCCAAATGGGACGAACGACCACTGCTTGTGGTCCAGCCGGTTTCGGGCGCCACACCGTCGAAGGAAAGCCTGCTGGCGTTCATGGCGACCAAGATCGCCAAATGGCAGGTGCCGGACGATGTGGTGTTCATGGACAGCGTCCCGCTGACGGCGACCGGCAAGATCTCCAAGCTGCACCTTCGGGAGGTGATCGCAAGGCTCAGAGCCTGAGCGGGCACTCGCCTTGTGACGTGCCAGGCACGCCGCTCCGCAGCTCGACCGTCGCCTTGGCAGCACATCGCCTCCCGACACGGAACCGAAACACACGCGACGCCCTCCGCAAAAAAAGCACTTGAGTTCTTTTTAAGTTCTCTTTTTGTTCTTTTTCAAGTACTCCCCTCACCTTTGCGTCGGCCCTAAGGTGCGACGAACTCAAACACTCGGGAAACACATGGCGCCGCTTCCTACCCACCTGCTGCCCACCACTGTCGTCGGCAGCACGCCTCAACCGGACTGGCTGGTGGATCGTGCGATGCTGTCGAAGGTGGTGCCGCGGATTCGCATGCCGGAGATGTGGCGGATTCCCGAGCCGGAACTCGAGCAAGCCCAGGACGATGCCACGATCGTCGCCATCCGCGACATGGAGCGAGCGGGCATCGACATCATCACGGACGGTGAGATCCGACGCGAGAGCTACTCCAACCGCTTCGCCACCGCGCTCGAAGGCGTCGATATCGAGAGCCCCGCGGAGGTCATCGCCCGATCTGGACATCGAACGCCCGTCCCACGCGTCGTCGGCCCGATCCGCAGGACACGTCCGGTCGAGCTCAGGGACATGCAGTTTCTTCGCGCCAATACGTCCAAGCCGGCGAAGATCACGCTGCCGGGGCCGTTCACCATGAGCCAGCAGGCCAAGAACGAGCACTACAAGGACGACGAGGAGATGGCGATGGATTTCGCCGCAGCCGTCAACGCCGAAGCGCACGACCTCGTTCAGGCGGGTGCCGACATGATCCAGCTCGACGAGCCCTGGGTCCGCCAGAACCCGGAGGTGGCGAAGCGCTACGCCGTCAAGGTCATCAACCGGGCCCTGGAGGGGATCAAGGTGCCGACCGTGGTCCATCTCTGCTTCGGCTACGCGGCCGTGGTACCTGGGGACACGAAGCCACAGAAATATGCGTTCCTCGCCGAACTCGCCGACACCACCGCCGATCAGATTTCGATCGAGGCCGCCCAGCCCAGCGTCGACTTAGGCGTACTGAGGGAGCTGGCACCGAAGAAGGTCATGCTCGGCGTGCTCAATCTCGGCACCAACGAGATCGAAACGCCCGATCTCGTCGCCCAGCGCATCCGCAAGGGTCTGGAGTATCTCAGTCCCGAGCGGCTCATCCCGGCGCCCGATTGCGGCATGAAATACCTGTCTCGCGATGTGGCTTTCGGTAAGCTGAGGGCCCTGGCCGACGGCGCCGCAATCGTCCGCAAAGAGCTCGTCTGACGCGGCGGCGAGCACAGATTCGTGGGCTGACGGTGCTGGCAGTTCGGGCGCCGTCGCGACGATGCAGATTTCCGTGTGGCGGAGAAAGGGCATGGCGGGGGAAACGGTGCTCGTCGATCGGATCGGTGGCGTCACACGGCTGACGCTCAACCGGCCCGATCGGCTGAACAGCTTCACGCTCGAAATGCACGCCGCGCTGCGGGCAGCCTTGACGACCATCGAGAGCGATGACGCATGCCGCGCCGTCGTTCTGACCGGTGCAGGGCGCGGCTTCTGCGCAGGTCAGGACCTCGCCGCGCGCAAGATGGCACCTGGCGGGCCGCCGCCGGATCTGGGCGAGAGCCTCGAGCAGAACTACAACCCGCTCATCCGCCGCATGCGCGCCCTGCCGAAACCGATCGTCGTCGCGGTCAACGGCGTCGCCGCCGGCGCCGGCGCCAATCTCGCACTCAATGGCGACATCGTTCTTGCGGCGCGCTCGGCCAGGTTCATCCAATCGTTCACCAAGCTCGGTCTCGTTCCGGATGCGGGGGGCACGTGGTTGTTGCCCCGGCTCATCGGCGAGGCCCGTGCCAAGGCCGCCGTCATGCTCGGTGATCCGATCACGGCGGAGCAGGCCGAGGACTGGGGCTTGATCTGGAGGGTGGTGGAGGACGACAGGCTCGAAGAGGAGGCGATGTCCCTGGCCACTCGGCTCTCGCAGGGTCCGACGCTGGGATACGCGGCGCATAAGCGGGCAATCCAGGCGGCGGCCACGAATTCCTACGACCACCAGCTCGACCTCGAGCGTGACGAGCAGCGCGAACTCGGGCGATCCCCGGACTACCAGGAGGGGGTTGCTGCATTCCTCGAGAAGCGACCTCCCAGATTCACCGGCAAGAAGAGGGCATAGCCCCGGATCCAGATCACTCGCCGGCAACGGACTTCCAGCAGGAGACGCCCCATGAAGACCGCCTATCTCGTCAACGGCATTCGTACGCCCTTCGGCCGTTACGGCGGCTCGCTGTCGTCGGTACGCACCGACGATCTCGCGGCGCACGCGCTGCGCGCCCTGATGGACAAGAACCCCTCGGTGCCCGCCGAGGCGATCGACGACGTCGTCCTCGGCAACGTCAACCAGGCCGGCGAGGACAACCGCAACGTCGCGCGCATGGCCGTGCTGCTCGCCGGACTGCCGACATCGATCTCCGGCGCCACGGTCAACCGTCTGTGCGGCTCCGGACTCGAGGCGCTGACGCAGGCCTCGCGCCAGATCATGACCGGCGAGGCCGACCTCGTCGTCGCCGGCGGCGTCGAGGGCATGTCACGCGCGCCCTTCGTCATGAACAAGGCCAGCGAAGCGTTCTCGCGCAACGCCGAGATCTTCGACACGACGATCGGCTGGCGCTTCATCAATCCCAGGATCCAGAAGCAGTATGGCACCGAGTCGATGCCGGAGACGGCCGAGAACGTGGCCCAGGACTTCCAGATCAGCCGATCGGATCAAGACGCCTTCGCCATGCGGAGCCAGGCTCGCGCCTCCAAAGCGCAGCGCAATGGCCGGTTGGCGAAGGAGATCGTCGCCGTCACCATTCCCAAGCGCAAGGGCGACCCGGTGGTCGTCGACAAGGACGAGCATCCGCGCGAGACCAGCATGGAGCAACTCGGCAGGCTCGCCACGCCGTTCCGAAAAGACGGCAGCGTCACAGCCGGCAATGCCTCGGGGGTCAACGACGGTGCCGGCGCCCTGCTCGTCGCATCCGAGGCGGCGGTCAAGAAATACGGCCTGACGCCGCTGGCCCGGTTCGTGGGCACGGCGACGGCGGGTGTCGCGCCGCGCATCATGGGCATCGGCCCGGCGCCGTCGTCGAAGAAACTCGCCGAGCGTCTCGGGCTCAAGATCTCGGACTTCGACGTGATCGAGCTCAACGAGGCTTTTGCCGCGCAGGCCCTGGCCGTTCTGCGCCAGCTCGGCCTGCCGGACGATGCCGAGCACGTCAATCCGAACGGCGGCGCGATCGCGCTCGGCCATCCACTCGGGGCCTCCGGCGTGCGCCTCGCGCTCACCGCCGCGCTGGAACTGCATGAGAGAAAGGCGAAGCGTGCGCTGTGCACCATGTGCATCGGCGTCGGCCAGGGCATTTCGTTGGCATTGGAGCGGGTCTGATCGCCGGCTCAAAGATCCCTCCGGAGGCGCCGGCATGGCGAGCGCCCCCGGTAGAGACGAGACGAACGATGGGATCGAAAAAAAGCGGCCCGATCGTGGCATCTACCCGGTGGAGCTGGGGGCTGATATCCGAGCTTGCCTCGATCTGGCCGAGTGTCTTTAGACTGAGCGCCGTTTGCGGCACGCTGTGGGTCCGTTCGTGTCAGATCCGTGATAAGTCGATGCCGGCACGGCATATCCGATTGCGCTCGATGGAAAAAACGCGCAGCCGGTGATCTCCCGCCGGCCCACAAAAAGGAGGAAATCTCTCCGCAAGCATGGACCGCAGACAGGAATTACCATAATCGCGTGCTAGATCATGAGCTTGCCGGTTCGGCTCGTGCCGGCCGGATTCGAGCCAGACGCATGAGGACATCAATGGACCGCCGGGAGCCGACGCTGGGCCCGCCACGCCGCTCCCCGCCGCAACAGGTGAGCGACGCTCCGCCACCACGTCTGAGGTCACTGCGCGATGCCTCCGCGCCGCGGCGTGTGGGCTCAACGTGGCGCACCATCGGCAGCGTCACAATGTACGCCGGCCTCGTCCTCGTCTGCATGCTGGCGGCGGCGGCCACCTTCCTGATGATTGCGGCGCCGACCGATCTGATCCGCGATCAGATCGTCGCCCAGGTCAAGGCCCGCACAGGCAGGACGCTCACGCTCAATGGTCCGACCTCGTTCACCCTGTTTCCCTCGGTCGGCATCCGCCTCGCCGATGTCGCACTGTCGGCACCGGCCGGAATGCAGGCCGCGCCCTTGATGACGGCCAAGCAGATCACGGCCGATGTACGCCTGATGCCCCTGCTGAACCGCGAGGTGGTGATCGAGCGACTGTTGCTGAGCGAGCCGGTTTTCGAGCTCGTGGTCGATGCCCAGGGCCGCCGAAGTTGGGAGTTCGCGGCCGCTCGGGCTCCCGCCGAGGGCACTCGCGTTCGTGTCGCACAGGCCGCGTCGCGAGGGAGCAAGACCGACGCGCTGCCGCTCGAGCTAAAGGATTTCGTCCGTAACTCCTCCGATCCGACCAAGGCCGGCGAAGTCGTAGGCGGCCCCCTGAAGGGTTTCGATGAGCTGGTGCTCGCCGAAACCCGGATCGTGGGCGGCACCCTGCGCTTTTCCGACCTGCGCTCCGGGGACCGGCATGAGGTCCGCGGCATCGATGCCGAAGTCGGCCTGAGGTCGCTGGCGAGCCCGCTGGACATCAAGGGCAAGTTCGACTGGCAGGGTGAGGCGCTTCGCGTCGAAGCACGACTCCACACGCTGAAGACGGCTCTCGACGGCCGACCCGCGAAGCTCACCGCGTCGATCTCGGGCCGGCCGCTGGTCGCGAGCTTCGAGGGCAGCCTCGTCAGTCGTGCCGCTGTCGAGCTGGAGGGTAAGATCTCGGCAAAGGCGGACAGCCTGCGCCAGCTCTCGGGCTGGCTCGGCCAGCCGGTTTCCCCTTTTGAAGGCCTCGGTCCAGCGTCCCTGACCGGCATCGTCAAGTCGTCAGGGACGACAACCACCCTCGACGCCGCGGTCATCAGCCTCGACGGCGCCACTTCGACCGGCGCGCTATCGATCGACACATCCGGTGCGCGGCCGCTGCTACGGGCCAACCTCAGGGTCTCCGAGCTGGACTTCCGCAAGTATCGCGACACGAGGCCCGCGAGCGAACGCCTTAGCGTTCCAGCCTCCATTCGGGACTCTGGGTCAGCCGCGCGGACAATCCAGCATCACGGGGGCACTTCGACCGGTAGCCCTGCGCAGGGCAGCTTATCCGATCGAGAGCAGCCTCGATCGATCGAGGATCTGCTGAAGCGCGACGGGATCGCCGGCCCGCAGGTCCGTGGCTTCGCGCAGCGCGAGGGCTGGAGCAACGAGCCCATCGACCTCGCCTTGCTCGGCCTTGTCGACGCGGATGCGAAGCTGTCTTTCGGCACGCTGGTCGCTGGCGACATCCGTCTCGGCGCAACCCAGGTGCAACTGGTCTTGAGGGCCGCAAATTTGCGCCTCACGATCGAGGATGCTCAGCTCTACGAGGGCCGCGCGCGGGGCTTCGTCACGCTCGACGCCACCGGCGCTCCCGCCTTTGGGGCCAATCTTCAGGTCGACGGAGTTGCCGCCCAGGCTCTGCTGCGGGATGCGGCAGGCATCGACCTCGTCGCCGGCAAGGGGCGACTGTCGCTGGCGCTCGCCGGCCGGGGACAATCCGAGAAAGAGCTCGTCGAGACGCTCGCCGGCAAGGCCGAGGTCGCCGTCGCGGACGGAGCGCTGGTCGGCTGGAACATTCCGCAGATGATCCGGGGGCTGGGTCAGGGCCGCTTCAACGGCTTCGACAGAGTGGGAACCGAGCGGACCGATTTCAGTGAACTCGCCGCCACCTTCGAGATCGCCTCCGGCGTGGCGACCAACCGGGATCTGCGGGTCATCGGACCGCTGGTGCGAATGTCCGGTGGCGGCATCGTCGAGCTGCCGGCGCGACGGCTCGATTACACGGTCCGGCCGAAGATCGTGGCGAGCCTTTCCGGCCAGGGCGCACTGCCACAGGAGTCCGGCGGTATCGAGATCCCAGTGCGCATCCGTGGCTCGTGGGACCGGCCGAGCTACGAGCCGGACCTGCAATCGGTCCTCAAGGATCCCGGCAAGATCGCCGATACGGTGAACGAAATCGGCAAGCAGCTCGGCGTCAAAGGCAGTCTCGGCGACGTCGTCCGCAAGGCGCTCGGCGGCGGAAATGCCGGCGCCTCCGACCAAACCGCGCCCCAGGGCGGACAACCCGGCGGCGGCGCCAAAAAGCTACTCGAGGAGCTGTTCCGCTGACGCGGCGACACCCCGGGCCTACCGGGTAGGCGGAAGATCGGCTGCATCGAACGGGGCGTAGCGCAGCATCGAGACGGCGACGATCCCCGTCACCAGCAGCAGCCCGCAGCTCCAGATCACCATGTCGCCCCGCATCAGCGGCAGGGCGATGAAGGTCAGAAGGCTGCCGGACAGCTGCGTGACGCATCCAAACAGCGAGGCGGCAAGCCCGGCGATCTTCTTGTGCGGGTCGATGACGAGGCTGGCCGCGTTCGAGAACACAAGCAAGAACAGCGCGTTGAAAAAGAAGATCAGGGCCGTGAAGCTCCACCAGGCGACGAGCCCCGTACCCGACAGCAGGGCCAGCGTGGCGGCGATCCCGCACATCGCCACCGCCGCGCCGCGCGTGGTCGCTATGACGCCGAAATCGGTGATCAGGCGATGGTTCGCGATTTGACCGACGATGATCCCGAGGCCCGTGGTCGCAAACAGCAGCCCGAAGCTGATGCCGTCGATGCCGAAGGACGACCGGAACAGCCGTGGCGAATTGGCGACGTAGGAGATGATCCCGAAATAGAGCAGGCTGGCCATCATCAGGAAGAAGCGGGACTGGGGATGGCGGACCACCGAGGCGAAGGCGCCGGCAAGCCGTGCCGGCTCGAGCGCGCGCGGATCGCGCTGGAGATGGGTCTCCTTGAACAGCACGATGGTGGCAACGAGCAGCACGGCTCCGAACGTCAGCAGTGCGCCGAACACCGTGCGCCAATCCCCGAGGTTCAGCAGTCCGATGCCGATCAGCGGCGCAGCAATCGGACCGAACGAGAAGATTGCCGTGGCCAGAGCCATGGCGCGAGCGAGCTGGGCACCTTGGTTGGTGTCGCGAAGGATCGCGCGAGCCACCACTTGACAGCAGGCGCTGCCGAACCCTTGCAATCCGCGGCCCGCCAGCAGCATCCCGATCCCGCCGGCCAGCATCGAGATGATCGAGCCCGCCAGGTAGCAGACCAGACCCGCGATGATCGCGGCGCGCCGGCCGAAACGGTCGGACCCGGCACCGAAGACGAGCTGCCCACCCGCCGACACGAGCATGAAGACGGGCACGACGAGTTGTACACGCTCGATCGACGTCTCGAAGTCGCGCTGGATGGCGAACAGGCTCGGCAACAGGATGTCGTTGGAAAATGCGCTCACGGACAGGAGCAGCCCGCAAAAGACCGTGAGCAGGGCTGGATGCATGTTTCGAGCAGCCTGATATGCGGGCGAAGCCCCGCAGGAGGCCAGCTCTAGCAGCCTTGCAACCGCCTGTCAGCGGGCCACCGACCGGGCCTTTGGGCAGCCTCGATCTGGCGTGCTCTGAGCGACGCGGACCGGGCGATCTGCCGCCCTCCGCCGACCCGCTTAAAGTTCCATGAATCGAGCGCCCAATTTTTTGCCGCCCGCGGCCCGTTTTTTTCTTGCGCAGGGGGGGGGTTGGCCTCATATAGCGCTTCTCCGTTCGTCCACCTGCCCTCAAGGTCAAGGACACAATCCCCACACCCCTAAGGTAAGGAGCGGGCGGGTCACAATCTGTCTACTGGTTGGGGAGGGTCTGATGGCCTACTTAGACACCCTCTTCCAATTGGGGATGGACTTGACTCGTTCAAGCACCGCCCAAAAGGAAGATAACGTCGTATCCGCGCGTATCATGAACACGGCTCGCGCCGTGGATCGGACACACGAGGATCGGAAGCACGACCGTATTGTGCGCGAGAGTTCTCGTCCGGCTGGACAGCATCTGCTGATCGATCTGCATGATGCCGAC
>CAMDBL010000146.1 GCA_945889015.1 Devosia equisanguinis
CGAGCGACGGCGTGCGCGGGTCAGCCGCGCACGCCGTTTCCATTGCGGGGCTTGCCCGCCGAGGTGTGCCTGCTAACGCTTCGCGGGCACAGAGTTCGCCGACACCGCCCATTTCGAGAGGTCGCCCATGCGCATCGTCAGCTTGGCCAAGGGTGCATTCACGCTCGCCATCGCGGGCGGCGCGGCGTTCTTCGTCCTGACGATGCCGGCCACGCTGCCGAAGGACGCGATGGCCGGCGTGCGGCCGGCCGATGCCAAGGGCGGCGAGACGCTGTTCGACGCGGGCGGCTGTGCCTCCTGCCACGCGACGCCCGGCCAGGAGGACAAGCGGAAGCTCGGCGGCGGTCTCGCCATGCACACCCCGTTCGGCACGTTCAAGGTGCCCAACATCTCGCCGGACTCGAAGGTAGGCATCGGCTCATGGACCGAGCAGCAATTCGCCGACGCGATGACCAAGGGTGTTGGACGTGGCGGTGAGCACCTCTACCCGTCGTTTCCCTATACTTCCTACCAGCGCATGAGCCTTGCCGACGTGCGCGATCTCTTCGCCTTCATCAAGACGCTGCAGCCGGTCCCGACCGCCGCGCCGCCGCACGAGCTGAAGTTCCCGTTCTCGATCCGCCGTGGATTGGGGTTGTGGAAGCTGCTCTATCTCGACGGCCGCCCGTTCACGCCCGATCCCAAGGTGAGCGACGAAGTCAATCGCGGCGCCTATCTGGTGACCGGTCCCGGCCACTGCGGCGAGTGCCACACGCCGCGCAACCCCGTCGGCGGGCCCGACACGAGCCGGCGCCTCGCCGGCGGCCCCGATCCCGAGGGCAAGGGTTGGGTGCCCAACATCACGCCCCACGCCGACGGCCTCGCCAAGTGGTCGGCCAAGGACATCGCCTATTTCCTCGAGACCGGCTTCAACCCCGACTACGACGCTGCCGGCGGATCGATGGCCGACGTCGTCCTGAACACCGCCAAGCTGTCGGCTGAGGATCGCGCGGCGATGGCCGCCTACCTGAAGTCTGTGGCGGCGATCGCAGGTAAGAGCCCAGCGCGAAAGAAAGCTGAGTAGGGCGCCCTGGGAGCCGGCGCGCGCGGTGGTTGGACTAGGCTCAGTGCGACAGCAGCACGGGCACGGTCGCCTTCTGCAGGATGTGGCGCGACGCGCCGCCCAGAACGAACTCGCGCAGGCGGGACCGGCCATAGACCCCCATCACGATCAGGTCGCAACGGTTGCTGCGCGCCTCCGCCAAAAGCAGCTCGCCGGTATCGGCATGAGACGGCACGACGTGATCCACGACGCACGTCACGCCGTGCCGCGCGAGAGCAGCCGCGATCCCGGAGCCTGCGAGCGGGCTCGTCTGCTGGAGCTTCGTCTCCTCGGCGATGCTGAGAATGCGGACCTCGCTCGCCCGCTTCAGAACCGGCAGCGCGTCGAAAACCGCGCGCGCCGACTCGCGGCTGTTGTTCCAGGCGACGAGGATCCGCTGACCGATCGGGGCCAGATCTCCCTCGCGGGGGATCACCAGCGTCGGCCGGCCACTCTCGAGCGCAATGATGTCGGGGATGTCGAACATGTCGGCATAGTCCCAGTCACTCTCCTTCTGGGCGACGACCATGAGATCAGCCGTGCGAGCGTGCTCGAGGACGGCATCGGCATATCTGTCGTGAGGCGATTCATAGAGGCGCCACTCCGGCGTCAGCGGCATCCCTTTCGCCGCATCCTCGAACGCGCGATGGATGCGCTCGCCGGCTTGGCGATAGGCGTCGAGGCCCCGCTGGATGATCCCACCCGAAATGCCCGGGAAGATCGGCGAACGGAAGGGAATGCGCGGGACGACGAAGAGCCCGGTCATATGAGCGCTGTCTGGAAGCGCCATCTGGACTGCCGCACCGATCAAGCGGGACACGCGAGGCTCGTTGTTCAGATGAACGACTATCGTGCTGTAGGGCATGGGACGCTTTCCTCGAATCCGGACGTCGAACCCTTTGTCCGCGTCGTTGGTGCCGGCGACGATGCCTTGGCCGCGGCCCTTCCGCATTTGATCGAGCGCAATCGCGGCCCTCGGGTCGATTGCCTCCGTAAGGCCACGACCCAACTACCCCATTACCTGGCAGAGGCTGGCGAGTGCTAAGTCTACCGGATCAGGCCGCGCCGCCGCAGCAGGACAAAGCTGGTGCTCGTCGCGATCGAAACCAGCACCGCCAGGGCGTAGGACGCAACGAGGCCGAGGCTGACCACGCTCGCCTCGACGGTGACGAAGAACAGCACGAACGAGACGAGCGAGATCACAACGCCCCGAAACAGCCGCCGGGTGGCGTCCCCGCCCCATTGCGCGTGCGTGAAGGTGCCGATCACCGTCATGATCACCGGGAACGTCGCGATGATTCCGCTCCAGGTCGGCCCGAGCTGATCGGCCGACAGCGAGATGATCACCACCAGCACCGCCGTCGCGAGCATGCGGGCGGGAATGTCCCACCAGGGCAGACGGCCCGGCACCGGCGCCTCCGGCGGAATGACGATGGCGCGGTAGAGGGTCAGGAGGCCGGCGAGCGCACCGAGCGCCGCGGCTGCCGCGCCGAGGCCGAGCCGCTGGACGACCAGCGCCACCAGCGCGAAGGCAACCGTGCCGACGGACTGGCTTGCGAGCCAGCCGTGCCGGCGTGCGATCAGCGTGTATCCGCCCGCGTAGCCGCACAGCGCGATGACGCCGAGCTGCACGCCGACACACGTCGATGCCACCCACGTATCGCCGCGCTCCTGGCCGAGAATGAACAGAACCGGCCCCGTCATCCACGGCAGCCCGATCAGGATGCTGCCGGCAGTTGGCGCCCAATGGCGCAGCGCGAGGCTCATCAGCCCGACCAGGATCGGGGTTACCGTCAGCTTGATGAGGAAAAGCATGCGCGCGCGGTTCCGTGGCTTCGCCAGCACCGCTCTATAGCGTCAACGCGCACGAGTACCCAATGCGCAAAACGCGCAGCCTGTCGCCTGCCACGACAGGGCTCCCCCTCCCGAGGTGCGAAGGCACACGTCCCGGGACGTATCGACAAACCCGATCCGCAGGCGCGAACGCTTAGCCCTCTGGCGTGATCACGTCAGGTCAATCGCATCGTCCAGTCGGCCCGTGCTGGAAAGCCCGGCGGCACCGCCCCGATCTCGGCGATGACCGTATCCTTGTCGTCGCCGGTCTCAGGATCGAGGGCGCGCTCCAGGATCGCGATACCGGCCACGCGCGGCGCGATCTGCCGCGCGGCCATCCGCGCCTTGGCGGGCGCGTCGAAGACCAGCGCCGGGCTTGGGCCGATAGTGATGCCCGTGCGCTGAAAGGGAACGACGTAATAGTGCGGTGCCGACATGCCGAGCCTCGACGTGCGGTGTTGGAGTGATGGTGGAAAGAGAGCCCCTTCCTTCTCCCGGAAGAAGCAGGGGTGGGGACGCCGGGCCCCCACCCCTCTGAGAGAGTGGCGCCGGATCAGTAGTCCATGCCCATGCCCGGGGGCGGCGCGGCGGTCTCCTTCTTCGGCTTCTCGGCGATCATCGCCTCGGTGGTGATCAGCAGGCTCGCGACCGATGCGGCATCCTGCAGCGCCGTACGCACCACCTTTGTCGGATCGATGATGCCCTTGGCGACGAGGTCACCGTACTGCCCCGACTGAGCGTCGTAGCCCCAGCCGTAGGACCCGTGCTCCAGCACCTTGCCGACGATCACCGATCCGTCCTCGCCGGCGTTGTGGGCGATCTGGCGGGCCGGCGCCTGGATCGCCTTGCGCACGATGTTGATGCCGACCTTCTGATCCTCGTTGGCGGCCTTCAAACCGTCGAGCGCCTTCAGCGCCCTGAGCAGCGCCACGCCGCCACCGGGCACGATGCCTTCCTCGACGGCGGCCCGCGTCGCATGCAGCGCGTCGTCGACGCGGTCCTTGCGCTCCTTGACCTCGACCTCGGTGGCGCCGCCGACCTTGATCACCGCCACGCCGCCGGCGAGCTTGGCCAGCCGCTCCTGCAGCTTCTCGCGATCGTAGTCCGAGGTCGTCTCCTCGATCTGCGCCTTGATCTGCTTCACCCGCGCATCGATCTCGGCCTTCCTGCCCGAGCCGTGCACGATGGTCGTGTTGTCCTTGTCGATCGACACGCGCTTGGCGCGGCCGAGCATCGAGAGGTTGACGTTCTCGAGCTTGATGCCGAGATCCTCCGAGATCACCGTGCCTGCTGTCAGCACGGCGATGTCCTCGAGCATCGCCTTACGGCGGTCGCCGAAGCCGGGAGCCTTCACCGCCGCGACCTTGAGTCCGCCGCGCAGCTTGTTGACGACGAGCGTCGCCAGCGCCTCGTTCTCGACCTCCTCGGCGATGATCAGCAGCGGCTTGCCGGTCTGAACCACGGCCTCGAGCACCGGCAGCATCGCCTGCAAGCTCGACAGCTTCTTCTCGTGGATCAGCAGGTAGGGGTCGTCGAGCTCGACCGTCATCTTGTCGGCGTTGGTGACGAAGTAGGGCGAGACGTAGCCGCGATCGAACTGCATGCCCTCGACCACGTCGAGCTCGGTTTCGAGGCTCTTGGCCTCCTCGACCGTGATCACGCCCTCCTTGCCGACCTTCTGCATCGCTTCCGCGATCATCCGGCCGATCTCGGTGTCGCCGTTGGCGGAAATGGTCCCGACCTGGGCGATTTCGCTGTTCTGAGTGACGGGGCGCGAATGCTGCTTCAAGTCGCCGACGACGGCGCCGACGGCCAGATCGATACCGCGCTTCAGGTCCATCGGGTTGGAGCCGGCCGCGACCGAGCGGGCGCCCTCGCGCACGATGGCCTGCGCCAGCACCGTCGCCGTCGTGGTGCCGTCGCCGGCGAGATCGGCGGTCTTGCTCGCCACCTCGCGCAGCATCTGCGCGCCCATGTTCTCGAACTTGTCGGAGAGCTCGATCTCCTTGGCGACGGTGACGCCGTCCTTGGTCGTCCGCGGCGCGCCGAAGCTCTTCTCGATGACGACATTGCGTCCCTTGGGGCCGAGAGTCACCTTGACCGCATCGGCGAGAATATCGACGCCGCGCTGCATCTTCTCGCGCGCATCGTGAGCAAATTTCACTTCCTTGGCAGACATGAGTTGCATCTCCCGTTTTCGGTGGCGAGATTACGGTTTCAGATCAAGCCGAGCACGACTGCCGCCACGACGCCGAACGCCATCGCGGCCCCGAGCGCGCTCGAGCACCATTGCAAGGTCATGTGTTAGACAGTGCTCAGGCCGCAGCCTTGAGCTTCACCTGATCGAGAACGCCCATGATGTCGCTCTCCTTCATGATCAACAGCTCCTGGCCGTCGATCTTCACCTCGGTGCCCGACCATTTGCCGAACAGCACGGTATCGCCGACCTCGACCTCAAGTGGCGTCAACCGGCCCTGCTCGTCGCGGCCACCCGGCCCGACGGCGACGACCTCACCCTGCTGTGGCTTCTCTTGAGCCGTATCGGGAATGATGATGCCGCCAGTGGATTTCTGCTCGGCGTCGATACGGCGGACGACGACCCGGTCGTGCAGGGGGCGAAACTTCATCGGTCTGACCTCCTATGTTGCCCAATCATCGGTGTGCAAAACACCGGGTCAGGCCCCGACCGGGCACCCGACCCGGCCGACTATTTTGGAAGGCCGATTGGCACTATCAAGGGGGAGCTGCCAGAAAATAATCAAAGCTGTGGCGAGGCGGCCTCGCTCACGGCGTTTCGCTGTATTTTCAAGGTTTTGGCGAAATAACTCAGCCTTCGAGCAGCCACCGTCCACCAGCGCTGCGGCAGGCGACGCCCTGTGTCTTGCGCGTGACGAGGCCCGAGGTCAGGGCGACCCGCAGATGACGGCAGATCTGTCCACTGGCGTCACGGAACGACGACGTCGGCTCGAACACGCCCGACAACTTGCCGTTGGAGCGATACCACACGAAGGTGAAGCCGTCGCCGACCTCGGTCAGGGCATACTGCACCGCCGCCAGGGTGGCGATCTCGTCGGCGCCATCCAAGGTCGATTTCAGATCCTTCGACGTCGGCTCGGTGGCCACGCGCTCTGCCTCGGCGGACGATGCGGTCGTGCCGGCGCGTGAGGCAGAGGAGCCGGCGCGGCCCGCAAAGGCATCGCCGGCGCCGAGCAGGACGGCCGCCACCATGAAGAAACCGGTCAATACAGTGGCGACGAGCGTCGTCAGGACAGGAGAACGCGACATCCGATAACTCCACGCAACCGTTTACACACGCGGTGCCTCGACAGGGGCCGCCACGTCGCTACAGTCTCGCTGAAGGGCGTTAACAGGGGATTGAGCCGCGTACCGGCTGCACCGTCACGGCACGCTTTTTCATCTGCCAGCCAGCACGACCGACCAGGAACACGAGATGTCCGAACCCACAAAAACGGATCGCTACGCCGGGCCCGAGGCTCCCGATTTCACCAACGCGGAGGAGCCATTCAATCTTTTCGAGACCTGGTTTACGGAGGCCGGCCGACACGAGATCAACGATCCCAACGCGATGGCGTTGGCGACCGTCGACAGCTCTGGGCTCCCGAACCTGCGCATGGTGCTGCTGAAGGGGCTCGACCCCTCGAGCCACGCCAATCGCGGCTTCGTGTTCTATACCAATTTCGAGAGCGCCAAGGGCCGCGAGCTGCTGGCGAGCCGCAAGGCCGCGCTGCTGTTCCACTGGAAGTCGCTGCGCCGGCAGGTGCGCGTGCGTGGCGCCGTCACCGTCGTCGACGGACCGGAAGCCGACGCCTATTTCGCCTCCCGCGCGCGGGGCTCGAGGCTCGGCGCCTGGGCGAGCCAGCAATCGCGCCCGCTCGAAAGCCGCTTCGCGCTGGAGAAGGCCGTCGCCTACTACACTGCCAAACATCCTCTCGGCGAGATCCCCCGGCCGCCGCACTGGTCGGGCTTCCGCGTAACGCCGCTCGAGCTGGAGTTCTGGCACGACCGCCCCTTCCGCCTGCACGACCGCGTCGTCTTCCGGCGCACCTCGGAGAATGCTGGCTGGCAGCGCGAGCGGCTGTATCCGTGATTACCGCAAAGCCCCGCTGACCTCTCTCTCGCGCACCGAGTTTCGCTTTCCCACTTTATCCCGATCACCACCCAGGAGTTGCCCGTGGCGCTTCCCCGCATCGCCTTGATCATGGTTCCCGGCACGCTGGCGAGCCGCGCCGGCGCGCGCTCCGAGCTGATCCGCTATTCCTTCGAGCGTAGCGGCCTGCAGCGGATGACGGGTCACGAGATCCTCGAGGCCGTCCCCGAGCTTGCCGGGATCGCTCAGATCGAGGTCGATCCGGGCAACGAGCATGCGGTGGCGACACCCACCGACCTGGCGCGGACCGCGCTTCACTTGAACGAGGTTCTGTCCCGGCCCGACATCGCCGGCGCGATCATCATCCACGGCACCAACGCGCTGGAGGAGACCGCGTTCTTCATGCACATGACGCTGAAGAGCCCGAAGCCGCTGGTGATCACAGGTGCGCAGCGGCCCTTCACCGCCATGAGCAGCGACGGTGTCATCAATCTCGTCGATGCGGTCCGCGTCGCGACCTCGCCCGACGCGCATGGCAAGGGCGTGCTGGTCGTCGCCAACAACGAGATCCATTCGGGCCGTGACGTGACCAAGACCAGCACCTACCGCCTGCACACGTTCAAGAGCCGCGACAGCGGGCCGCTCGGTTTTGCCGATGCCGACGGCGTCGTGCTCTATCGCGCGCCGCTCCGCCGCCACACCACCGAGAGCGCGTTCACGCTGCGGCCCGCGACGATCCTGCCGCGCGTCGACGTGCTCTACGTCCACGCCGGCGCCAGCGGCGACCTTGCCGAGGCGGCCGTGAATCTCGGCGCGCGCGGGCTCGCTATCGCGGGCTCCGGCGCGGGTTCCACCGGCGACATGCGCGCCACGCTCGCCCGCCTCGCCCGCGAGCACGGTGTCGTCGTCGCCCGCTCGAGCCGGGTCGGCGAGGGGCGGGTCGCGCTCGACGACAACTGGCAGGAGCCGGGTTTCGTCGCCGCCGACAACCTCAACCCGCAGAAGACGGCCTTGCTGCTGGCGCTGGCCCTGTCCCAGACCACCAGCCCCACCACCATCCAGCAGCTGCTCGACACGCACTGAGTTGCGTATCGGAAACGGACCGGGGGCGGCGGGCCGCGTCGGGGCGACAAAGCCGGCGCGCCCGGCTATAAGCGCGTCGAACGCCACCCTTCCCATAGCCGAGCGCCCGTATGACCGCCCCCACTCCCGCCGCCTCGCCCAAGATCGCCATCACGCCCCAGATCGTCGCCGAGCACGGCCTGAAACCCGACGAGTACGGCCGGCTGATCACCATCCTCGGGCGCGAGCCGACCTTCCTCGAGCTCGGCATCTTCTCGGTAATGTGGTCGGAGCACTGCTCCTACAAATCCTCCCGCTTCTGGCTGAAGACGCTGCCGACCACTGGCGCCAAGGTCATCCAGGGCCCCGGCGAGAACGCCGGTGTGGTCGACCTCGGCGACGGCGATTGCGCCGTATTCAAGATGGAGAGCCACAACCACCCGAGCTACATCGAGCCCTACCAGGGGGCGGCGACCGGCGTCGGCGGCATCATGCGCGACGTGTTCACGATGGGCGCGCGCCCGGTCATGAACCTCAACGCGCTGCGCTTCGGCGATCCCTCCCACCCCAAGACCCGCCACCTCGTCGCCGGCGTCGTTTCGGGCATCGGCGGCTACGGTAACTGCGTGGGCGTGCCGACGGTCGGCGGCGAGACCACCTTCGAGCCCGGCTACAACGGCAACATTTTGGTCAACGCCATGTGCGTCGGCCTCGCGAAGACCGACAAGATCTTCTACTCCGCTGCCAAGGGCGTCGGCCTGCCCGTGGTCTACGTCGGCTCCAAGACCGGCCGCGATGGCATCCACGGCGCGACGATGGCGTCGGCCGAGTTCGACGAGGAGAGCGCGGACAAGCGCCCGACCGTGCAGGTCGGCGATCCCTTCACCGAGAAGCTGCTGATCGAGGCCTGCCTCGAGCTGATGGCCTCCGACGCGATCATCGCCATCCAGGACATGGGCGCTGCGGGGCTCACCTCCTCGACCTCGGAGATGGCGGACAAAGGCGGCGTCGGCATCGAGCTCGACCTCGACCACGTGCCGCAGCGCGAGGCCGGCATGACCGCCTACGAGATGATGCTCTCCGAGAGCCAGGAGCGCATGCTGATGATCCTCAAGCCCGGCCGCGAGGCCGAGGTGGAGGCGCTGTTCCACAAATGGGGCCTCGACTTCGCGGTGATCGGCCGGACCACCGACACCGGCCGCATGATCGTCAAGCACAAGGGGCTGGTCGAGGCGGACATGCCGGTCGACAAGCTCGCCAACTCCGCGCCGATGTACGAGCGGCCCTACGTCATGAAGGCCCCGCCCAAGCCGATCCTGCCGGAGTGGGTGCCCGCGCCCGGCAACGGTATCCTCGGCGCGCTGAAGCAAATGATGGCCACACCGCAACTCTGCTCGCGCCGCTGGATCTATGAGCAGTACGACCACATGGTGATGGGCGACACCGTGCAGCGTCCCGGCGGCGACGCGGCCGTGGTGCGCGTGCACGGCACCCGGAAGGGGATCGCGGCCACCTGCGACGTGACGCCCCGCTACGTCGCTGCCGACCCGGAGATGGGTACCAAGCAGGCCGTGGTCGAGACCTGGCGCAATCTGATCGCGGTCGGCGCCGATCCGATCGCGATCACCGACAACATGAACTTCGGCAATCCCGAGCGGCCCGAGGTGATGGGCCAGTTCGTGGGCGCGGTGAAGGGCATGGGCGAGGCGTGCACCGCGCTCGACTACCCCGTCGTCTCCGGCAACGTCTCGCTCTACAACGAGACCAACAGCGTCGGCATTCCTCCGACACCCGCGATCGGCGGCGTCGGTCTCGTTCCCGACATCGCACGGATGGCCTCGATCGGCCTGAAGCGCGAGGGCGACCTGATCATCGCCATCGGCGAGGAGAAAGGCTGGCTCGGCCAGACGCTCTACCAGCAGATCGTCGGCGGCAAGCTCGAGGGCGCCCCGCCGCCGGTCGATCTCGAGGCCGAGCTGAAGGCCGGCCGCCTCGTCACGGCGCTGATCCGCGAGGGAATCGCCGACACGGTGCACGACGTTTCCGACGGCGGCTTGCTGGTGGCGCTCGCGGAGATGGCGCTGGCCGCCGCCGAGGGCCAGGGGCGCGGGCTCGAGCTCTACCCTTACGTCGGCAAGCTCCCCCCGCACGCGATCTGGTTCGGCGAGGACCAGGGCCGCTATCTCGTCGCCGTGCCGCCCGAACAGGCCGAGACCGTCGCCGAGCGCGCGCGTCTCCTGGGCCTGCACGCCCGCATCGTCGCCCGCGTCGGCACCCGTGCGATCAACCTCGCCGGCGAGCCGCCCCTGACCCTTAACGATCTGCGCGCGACCCACGAGGGCTGGTTGCCGGGGTATATGAAAGGGGAGCTGTGAGGCGAGCAACCTCGACCGGTTCGTGGGTGCTGGCCTGCGCCGGCATGACGCCAGAGAGGTTCACGTCGTGCTTCTCGGCGTGAAGCAGCGCCAGCCCCCCGCTCACTAAATCTGCCGGTCCCCATTTTCATCGGGCGCGCCACCCCCTACAGTACGGATGAACATAACGGCGCCGTCGCGCCTGACTTTGATGTATTGCCGCGGATGTGTAGGAGTACCGCTGATATGACGAAAAGCACGAGCAGCGTGCTGATGGCGGAGCTCGCGAAGTTGCGCGACACGCTGGAGCGCATCGACACCACTCTCGGCACCGTGCAGTCGCGGCTCACGTCGATCGAAGGCCGGCTGTCGGAGGCGGACGAGCGCCGCGCCACCGGACGGATCCGCGAGCCCGGCACGCGCGTACACTAAGCAGGCGAGGAGATTGCACGCGATGGCGATGGATGCAGGCGATATCGAGCGGTTGATCAGGGCGGCGCTGCCGGACGCGGAGATCGAGATCCGCGACCTCGCCGGCGACGGCGATCACTACGCCGCCCATGTCGTCTCGGCGAGCTTCAAGGGCAAGACGCGCGTGCAGCAGCACAAGATCGTCTACGACGCCCTCCAGGGCCGCATGGGGGATGCGCTGCACGCCCTGGCGCTGACCACGGCTGCCCCTAAAACTTGAGCGCGGCACTCGGGGAACGATTGACACCCCGAGCCGGCGGGGCCACATCTGGCCGGCAACGGGCACGCCCCGTCCCTAGTCACGTCTCGGACTGAGCAAAGGATCTCAAATGAGCGAGCAGGCTGTCTACGACTGGATCCGCAAGCAGATCGCGGCCAACGACGTCGTGCTGTTCATGAAGGGCACCAAAGGCTTCCCGCAGTGCGGGTTCTCGAGCCAGGTGAACCAGATTCTCGACCACCTCGGCGTCGACTTCAAGGACGTCAACGTGCTCGAGGACATGGGCATCCGCGACGGCATCAAGACCTTCACCAACTGGCCGACGATCCCTCAGCTCTACGTCAAGGGCGAGTTCGTCGGCGGCTGCGACATCATCCGCGAGATGTTCCAGGAAGGCGAGTTGCAGCAGCTTCTCGACGAGAAGGGTGTGCCGCACGACAAGGAAACGAAGCAGGCGTGACGTCGAGGCAGCCGGCCACCGCCGATTGTCGACGGCCTGCTGCCGCTCTCGCCCCATTTTCGCCGCCGAGCTGACCTCCCTGTTGTGCGACGCGCCGCGGCGGCCGGCGGCGCGGACTCCGGGGGAGGGGCCGTAGCAGCGGGAGCAGGCCGCATGCGGCTCGGCGGGCGCCGATTTCTGTTGAGCCTCGCGATCCTGGGCGCCAGCGTCTGCCTGGCGCTCGGCATCAGCCAGCCCATCATCCGGCTCACCAAATACGTGTTCTGGACCACCGAGCATTCACTGCTCGACACCGTCCAGGTGCTGCTGAAGGACGGACAGACGTTCCTCGGCTTCACGATCCTGATCTTCTCGATCGTGTTCCCCGTCGTGAAGCTGCTGTACCTGCTGCTGGTATCGACGCTGCCCGCGAGCGAGATCACGCGGCAGGCCAAGCGCCTCAGAGCACTAGAATGGCTCGGCAAATGGTCGATGCACGACGTGCTGGTGCTGGCGCTGACGATCTTCTTCATCAAGAGCCAGGGCATCTACGACGCGGCGAGCCTTTACGGCGTCTACTTCTTCACCGCCGCCGTGGTGCTGATGATTCTCTCCTATGCCTGGCTCCGGACGGACGGAGCGATCACGCCGCACGGCGGCGTCCCAGAACCCGCCGGTGCACCGCCACCCGTCGCGAGAATGGGCTCCACCTTCCGCAATTTCATCCTGAGCTTCCTGATCATCGTCGCGACGGTCTGCTTCGCGCTCGGCGTCTACATGCCGGTAATCCGTTTCACCACCGTCTATGTCTGGACACGAGAGCACTCGATCGTGACGATCATCTGGGCGCTCTACCAGAACGAGGAGATCTTCCTGTGCTGCGTGCTGTTCGCGTTCTCGCTGCTGGTCCCATTCCTGAAGCTGTTCTACCTGCTGACGCTGGTGATCTCGCCGGACTTGAGCGCTGAGTTCC
>CAMDBL010000147.1 GCA_945889015.1 Devosia equisanguinis
GGCATCAGCATCACGCATGCGGATGGTCGCCACGAGAGGATGGAGGCTTGGCCCACTCACGTCGAGCGTGGGCCGGGTTCCACGAAGGACGCGCCGGTGTACAAGAAGGCCTCGAAATAGGTCTGTTGATTGTTCCGACACTGCTCGCCATAACGGCGCCCAGACTCTAACCTAAGAGCTGGGCGCTGAGTCTGTTCCGGAGCCTTGGTTCCTTTATCGCTAAGGGAGCGAACGTTTCGGTGTTGGGCTATTCGACGGTGTTCCGTGTGTACGGGCGACGTCGAGGCCGCGGGCGGCAATGGCGGGTGCGTGGAGGGTTTGGATTATGTCACAGGCGGAAAAGGTGTCCGAGCCGAGCATGGACGAAATTCTCGCGTCGATCCGCAAGATCATCGCCGAGGAGCCTGCCGGCACCAAATCACCCGCTGCGGGTGTTTCCATTCCGGAGCCGAAGCGGGGGCCACCGGCGCCGGCTTTTCATGCCAATCCGGTGCAACCGCAGCCCGCGACGACAGCGGCGCCCAAGAGCCCGGTTTCGGCCGGTGCTCCCCCGGTTTCCAGTTCAGCGTCTGTTGTGCCCACGCCGGCATCGCCTCGTCCAACCGAGCTGCCGCGCGCCAGCAAAGAGGACCAGAACGCTTTGAACCATCTGCTGCTCGAGGAAGATCTGGCCGATCTGGTCGATCCTTCGCCGCTGCCGGCGGCTCCCGCTTCTGGTGCGGCTCCGGCTCTGCAGTCGCGTCCAGGGCCTGCACCCATGTCCGGTGCTGTCGGTGTTCCGCTGAATGGACTTTCGACGACGGGACTTCCGGCCGCTGCGGCCGCCGAGAAGCCCGGCTGGCGTTTCCCCCGGCCGGCGCCGCGTCCCGACGCGGGTTTGCAGCGTCCGCCACTGGTTCCGGCGGCGGTGGCCGAGGCCATCATGCCGACGCCGCGTCCTCCCGCTGCAACTACGCCGCCCGTGGATCGTTCGGACGACGCTGCCTCTTTGGCGCGTTCGCTCGCCGCCCGCGTCGCTGTCCAGGCCCCCCCGCCTGCACCGCAGTCTGCGCCCGCTCCGAGTGAGGTTTCGCTCACTGCCGCCAAGGAGGCGGCGATCAAGGCAGCCGCACGTGATGCCGCGAGCAAGGCTGCCGCGTCGGCTCTCGATGCTCTGGCTGCTGGCCTCGCCGTCGCCGGCCCTGCCGCGCCAGTGAAGGCTGACGTTACCTCCGCACCGGTCGTGTCCGCCCCAGTCGTGTCTGCCCAGCAGGTGGTCGAGGCCGCGGTCCCCGTCGCAGAAACGCATGCTGACGTCGGGACATTCGATGCTCCAGTGCTCGATGCCGCGGCTAAGTCCGTCGTGGAGCCGGTGATCGAGGCTCCGTTGATCGCGACGAAGCCGGAGGCCCCTCGTGAGGTGGCCGTCGTCGTAGCCGATGCCCCGGTCGTCGCCACCAAGGATGCAGGCAAAGGACCTATAGAGAACTCACCGGCCGCCACTGCGGAGCCGGTCGTTGCTGCCGCTTCTGAGCCAGCCATTGCTTCAGGCCCTGCAATCGGGGTGGCAGGATTAGCGAGCGGACCTTCGGCTCCCGCTGCCGCTCCGGCGGCGCGGACGATGGAGGATACCGTGGCTGAGTTGCTGCGTCCGATGCTGCGCGAGTGGCTCGACAACAACATGCCGCGGATCGTCGAGAAGGCGATGCGGGTCGAGATGGCGAGCATCGTCAAGCCCGCCGGGAAGTAGTGCCAGGATTGCCCTGCCTGGATGGAGCTTTTTTCGGGGCGCAAGGTGCGCCCCGATTTGTTTTGGCCCTCGTCGCTGATCCGACATCGCGGCTGATCGAGCCGGTTGGATTGACAGCGGGGGATGCGGGGGGCAAGAACCGTCCACCCTTCATATTTGGAAAGCCGAACGGCACCCTGAGCCATGCTCGAGAAAACCTATCAGCCCTCCGACATCGAGGCCCGCATTCACAAGGCCTGGGAGGCGGCGGAAGCCTTCAAGTGCGGCCGCACCAATCGCGGCAAGGATGACGCCGAGACCTATTGCATCGTCATTCCGCCACCGAACGTGACGGGCTCCCTGCATATGGGGCACGCGCTCAACAACACGCTGCAGGACATTCTCTGCCGGTTCGAGCGCATGCGCGGCAAGGACGTGCTGTGGCAGCCGGGCACGGATCACGCAGGCATCGCCACGCAGATGGTGGTGGAGCGCCAGCTCGCCGAGCGCCAGCAGCCCGACCGCCGCGCGATGGGCCGCGACAAGTTCGTCGAGACGGTCTGGAAGTGGAAGGAAGAGTCCGGCGGCACCATCATCGGCCAGCTGAAGCGGCTCGGCGCCTCCTGCGACTGGAGCCGCGAGCGCTTCACGATGGACGAGGGTCTGTCGAAGGCCGTGCTCAAGGTGTTCGTCGAGCTGCACAAGAAGGGGCTGATCTACAAGGACAAGCGCCTCGTCAACTGGGACCCGAAGTTCCAGAGCGCGATCTCGGACCTGGAGGTGGAGCAGGTCGAGAAGAAGGGCTCGTTCAAGTGGGCGCGCGGCGAGAAGGACAAGGCGGGCAATCCGGTCGCCCTGAACCACGTCGCGTTGGGCAAGCTGCTCGACCGCGATCCGAGCGGCCACATGTACTACTTCAACTATCCGCTGGAAGGAGCTGTATACAACCCGGATGATCCGTCGACGGTCATCACGGTCGCGACCACGCGACCCGAGACGATGCTGGGCGACACCGCCGTGGCGGTGCATCCGAGCCACGAGAAGTCCAAGTACAAGGGCCTGATCGGCAAGCGCGTGCTGCTGCCGCTCGCGAACCGCGCGATTCCGGTCGTTGGCGATGAGTATGCCGACCCCGAGAAGGGCACCGGCGCGGTCAAGATCACGCCGGCGCACGACTTCAACGACTTCGAGGTCGGCAAGCGGCATGCCGACAAGCTCGCAGCCCCGATCAACACCTTCGACGCCTTCGCGCGCATCAACGAGAATGCGCCCGAGGCTTATCGGGGCATGGACCGCTTCGAGGCGCGAAAGATGGTGATCGCCGATCTCGATGCGTTGGGTCTCGTGCTGAAGATCGAGCCGACGGCCCACACAGTGCCGCACGGCGACCGCTCCGGCGTGCCGGTGGAGCCGTGGCTGACGGACCAGTGGTACGTTAACGCGGCGGAGCTGGCCAAGCCCGCGCTTGCCGCCGTGCGCGGCGGCAAGACCAAGTTTGTCCCGGAGCGTTTCGCCAACGACTACTTCCGCTGGCTCGACAACATCCAGCCTTGGTGCATCTCCCGCCAACTCTGGTGGGGCCATCAAATCCCCGCGTGGTATGGGCCGGACGGGCACGTGTTCGTTGCTATGGACGAAGCCGGGGCGAAAGCTCAGGCCAAGGCGCACTATGCGCAGTCCCCCTCCCCCCTCGCGGGGGAGGGTCGGGGAGGGGGGGATGGCAGATCCGCGGCTGTCGGGATTACCCCCACCACCGCCCCCTCCCCGCAAGGGGTAGGGGAGATCGTGCTGACCCGCGACCCCGACGTCCTCGACACCTGGTTCTCGTCCGCGCTCTGGCCGTTCTCCACGCTCGGCTGGCCGGAGCAGACGAAGGAGCTGGCGCGCTACTACCCCACCTCTGTGCTCGTCACCGGCTTTGACATCATCTTCTTCTGGGTCGCCCGCATGATGATGATGGGTTGTCACTTCATGCCAAAAGAGCGCCCTGGCGCTCCGTCCAGCGAGACGGTGCCGTTCCATGACGTCTACATCCACGGCCTCGTCCGCGACGAGAAGGGCCAGAAGATGTCGAAGTCGAAGGGCAACGTCATCGACCCGATCGACTTGATGGACGGAATCGGTCTCGAGGCGCTGATCACCAAGCGCACCAGCGGCCTGATGAAGCCCGAGGACGCCAAGAAGATCGCGCAGGAGACGCGGAAGGACTACCCGAACGGCTTCGACGCGTTCGGCGCCGACGCGCTGCGCTTCACGATGGCGGCGATGGCGGCGCAGGGCTCGGACGTGAAGTTCTCCGTCGAGCGCATCAAGGGCTATCGCAACTTCGCGACCAAGGTCTGGAACGCCTCGCGCTTCGCCGAGCAGAACGAGTGCGTGCGCCAGCGCGAGTTCGATCCCAAGGCGGTCAAGCAGATCGTCAACAAATGGATCGCGGGCGAGACCGAGCGGGCGGCCAAGGCCGTGTCCGAGGGCATCGAAACCTACAAGTTCAACGACGCGGCCAGCGCCGTCTACGAGTTCGTATGGGGCACGTTCTGCGACTGGTACCTGGAGCTGACCAAACCCATCCTGATGGGCGACGACGAGGCTGCGAAGGCCGAGACTCGGGCGACGACCGCCTGGGCGCTCGACCAGATCCTCAAGCTCCTGCACCCGTTCATGCCCTTCATCACCGAAGAGCTGTGGGCGCATATGGTCGAGTACGGAGAGAAGCGCCGTTCGCTACTGGCGCTCGCGCCGTGGCCGCAGCTCGAGGGCCTCGCCAACGCGCCGGCGGACGCCGAGATCGGCTGGGTTGTTCGTCTGATCTCGGAGATCCGCTCGACCCGCAACGAGATGGACGTACCTGCCGGGGCCAAGATCCCGCTGGTGCTGGTCGGCGCCGACAAGCAGACCCGGGGCTGGGCCGAGACGCACGAGGACACGATCAAGCGCCTCGCCCGCGCCGACAGCATCACACACGCCAAAACTGCGCCGAAGTCGTCCGCCATCGTTGTGGTGGGAGAGACCACGGCCGCGTTGCCGCTGGAAGGCATCATCGACATGGGCGCGGAGAAGGCCCGGCTGCAGAAGGAAATCGCGGCGGCTCAGTCCGATCTCGCCAAGATGGACGCCAAGCTCTCCAATCCCGCATTCGTCGAGAAGGCCAAGCCCGAGGCCGTCGAGGAAGCCCGGACCCGCAAGGCCGAACTCGAGGCCGGTATCAGGAAGTGGTCGGCGGCGCTGGCCCGCCTGGAAGTTTGAGGGCCTTCAACTTTGGCGGGCATAGCGACCCCGGGGATGCCCGGGGTTTCTTTCTCGTGAGGGGCGATGTTCCTTCTAGCCCTTGCGCATCTGGGCGAGCAGCCAGTTGTCGTAGAAATTCTCCGCGATCTGCGTATAGAACATCGTCTCCTTCATGTAGGCGTCGTGGCTGTCCTTGGCCTTCCTGAAGAGCGCGCTCTTTGCAGCGAGCTCGCTGAGGTGGTCCTGGGTCGCCTTGTAGCAGGCCTCCATCACCGGCTGCGGGAAGGCCTTCAGCTCGGCGCCGCCCGCGATCAGTCGCTTCAGCGCGGCCGGGTTGACGCTGTCGTACTTCTCCAGCATCCACGTGCCGGCCGCTGCCGCCGCGTTGTTGACGATCGCCTGGTAGTGCTTGGGCAGGCTCGCCCATTTCTCCTGCCCCACGACCATGTGCAGCATCGCGCCGCCCTCCCAGAACCCCGGGTAGTAGTAGTGCTTGGCGATCTTGTGGAAGCCGAGCTTCTCGTCGTCGTAGGGGCCGACGAATTCGGTGGCGTCGATGGTGCCCTTCTCGAGCGCGGGATAGACGTCACCGCCGGCGAGCTGCTGGGGCACCACGCCGAGACGAGCGAGGATGTGGCCGCCGAGGCCGCCGATGCGGAACTTCAGGCCTTTGAGATCGTCGACGGTCTTGATCTCCTTGCGGAACCAGCCGCCCATCTGGGTTCCCGAGTTGCCGCACAGGATGGCGTGCGTCTTCATCGGCGCCAGCGCCTCGTTGATGATCGCGGCGCCACCGCCGAAGTTCCACCAGGAGTGCTGGTGGCGGTGGTTCATGCCGAAGGCGACGCCGGTGGCATACGCGAACGTCGGCTCCTTTCCGATGTAGAAATAGAGCGGCGTCTGCGCCATCTCGATTGAGCCGTTGGAGACCGCGTCGAGGGCCTGCAGCCCCGGGATCAGCTCGCCGCCGCCGAAGGTCTGGATCTGGAACTTGTTGTCGGTCGCCTCTGCAACATATCGGGCGAAGGTCTGGGCCGTACCGAAGATGGTGTCGAGCGACTTGGGGAAGCTCGAGGTCAGCCGCCAACGGATTTCCGGGCTCGACTGGGCGATCGCTGGTGCGGCGACGCTGGTGACCGCGCTTGCGACGGCTGCCCCTTTGAGGCCCGCCACTTTCAGGAATGTCCGGCGCTTCATGATGGTTCCTCTCCCCTTCTGCGGCGCGTGTGGCGGCCTGAAGATTGCGGCCCCAGTATAGGGGATCGAGGGGTGGACATGAAGGGTGTCCGGGTCGCAGCGGCAATCGCGACCAGTCCTGTTGGCGGGGCCGGCGTTTGGCACGTTTCCAGCAGAGCCAGCAACAGTGGTTGATACCGGCAGGGGCCGTGACCCGCCGACGTCGAGGGAACTGTGACATGAAAGCGCTCATCGCCAGCTTCCTGCGCAACAACTCCGGAGCGACGGTGATCGAGTACGCGGCCATCGCTTCGATGATCAGCATCGTCATCCTGGCCGCCACCTTCGAGATCGGCGGTACGGTGCTTCAGCAATTCATGGATGTCGCGGGCGCTTTCGCCAACTGAGTGGCCCGTCTCGATCATCCAGAATCGGGACGACGCGATTGTCCCGGCATGTGTCCCAGAATGCCCCATGTCCCTGGCTGGAACGCGTGATCCGCTCGCACGGGGAAGCGACAATCGGCAGGGTTGCCAGACCCGCGCGGTTCCTGTGATAAGACGCCATCATTGCCAGCCGAGGAACGACGATGGCCGCACGCATCTTCCAGCCTGCCAAGAACGCGATGCAGTCCGGGCGCGGGCGCAGCAAGGAGTGGGTGTTGGAGTTCGAGCCGGCGGCACCGCGCGAGATCGACCCGCTGATGGGCTGGACCAGCTCGCGCGACACCCAGGCGCAGGTCAGGCTCGAGTTCGGCACGCGCGAAGAGGCTGTAGCCTACGCCGAGCGGCGCGGGCTCGGCTACACGATCCTGGAGCCGAAGCCGCGCAAGGTGGTCAAGAAGTCCTACGCCGACAACTTCAAGTTCGGCCGTATCGGCTCCTGGACCCACTGAGGCCCGCTCGAGGGGGCGCAGTCCCGGCCCCCTATACCGTCGAAAGCTCAGTCTCACAGCCGGGTTCCCAGCCCGGCTCTCGTCGGCTATCGTGCCGGCCGCGAGCGCCCGTAGCTCAGCTGGATAGAGCACGCGCCTTCTAAGCGCGGGGTCGCAGGTTCGAGCCCTGCCGGGCGCGCCATTTCGCAACAACATTCTGAACCACGGGCGAGGCGCCGCCATCCGCTGCCAAAACGGCCTGCTCCAGCACGTCTTTCCGAACCGATCCGGTTGCATTTATCGTCCAACTCTATGCGACCGACGATCGAGCGGATGTGGGCTTTGCGGCATGGTAAGTCGCCTGTCGACAGCTTGTCGCGCATGGCGCGGGCGAACCGGTCGACGGTGGCGGGGCTGATGTCGTGAGGCGGGCGTGAGGCCGATCTGGCGCGATCGAGTGCCGCAAGGGCGATCTCGCGGCTGGTCTGCAGCGCCGCGATCCTGCTTTTCAGCACATCGTCCAACGGGGCAAGGCCCTTCTCGACGAGTTCGTAGAGACGTCGCGGCTTCGGCCAATTGCTGCCGGCAGTTGGGACGACGTTTCGTTTTCGTTCGCGGCAGTCGTCGACGGAGGAGCGGACCTCGATGCGACGCGCGGAGGCATGTCTGATCGCGACAGGTGTCGAATTCTTCAAATGATCAACTCGCCCCAGCCGACGACCGCCATGCGCGCGCTGCCGTCGACAGCAGAAATCGCCCCGCTGACGACCGACATGGCGAAGCCACCCGTGCTCCAGTCGGCTTGCAGTCGCCGTTCTGCCGTGACGAGCTCGAGCAGCCAGCGCCTGCCGCCATGCTCGAAGCCGACGCGCCACGCAATCGGCCAGCGATAGGTGGTGCGATAAGGGATCGCCGCTGTCTCGGTGATCTGGAAGTCGAGATTCTCGACCGGCGCCGGCATGCTCCAGGTGGCGCAGCCCACGAGTTTGCCCGTCAGATCCGAGCCGCCCTTGCGCTCGTGGAAATGGACATAGAAGTCCTTTCCGTCTGCGGTCATCAAGTACAGACCGTTGAAGTTCTGAAAGGCGCCACCGCCAAAGCCGGCGGTGAAGCGGTTCCAGTTGTGGCGCTGGAGGTATTCGAACAGCACCCGCCCCTGAAGGATCCTGCCCTTCCATTCGAGCGTCGACGGCGCTGCGCCGATCCAGAAGATTCCGTCGGCATTCTCGCGCTTCAAGACTGGTGACAGGGCGCCGACCGTCCAGCGCATCGCGTTCTGCGTGCTTGCGAGTTCGATGCCGGCTGTCGACCTGCCCTTGAACTGGAAGAACTGTGAGTCAGGAATGGTATCCAGAACTTTATCCGTATTAGGATAGTGCGCAGACCCCTTCACGTCGACCCACCCCGTCGCATCGTCGTACATGGCGATCCAGTGGTCGGCGTGGTGATCGTCGCCGGTACGACCACGGTTGTTGTCGTGGGCCAAGTAGACATAGCCCTGGTCGTCACGGCCGACGAACGAGAAGTAGTCGGAGTAATAGAGCTGAGGCTGGCGCGTGTTGGACAGGGCGCTGATCGGAAGCTGTGTGCAGGCCGCGCCGATCAGGCCGCCAGCAAGCAAGTGACGACGCGACAGCAATGAGGTGGATAACAGCGGGGACATACGCGCTCGCTTGGCTGGTGTGGCCTACGTACAGTAAGCGAGCGCCAGTCGCAGTTCCGGTAAATTCTATGTCAATTCGCACTGGCACCGTGCGCCCATCCGCGTTGTGGGCTGGCCTTGCCGGAGTCTTGAATGGCCCGATCGCCTTGCGCCGATCACGGAATGGGTCAACTACCGTTGGGGTAACGCTAGCTGTGCCAATACCTTGCGTGTCGCGCTCGCGCTCGCGCTCGCGCATTCGGGCTGGGAGGCGATCGCGTGGCGAAGCCAGTGCAAGTCCTTTAGGTCGTCGACATCGCGCTGCGTATCGAGCAGCGTGACGTGTAGACCTTCGGCGCGGGCGCGCCTCAGGGTTTCCTCGAGCACGCGCGGTGTACTCCAAGCCATGTCTTCAAGCAGCGGTGCCGCAGCACCGATCGTTCGTACGCCGATGAGACAATAGCCGCCATCGGCGCTGGGCGCGATGACGATGCTGCGTTCATCACCATTGCGGAGGCGGTCTGCCGCGCAATCGATCACGTCTGCGTCGATCATCGGGATGTCCGCACCCATCAACATCGCGCCCGCAGGGCATTTGGTAAGCAGACGTTCCATGATATCTCGCATGATCATACCGAGGGAGGCCGCATCTGCGAACTCGAGCGGCCAGCTGGGACCTAGGATTTCAGCGAGTTCTTTTGCGGCATCCTCCGGCTTATAGAAGGCGGTGAGCATGAGTGAGGATCGGGTCGCCGCGGACGACGCAACGTGCGCGCAATCCGCGAGGAACGCCGCCGAAAGCTTTGCGGCCGCTTCAGCGCCGATGTCGGCGGCGAGCCGCGTCTTGCTGATCCCGGGGCGGGGCGGCTTGCACATCAGGCCGAATCCGATGGGCGCGAGCAAGGTGCTCATATCGACCTGCTCCGGCGTCGGTTCCATGCCTCACGCCCTATTACCCAGAGAATTTTGACGCCCGCTTTGACGGTTCCCGAGATCGTTCCCGACACCTTCGAGACTCCGATGCGGCGCCGATAGTCGGCAGGCAACTCCAGCGTGCGCAATCCGCGGTCTGCGGCTTTGACCTGCATCTCGACGGTCCAGCCATAATTGAGGTCAGCCATGTTCAATGTTCGTAGCGCTGCCGTCGAGATGGCGCGAAACGGCCCCAAGTCCGTGTAGCGCACGCCCCAGCGCATTCGGATCAATGTGCAGGCGAGCCAGTTTCCGAAAACCTGCTGCGGCGTCAATGCGCCCCGCTCGCGCTGACCGAGAACACGGGACCCGAGGGTGAAGTCGGCGTGTCCCTCGATGATGGGCATCACCAACGCGCGCATGGCGCTAAGGTCATCGGCGGCGTCGCCGTCGACAAACACGATGATGTCGACCGGCGGCAAGGCTGCGATCGCTGCCAGGCAGGCGCGGCCGTAGCCCGGTCCCGTGACTTCGACGACGACCGCTCCAAGTCGTCGAGCGATGGCGGGGGTTCCGTCGGTCGATGCATAGTCGCCGACGGCGACGGTATCGACGAACTCCGGCATCGCCTGCAGGACGCGCGGCAAGGCGGCTGCTTCGTTTCGGGTGGGGATGACCACGCCGATCGTATGCGCGCCAAGGCTCATCGGGGAAGGATCCGCCACGGACGCTGCGCGAGCAAAACCGCGATGACCGGCAGCAGGTGGAGACCCGAGAGCCAGAACGGGAAGAGGTCACCGTTCGCCGTGCCAGCCAACGGAAAGAACAGGAAGTAGCTCGGCAGAGCCGCCGTCGCCACGAGCAGCGCCCAGTTCCGCGTTAAAGCCGCGAAGGGCAGGAACCAGGACGCATACCAAGGAAACTGAGCCGGTGAGAGGTAGAACACCGCCGCTGCGACGAGTGCGAGGCGCCTGATGAGGTCCCGGCCGTCGATGACGGGCGTCCTGGCCAAGCCGACGGCGAGGCCGGCGCAGATGAGAACGGCGGCAGCCCGAAGGTAAGGCTCGAGCTTCGGCCCGTCAGTCAGCTGGTATGCTGCATACGACACCCATTCGTACGGCATGTTATTCATCTGCCAGCCGCCAGCGTAGGCGGTGAGGCCGGAGTTTTCCGTGACACTTGCGATCAGCAGCGGTGCACACGCGATGAGGGCGACGGCGCCGACAGCTGTCAGGAACGCGATCTGCGTCCACCGACGGGGATCCAAGGCGCGCAGGAGGATCGGCACGAGCATGACAGGCCACAGCTTGACGCCGATCGCCGCCCCGATCGCGGCTCCCGCGAGCATGCCACGTGTGCGCATGGCCGCGAGAACGGCAATCAGCAGGAACGGGCCGAGTGCGGCGTCGATGTGGACCTGCCCGGTCAGTGAAAACGCCGCCAACGGATTGCACCACAGCAAGGCGAGCCACTGGTGCTGCAGGCCGAGCAGAATCAGCAGCCGCAGGCCAAGCAGAGCGGTCGCGATCTCACAAAACAGAATGACCGCGCGCAGACCGTCCAGGCTCCAAGGCTTGATGATGTACGCCACCGCAAAGTGCAGCTGCGCAACGCCCGGGTAAATCGTGCGTAGCTCCGGGAAGTTGATCCCAGCGATCGTCGAAAGCCCCTCGGCGCCGACGGCCGCATAGGCCGGCGGCGCCGTTCCCTCGCTGAAGGTCTTCGGCGCGACTTTGTAGGGGTTGAGCCCGTGCGCGGTTATGGCGCCGTCGAGGCGGTAGCGAAAATGGTCATCCTCGATCATGGGGCCGGCGCCGAAGTACGGGAGCCTCATCAGCAGCCCCGCCGCCATAATCGCCAAGAGCACGCCTTTGCCGATCGCATGTGCGCGTAGTCGATAGACGGCAAACAGGACGGTCGCCGTCGATACCGACAACCCGATGCAGACAAACAGTGTCACGGACCACCGTGCCCGCTCTTCGCCCGAAAGCGGGCCGAGGGTCAGGGCCAGGGCAAACTGGCACACGATGGCGAAGGCGAGAGCGCCCAGCAGAAGGAGGGTGCGCGGCCGATCGACGATGGTCGGGCGCTCGGCCGACATCATTGAACCGCCGTCTTGGTCGCCATCAGACGGCTCAAAAACTCGCTCCACTCCACGTTGAACGGGTGCAGTTCGCCGGGCTCGTGTCCGCTGACGAGCTCTCGCCCCTCGTACACCCAACGAAACGCTCCGCCGGATAGGTTGAACTTGCCGATCGGGCTCGACGTCTTCATGTGCGGCACGAGTCGCGCCACCAGTTCCGACGACCGATAGCCCACCGAACAATAGAAGATGGCCGGCTTGCCGGTGCGGAACCGGCCGAACGTCGCGAAGAAATCCTCGGCGGACATGCCAGGGTCGACGCGAACGGCGCCGTCGATGTGTCCTTTCTCGAACTCCTCCGCCGTCCTGACATCGAACAGGGCAACGGTGCCGGCTGCCGCTGTGGCGGCCACGGTCTGCGGTGTGGCTTGCGGCACGGGATATTGCTGGGCAATCAGCTCTTGGGCCCGCGAGAGCGTCAAGCTGGGATCACGGGGATTCATCTCCCCACGCGCATAGCCAGTTCGACTGCCATTATACAACAGTGTACCGGCCACAATCATGGCGAAGAGGGTGCCGAGCACGACCAGCACAAAAGGCTTTCCGAACGACATGCCGTATAGTCTGCCCGATTGAGGTTCCCGGCCGCAGGATTGCGAGCCCATGTCGTGCATACGCAGCCGGGATGGAGATCGTTACAGCTCAATTTGTTTGATCGAGCGAAACACTTTCAATTGCCGGAAGAACTCACCTTGTTTAACGACCACCTGCTTCAGTGCCTTCATTTCCGCGACATCTACGTAACTCGCTGACCTAATGATCGAATCAGGTAGATCGCTTGCCGTGGGCGGTATCACTCGGCGGGTGAAGGCAGATGCGAAGCTTCGAGATCGTGCGATCGAGCACCGATACG
>CAMDBL010000148.1 GCA_945889015.1 Devosia equisanguinis
GTAGAACAGCTTCGTCTCCCGGCTCCTGGGATCGGTGACGGCGAGTTCGATCGACAGCACGGTGCCGGTGCGCGCGCCCTCGTTGGTGATCGTCACCGGGATCGCGACCACCTCGAAGTTGGTGTTCTGGTAGGGCGAGGCATACTGGATCACCGGCGGCACGAACACGCGCAGGTCAGGCTGCTTCAGCGACGTGTCCCAAAGACTGTAGGCCGAGAACAGCAGTGCGATCGCCGAAACGAGGGCGGCGATCCTGTTGCCGTCGATGCTACTGGCGGTCTCTCGCGCGATCCGTTCCGCCTCGCTGGCGCCGACCGTCGTGCGGCTCTTGCCGAAAATTCCCATTCTGCCCCCGGAGCGTGACACCGTCCCAGCCAGACGGACGAGTGTGGCAATGGCGGGGCGGCGTGAGATCTCGCCGACGTGGCGGCGCGCTCAAGTCAGGCCTTGCGCACGAACTCGGACTTGAGCTGCATCGGGCCGATGCCGTCGATCTTGCAGTCGATGTCGTGGCCGCCGGTGCCGTCGACGAGGCGGATGTTGCGGACCTTGGTGCCGACCTTCACCGACGTCGACGAGCCCTTGATCTTGAGATCCTTGATCACCGTCACGGTGTCGCCGTCGGCGAGCACGTTGCCTGCGGAATCCTTGATCACCCGCGGGGCGTCGTCATCCGCATCGGCTGCAGCGGCCGCAGCGCTCCACTCGTGCGCGCACTCGGGGCAGACGAGCAGCGCCCCGTCCTCGTAGGTGTGGGCGGAGCTGCATTTCGGGCACGGCGGGAGGGTGGTCATTCGAAACTTTCATGAAACGCACGCCGTTGCGCAAGAGAACTGAAACTCAGGAAGCCCGTCACCTTTTGCGGCTGCCCTTCCTCGACGTGGCGGCACCGACCACGACGTCCTGATAGATCGCCTCGAGTGGCATCGTGACACCGAGGCAGGACAGCAAGAGTACCTCCCCCTTTTCGCCGAGTGTCTGCGGGACCCAATCCGCGCTCCGGTCGTGGACCACCACTTCGATGCGTCCCAGTGTGACCGTGACGTAGTGCTGGCAGTTGGGCACGCTGCCGTAAACCCGTCGCCGCCATTCGCGATCGGCTTTCGCATTGGAGCGCGACAGGACCTCGAAGATGACGAGCGCGTCATCCGTCGTGTGGCACCCGGTCGGCATGCCCGCCTTCACGAGCACGTCCGGCTGCGGAAGACTGTTCGGCGACACCGGCACGATGGTCCCAACCCCCGGCATCGGGCGCCAGGACGCCCCGAGGCGCCGCCGCTCGTTCATCAGGAAGGTGGTGATGTTGGCCACGACGATCTGGTGGAAATCCGTCGGCGATGCATTCAGGACCGCCGCCCCCTCGATCAACTCCCACCGCTCGTTGTCGGGCCGCGTCTCGGTGAACGCGAGGAACTCGCGGACGGTCATCTGCTGGTCCAGTGGCAGCCGGGGGATGTGAACGTGCTGGTTCATGGGGGTAGGATAGCAGATTGGAAGGCCGATTGCGCTGAGTGAGTCGAGCGCCGTTGGCCGGCCATAGAACCTCAGCTCCTACCAAAACTGTCGCAAATCAAAGCAGAGCTGCCGCGAGAGCTAGCCGGTAAACGCACCTCACCTATCGATCTCGCCGAACACGATGTCCAGCGAGCCGATGATGGCGCTCACGTCGGCCAGCATGTGCCCGCGATTCATGAAGTCCATGGCGGCGAGATGCGGGAAGCCCGGAGCGCGGATCTTGCAGCGGTAGGGCTTGTTCGAGCCGTCGGCGACCAGATACACGCCGAACTCGCCCTTGGGCGCTTCCACGCAGGCGTAGACCTCGCCCGCAGGTACGTGCACGCCCTCGGTGTAGAGCTTGAAGTGGTGGATCAGCGCCTCCATCGAGCGCTTCATCTCGCCCCGCGTCGGCGGCACCACCTTGCCGTCCTGAGCGACGTGCGGCCCCGCACCGGACGCACTCATCAGCTTCTCACAGCACTGCTTCATGATGCGGATGGACTCGCGCATCTCCTGCATGCGGATGCAGTAGCGGTCGTAGCAGTCGCCGTTCTTGCCGATCGGGATGTCGAAATTCATCTCGGCATAGCACTCGTAAGGCTGCGACTTGCGCAGATCCCAGACCGCACCCGAGCCGCGCACCATCACGCCCGAGAAGCCCCAGGCAAACGCGTCGTCGAGCGAGATCACGCCGATGTCGACGTTGCGCTGCTTGAAGATTCGATTGTTGGTGAGCAGGCCCTCAATGTCGTCACAGACTTTCAGGAACGGATCGCAGAACTTGTAGATGTCCTCGATCAGTTGCGGCGGCAGGTCCTGGTGCACGCCGCCGAAACGGAAATACTTGGCGTGCATGCGGCTGCCCGAGGCGCGCTCGTAGAACACCATCAGCTTCTCGCGCTCCTCGAAGCCCCACAGCGGCGGGGTGAGGGCGCCGACGTCCATCGCCTGCGTGGTGACGTTGAGGAGGTGCGACAGCAGCCTGCCGATCTCGGAGTAGAGCACGCGGATCAGCTGGCCGCGCCTTGGAACTTCCAGCGCCAGCAGCTTCTCGACCGCGAGGCAGAAGGCATGCTCTTGGTTCATCGGTGCGACGTAGTCGAGCCGGTCGAAGTAGCCGATATCCTGGAGATACGTCCGTGTTTCCAGCAGCTTCTCGGTGCCGCGATGCAGCAAGCCGACATGCGGATCGACGCGGTTCACAACCTCGCCGTCGAGTTCCAGCACCAAGCGAAGCACGCCGTGGGCCGCCGGATGCTGCGGGCCGAAATTGATGTTGAACGGACGGATCTCGGTCTCAGCCACGGCTGTCGCCCCTGCCTTCGGGAGGGCGGCGGAATCCGGCCCTCTGATACGCTAGCCTCGATAGCCCCGGCCGCAGGCGACCGCAAGCCCTACCACCGGCGGCGGAACACCGCGTCGCGGGCCGCCGTACGGGGCGCGCGGCCACTACTGAGCGGCGGGCGGCCGCTGCCTCTTCTTGTGCGCGTACTTCGAGGTCGGCTTGCCGCCCGGCTGGTTGGCGCCGTGATAGCGCTGCGCGGGGCGCGGCTTGTCGGATTTGGCGGCAAAGCCGCCGCCCGTGGGCTTCGGCGTCCAGGGCTTCTTGCCGGGAGCACCTGCACCGGCGGACTTGTCACGATCGCGCCAGGCCGGCTTTTTGCCCTCGCTGGAGTGCCCCTCACCGCCGGACGCGGACTTGCCGTGATAGGGGCGTGGCCCAGTACCCGGTGCAGAACCGGGTTTGGTGCCGCGATCCCACCGATCGGACCGCTCCGGCTTCCGCTCGAAGCTCCGCTGAGGCCGGTCGCCCCCGGCCGCTGCCGGTGCAGCGGATGCCGAATGCGCGTCTCGTGAGCGCGGCGCATGTGCGCGATGCTCGCCCTCGGGCTTGCGGTCGCGCCGTTCGCCCGATTTCTCCCACGGCTTCGGCTTGTCCCAGGTCTTGGGCTTATCGAACGACTTTGTCTTGTCGAAGCTCTGGGACTTGTCGAAGGACTTGGGCTTGTCGCCCCAGGTCTTCGGCTTGTCGTAGGTCCTCGGCTTGTCGAAGTCCTTCGCCTTATCGAAGTCCCGGGGCTTGTCCCGGGTCTTGGCCTTCAGAGGCGTCGCGTCGGCGGTGCCTTCGGACGCGGACGCTGCCGAGACCGGCGCATCGTCCGGCGTGGCGGCCAAATCGGCAGTGGGCTTGCGCTCGGGGCGCTCGCCATCGTCGTGCTTCGGCTTGTCCCAGGTCCGCGGCTTCCTCGGCTTGTCGGCTGCTGCCGCCCGCGGCGCTGCCGGGATCGCCGCGATGGCTTTCGCGACGGCGTCATCGTCGGCATCGGTGTAGGCCCCGACGCGGCTGATCTGGCCTTCCTTGCTCTTGTTGTTCTGCACCGCCTCTGCGAAGGCGTCGGCCTGCTCGGCCAGGATCTCAAAGCGCGTGTCGCGGTCCTGGATGCGGATGGTGCCGATCTCCGCTTTGGTGATCCGGCCCTGGTTGCAGATCAACGGCAGCAGCCAGCGCGGATCGGCATTCTTGTCCCGGCCGATGTTGAGGCGGAACCAGACCATCGGACGCTTGTCCTCGCGGCGGGGACGGCGCGGCGCGGCACCGTCTGCGAACACCGGCCGGTCCCCACGATCGGGACGCTCCCATCGGGCCGACCGCTCCGAATCCCGGGCCGCATACCGGTCGACGCCGAAACGATCGACGCGCGGCGGCGGGCCGGTGTCCTTGGCCAGATCCTCGGGTGCCGGCAGCTGCGCCGTCCGCATCCTGACCAGCGCGAGCGCGATTTGCTCGGGCGTACGGTTGGCCTGGATGACTGCGAGGGCTGCCTGCTCCTCCTCGGTCGCGGCATCCGTGAACACACTGTCGGCAAGGAAACGTTCCTGGTCGCGGGCTCGGATCTCCTCAGGGGTCGGCGCGGCGACCCACCGGGCGGTGATCCGCGCGGCGTTGAGCAGCATCTCGGCCTTGCGTCGGCGGTTGAAGCCGACGATCAGCACGCACAAGCCCTTCTTGCCGGCGCGGCCGGTGCGGCCGGATCGATGCAGCAGCGTTTCGCCGTCGTTGGGCAATTCCGCGTGAATGACGAGCGCCAGGTCGGGAAGGTCGAGGCCGCGGGCTGCGACATCCGTCGCCACCAGCACGCGCGCGCGGCCATCACGCAGCGACTGCAGCGCCTGCGTTCTCTCGTTCTGGGTCAGCTCGCCCGACAGCGCCACCGCCGCGAAGCCCCGCTCGACGAGACGGGCATGCATGCGCTTAACCGCCTCGCGCGTGGCACAGAACACGATCGACGCACGCACCTCGTAGAACCTGAGGACATTGACGACGGCGTTCTCGATGTCGAATGGCGCGACGCGGATCGCCTGATACTCGATGTCGGCGTGCTGCTCGTCGCGACGGACGGTGGCGATACGGAGCGCCTCGCGCTGATAGCGCCGCGCCAGCGTCTCGATCTCGCGCGGCATGGTGGCGGAGAACAGCAGCGTCTGCCGCTCGGCCGGCGTCGCATCGAGGATGAACTCGAGATCCTCGCGAAAGCCGAGATCCAGCATCTCGTCGGCCTCGTCGAGGACGGCGGTCTTGAGCTTGGAGAGGTCGAGGCGGCTGCGCTCGAGATGATCCCTGAGGCGGCCGGGCGTACCAACGACGATGTGAGCACCGAAGCGGAGTTGGCGTGCCTCGGCTTGGCCATCCATGCCACCGACGCAGGTGACCACGCGGGCGCCGGTCTCGGCGTAAAGCCAAGCCAGTTCGCGTTGCACCTGCAGCGCCAGCTCCCGCGTCGGCGCCACGATCAGCGCCAGCGGCTCGGCGGCCGTCTCGAAACGCTCGGCGCCGGCGAGCAGGCTCGTCGCCATCGCGAGGCCGAACGCCACCGTCTTTCCAGAGCCGGTCTGCGCGGACACCAAAAGATCGCGCCCACTCGCTTCCTCGGCGAGGACGGCGAGCTGAACGGCGGTCGGAGTTGCATAGTCCTTGGCGGCAAGGGCGCGCGCGAGGGCGGGATGGGTCGTCGGGAATGTCATGGCAGCTTTTCGATGTGTGCGGCCATGACGGCGGCGGCCGGAGGACCCGCGCTGCTGCGGCCTCGGGCCTGTGCAAGCCCGCCTTCTAACTCATGTTGCGTTGCAATACCAGAGAGTTCGGGGTTGGCCCTTCGATTGGATGAACGGCGGCGCGCCTTCACTCACACCTGCAGCGTCTCGGCCCTCAAATGATCCACAACGCAACGCAGCGCCTCGGGCTGGTCGGCGCCCGCTGCCAGCGCTCGCTCGTAGACCGCGAGCTGGCGGTCCGCGCTGCTGCCCTCGGCGGCGATCGAGCGGGCGTGCGCCACCTCGCGCGTGCAGTCCAGCGCAGCGGCATCCTCGGCCGTCAGACCGATCAGCTCGTCCACCAAATCGGCCATCGGCACCAGCGTCCCCTTACCGAAATCGAGCAGGCTGCCCTTGACGCCGTAGCGCTTCGCCCGCCAGCGGTTCTCCGACAACAGGAACACCGGATACGTGCGCCAGCGCAGGTTCGACCGGCGCAGCCTGTAGAGCATCCGCACGATCGAGACGTAGAGCGCGGCGATGGCAATGGCATCGTCGAGCCTCGTGCAGACATCCGGCGCACGCAGCTCCAGTGTCTGGAATTTGGCGGACGGGCGGATATCCCACCAGATGTGGCTCACGTCCTCGATGACACCGCCTTGCACCAGCACCTCGACCGTCCGTTGGTACTCGTGCCAGCTCTCGAACCGGCCGGGGAGGCCGGTGCGCGGAATCGTATTGTAGGCGGCCAGCCGGTAACCCTTGAGGCCGGTATCCACCCCCTGCCAGAACGGCGACGAGGTCGACAGCGCCAGCAAATGTGGCAAAAAATAACGGGCCTGGTTCATCAGGTCGATCCGGGTCTCATCGTCCTCGATGCCGACGTGGACGTGCATGCCGCAGACCACGAGGCGGCGGCTCGCGCCGGCCAGATCCTCGGCGATGCCGCGATAGCGCTCCTTGTCGCTCGGTCCTGTGCAATCCAGCGTCGAGAACGGATGCGTGCCCGCCGCGATCGGGGCGAGCCCGTGCTGCAGGGCGACGCGACCGACCGCCTGCCGTAACTCCGCCAGTTCTTTGCGCGCGTTCTTGAACGAGGTGCGGATCCCCGTCGCCACCTCGATCTGGGAGCGCATGAACTCGGGCGAGACGCGGTCCCCGACCTCGCGTTCGAGCGCCGCCATGAGCGCTGGCGGGCGCGGCGCGACGTTGCGGGTATCCAGGTCGACGAGGTGGTATTCCTCCTCGATACCGAACGTGAATGAGGGCCTGTTGTCGGTCATTCGGTCAAGCTCGGTAAGAAAAGAGGCAACAATGAGATGATAACGCTCGGCGGCCCGATTCCGGGTAAGCCTGACCGGAGTACCCGATTCGTCCCTTCCAATGCGGCGCGCAGCCGATCGCGACGAATCGCGACGCGATCGGCCCCCAACGCGCGTCAGCGGCACCCGCCGCGGCCGAATTTGGCAAGGCGCTGGCACCGGGCGCACTAACGCTGTATGAAGCGCCTCGTTCTTCGGAACTCGCCGTTAGACCCGATCGACGTGTTCCGAGCCCGGCGCTCGCTACGCGGCGCTTGTGATGTGGAGACTGAGATGCCCGCGACGTGGACCATCGACAGCTGGAGATCGAAGCCGATCCTCCAGGTGCCCGAGTATCCCGATAACACTTTGCTCGCCGATGTCGAGGCCAAGCTCGCGACCTTCCCGCCGCTGGTCTTCGCAGGCGAGGCCCGTGCGCTGAAGCGGCAGCTCGCCGAGGTCGCCGCAGGCAATGCCTTCCTGCTGCAGGGCGGCGATTGCGCCGAGAGCTTCGCGGAGCATCGCGCCGACAATATCCGCGACTTCTTCCGGGTCTTCCTGCAGATGGCCGTGGTGATGACGTATGCCGGCGGCTCACCGGTGGTGAAGGTCGGCCGCATCGCCGGACAGTTCGCGAAGCCACGCTCCTCGCCGATGGAGAAAAAAGACGGCAAGGAGCTGCCGAGCTATCGAGGCGACATCATCAACGGCCCCGAGTTCACCGAGGCCGCGCGTATTCCCGACCCGCAGCGGCAGATCGAGGCCTACCGGCAGTCGGCCGCGACACTCAACCTGATCCGCGCCTTCGCCACCGGCGGCTATGCCGATCTCGAGCGCGTGCATCAGTGGAACATGGGCTTCATCAAGGACAGTCCCCAGGGTCACCGCTACCAGCAGCTCGCCGACCGCATCGCCGAGACGCTTGGCTTCATGCGTGCCTGCGGCATCACCAGCGAGAACACGCCGCAGCTCAAGACGACGAATTTCTACACCAGCCACGAGGCGCTGCTGCTCGGTTTCGAGCAGGCGCTGACCCGGCTCGATTCGACGTCGGGTGACCACTACGCAACATCCGGCCACATGATCTGGATCGGCGACCGCACCCGCCAGCCCGATCATGCCCACGTCGAGTATTGCCGCGGCATCAAGAATCCGCTCGGTCTGAAGTGCGGTCCGAGCCTCGAGCCCGACGGCCTTTTGAAGCTCATCGACCTGCTCAACCCCAAGGACGAGCCGGGCCGGCTGACGCTGATCTGCCGCTTCGGCAACGACAAGATCGAGAAGCACCTGCCGATGCTGATCCGCGCTGTGAAAAAGGCGGGGCGCAGCGTGGTCTGGTCGTGCGATCCCATGCACGGCAACACCATCACGGCCGCGAGCGGGTTCAAGACACGGCCGTTCGACCGCATCCTGGACGAGGTGGACAGCTTCTTCGCGATCCACCGCGCCGAGGGCACGCACGCTGGCGGCATCCACGTCGAGATGACGGGCCAGAACGTGACGGAATGCACCGGCGGCGCTGGCGCGATCACCGACGCCAACCTGTCGGACCGCTACCACACCCACTGCGATCCCCGCCTCAACGCCGACCAGGCGCTGGAGCTGGCTTTCCTGATGGCGGAGCGGTTGAAGCTCGAGCGGCAGGCGACCCAGCAGGAGCGCGCCCTCAAGGCGTCGGCTTGAACGGCGAGCGCGGTCACGGGCGGGGCGTCACGGCACCCCGCCACCATAGCCAGCCGAGGACCAGCGACACCGCCAAGCCCTCGGCCGCAATGATGGCCAGCGCCTGCGCCGACGGGAGCCAGTCGAACATCAGCCCGGTATGGAAGTGGCCGATGGTCGCGAGACTGATGAACAATGACACGAATCCGGTGGCACGGCCCCGCGTCTCGGGCGTGGAGAGGCTGTAGACTAGGCCATACTGCGTCGCCGAGAAGCACGCGGCGCACACGCCGATGCACAGCAGTCCGACGATCGTGGGACCAACCGTCAGATGGGTAGCGATTCCCATCAGCAGCGCCAGGAAGCCGAGCACGCCGAAATAGTAGTAGCGAAACAGTGTGCCCGTGCGAGCGGTCAGCCCGACAACGAGCGCACCCAGCGTGCCGCCGATGCCGTCGCAGGCCGACAATGCTCCGACCGCGGCTGGGCCGAGCAGAAAATCCTTCTGGGCGATCACCGGCACCATGCCGAGAACGGGAAAGCACCACAGATTATAAACCGCGGTCACGCCCAGCATGATCAGGAATTGCCGATTGGCGAACAGCCCTGGTGGCGGCGTCAGCAGCGCACGGATCGAGGGCAACGCGGTGCCGGGCGCGCGACCGCCACCGGGGACGCCGAGCCGCAAGGCCTGGAACAGTCCGAGTGCGTAGATCGCCGCGGAGACGGCGAAGATCCCCTCCACGCCGAGCCATTGGTAGATCAGGCCTCCGAGCAGCGGCCCCGCCGCCCGCATCGCGTAGTTGGTGGAGTTGTCGAGGCCCAGTGCCGCCGGCATCCGGTCTGGACCGACGGCATCGACCAACAGCCGACGCCGCACCGGCATGTCGATCACCCAGATCGTGCCGAGCGCCGCCGTCACCAAAAGCACGAAGCCGTAGCTGGCAAGGCCAAGGGCGGCGAGCACGGACATGCTCCCGGCCGATGCGACGGCGACGCCCATACCCAGGACCAACAGCCGCTTTCGATCGACGTAGTCGGCGAGCGCACCGATCAAGAACCCGAACAGCGCGTAAGGCAGCATGCGCACGATCGCGACCAGCGCCACCTTCGAGGGTGAACCCGTGATCTGGAACACATAAATGCCCAGCGCCAGCATCTCGAGCCAGCGACCGACGCCGACACCGGCCCCGATCCCCCAGAGGCGGCGGAAATCAGCATGGTCGAGCAGCCAGTGAAGGTTCGATCCGGGGCGGGACAAGTGCAACCTGCGGGGGCGGCGCCGGAGGCGGCGGGACCGCAGATTGGGCGACGGAGGCGATGCTGTCGAGGTTGAAATGATCAAAAGTCAGGCAGACCTGCCCCGATGCTGGAGCACGGCTCGAGGCCTATTCCCCCTTGCGCACGAACTCGCTCTCGATGGTGACCTCGACCTCGTCGGAGACCAGCGGCAGGCCCCGGCTCAAACCGAACGCACTACGTTGCAGCGTCGCCTTGGCCGAGAAGCCTGAAACCCACATGCCCTGATAGCTCGGATTGACGGCAGCGAGCGGATGCGCGCCGGTGAAATTCCACGTCACAACCAGCGCCACCTCCTTGGTGACGCCGTTGAGCGTCAACTCGCCCGCGACGATCCCTTGCCGCTCGCCGGTCGGCTCGACGCGCGTGCTCTTGAACAGGATGTAGGGATGTGCTGCCACGTTGAAGAATTCCGGTCGGCGCAGCAGATCGTCGAAGTCGCGAGCCCCCGACTGCACGCTCGCCGTCTTGATCCGCACCTCCACGCTCGCCTGATCGGGCGTCGTCGGTGTGAACTCGAGCTGGGCATCGACGTCGGTGAAGCGTGCGGAGTGCCGCGCCAGCCCCAGGTTGTCCCAACTGAAGCGGACCTCGGTATAGCCTTTGACCGACTGCCACGTGTCAGCGGCAGCGGCAGCGGCACCGGTTAGCAGCGCAATCGCCGCCAGCACCGCGACACCCGACCGGCCACTCCTGACACGCCTCATCAAGTCCTCCACAAATCGATGTTCAATACGCTATCAGGGCTAGAGTCCGGCCGCCATGCCGCCGTCCACCACGAGTTCTGCCCCAGTGACGTAGCTGGCGTCATCCGAGGCCAGGAACAAGACGGCCGCGGCGATCTCCTCGGGCGTGCCGAGCCGCTTCAACGCCGCCTGGTCGACGAGCGCCTTGGCGATCGCCGGATTGCGCAGCACGCGGCCGGTCAGCGCCGTCTCGACGAAGCCGGGAGCGACCGAGTTCACCCGGATGGCGAACGGCGCATACTCCACCGCGAGCGCCCGCGTCAGCGCCGACACTGCCCCTTTGGTTGCGGAGTAAGCCGCGAGTTGGCGCAACCCACGTTGCCCCATGATCGAGCTGACGTTGACCAGGGCGCCAAAACCCGACGCCTTCAGAAGCTCGAAGCCGTCGCGCGCGATCCGCATGACACCGTCGAGGTTCACCTCCCGGATCCTGACCCAGTCGGCATCGCTCAAATGGCGGAAATCCGAGCGCACATTGAGCCCGGCGTTGTTGACCAGGACGTCGATCCGTCCGTGCGCCTGTCCCACCTGGCGGAACAGCGCGTGCACGTCCTGCCCGCGCGACACGTCGACCGCCATTGCGCGCGCCTGCCTGCCCTCGGTGCGGATCGCGACGGCCGCAGCTTCTGCCGCCTCGCCGGCCACGTCCGCGATCCAGACGACGGCACCCTCCGCCGCGAAGCGTCGCGCGGTCGCCAGACCGATACCTGCCGCAGCCCCCGTCACGACCGCAATGCGTCCCTCGAGCCGACCCATCGTCCAACCTCGCTCTCGACTGGGTTTTCCTAATCGCCCGGACGCCGCGTGACAATTCGCGGGACTGCCGCGCCCCGGTAAAACTTGGAACGGGAAACGCCGGCCAGGGAACCCCGGCCGGCGCTGAATACGCGCGGATCGTTGTTTGCAGCTACTTCATCGGCTCGCTGCGGCGATAGTCCTCGTAGTAGTCGTGACCGACCTTAAATTTCACGCCGAGCCGAAACGTGTGCACGTCCGCGTCGAGATCGGCGGCGAAGCTCGGCACGTTCTTCCAGCTGTCAAAGCCGCCAACGAGGTATTCAGCGAACAGGATCGTTCCGAAGTAGTCGCGGAAATCGTACTCCATGCCGCCGCCCGCGACCCAACCCGTCAAGGTCTTGTTGGCATCGAGCGAGGAGCCCACACCGGCCGAGAACGTGACATCCTCGACACCGAGGCCGGCCCATGCCACACCGCCGGTGCCGTAAACCAGCAGCTCGGGCATCAGATAGAAACCTACACGTCCGCGCAGTGTGGCCATGTAGTCGGCGTGCGTCTTGACGTCGAGAACCCTGAACCTGCCGGTCGTATCGCCGACCTGCAGATCGGTCTCTATGCCGAGCACCATCCGACGCGCGAACACGAGATCGTAGCCCGCGGCGAAACCCACCGCGCCGCCGCTGATCGACTTGTTCTCGGCTCCACTGGAGAGATCATAGAACTCCCCGGCACCGAAAACGCCGAAGCGCAGCATACCGTTTCCGTCGTAGTTCTGAGCAGAAGCGCCGCCGGTGCACACCATGCAAAGCGCGCCCGTCGCAATCATCTTGCGGAGAAATCCGTGGATCATATCAGCCCCCGTGATGACGTCCGC
>CAMDBL010000149.1 GCA_945889015.1 Devosia equisanguinis
ATCTCGATGAGCTCTTTTGTGATGTTCGCCTGGCGACGGCGATTGTATTGGATCGTCAGCTTGTTGATCATGTCGCCGGCGTTGCGCGTGGCGTTGTCCATCGCCGACATGCGCGCGCCCTGCTCGGACGCTGCGTTCTCGAGCAGCCCGCGGAACACCTGGGTCGAGAGGTTGCGCATCAGCAGGTCGGCGAGGATCTCCTCCTCGGAGGGCTCGTACTCGTAGACGGCCTCGGCTTTGGTCGTCTCACCCGCACCCGCTGCGGCGTCTTCTGGCAGCTTGGTCGGGATCAGCTGCAGCGCGGTCGGCTTCTGCGCGATCACCGATTTGAACTCGGAGAAATACAGCGTGGCGACGTCGAACTCGCCCGCGTCGAACATTCCGAGGACCTTTTTGGTGATGTCCTCGGCATTGACGAAGGCCAACTGCTTGACAGCCTTCAGGTCGACGCGGTCGACGATGTTGCGGCCAAGGTCACGGCGCAGATTGTCGGCGCCCTTGCGGCCGACGCAGAAGATCTTGACCGTCTTGCCCTGGCGCAACAGGCGGTTCGCATCCTGGCGGGCGAGGCGGGCGATGTTGGAGTTGAAACCACCGCATAGGCCGCGCTCGGCTGTCATCACCACCAGCAGGTGGACGTCGTCCTTCCCGGTGCCGACCAGCAGTGGCGAGGCGCCGACCTTGTTGGTGATGCGCTTGTTGAGATTCGCCAGCACCGCGTCCATCCGCTCGGCGTAGGGCCGGGCGGCGTGGGCGGCCTCCTGCGCGCGGCGCAGCTTGGCGGCGGCGACCATCTGCATCGCCTTTGTGATCTTGCGCGTCGCCTTCACCGAGGCGATGCGGTTGCGCATATCTTTGAGTGAGGCCATCGGGTCCTCGTTGAGGGGGCAGCCCCCTGGAATGAACGTCGGTGCTGAACGGCAATGATCGGGGGGAGGGGTCTGACCTCTCGCCCCCGATCAAATCATACGAACTGCCTCTGGACCTGCTCAACCAGCGTCTTCAGCTTGCCGGCGGTGGCGTCGCTGAGGTCTTTGGTGTCGCGGATGTCGTTGAGGATCGCTGCATTCTGGCCGCGCAGATTGTTCAGCAGCGCGTCCTCGAACGGCTTCACCTTGTCGAGCGGCATCGGATCGAGGTAGCCGTTGACGCCGGCGTAGATCACGCAGACCTGCTCTTCCATCTTGAGCGGCGAGAACTGGGCCTGCTTGAGCAACTCGGTCAGGCGCGAGCCGCGGTTCAACAGGCGCTGGGTCGCGGCGTCGAGATCGGAGCCGAACTGGGCGAAGGCGGCCATCTCGCGGTACTGGGCGAGTTCGCCCTTGATCTTTCCAGCGACTTTTTTCATCGCCTTGGTCTGCGCCGAGGAGCCGACGCGCGACACCGACAGGCCGACGTTCACGGCGGGGCGGATGCCCTGGAAGAACAAGTCGGTCTCGAGGAAGATCTGCCCGTCGGTGATCGAGATCACGTTGGTCGGGATGAACGCCGACACGTCGTTGCCCTGCGTCTCGATGACGGGCAGCGCGGTCAGCGAGCCCTTGCCCGCGGCGTCACCCATCTTGGCGGCGCGCTCGAGCAGGCGGGAGTGGAGATAGAACACGTCGCCGGGATAAGCTTCGCGGCCCGGCGGGCGGCGCAGCAGCAGCGACATCTGGCGGTAGGCGACGGCCTGCTTGGAGAGGTCGTCGTAGATGATCACGGCGTGCATGCCGTTGTCGCGGAAGTACTCGCCCATCGTACAGCCGGCGAACGGCGCCAGGAACTGCATCGGCGCGGGATCGGAGGCAGTGGCGGCGACGACGATCGAGTACTGCAGGGCGCCCTGCTCCTCGAGCACCTTCACGAACTGGGCGACGGTGGAGCGCTTTTGGCCGACGGCGACGTAGACGCAGTAGAGTTTCTGGCCCTCGTCGGTGCCCGCGTTCAAAGGCTTCTGGTTGAGGATGGTGTCGAGCGCGACGGCGGTCTTGCCTGTCTGGCGGTCGCCGATGATCAGCTCGCGCTGGCCGCGGCCGATCGGGATCAGCGCGTCGATCGCCTTGAGGCCGGTGGCCATCGGCTCGTGCACCGACTTGCGCGGGATGATACCGGGCGCCTTGATGTCGACGCGGCTCCGCTTCTCGGCGACGATCGGGCCCTTGCCGTCGATCGGGTTGCCGAGTGCGTCGACGACACGGCCGAGCAGGCCCTTGCCGATCGGCACCTCGACGATCGAGCCTGTACGCTTGACTGTGTCGCCTTCCTTGATCGCGCGGTCGTCGCCGAAGATGACGACGCCGACATTGTCGGCCTCGAGGTTCAGCGCCATGCCGCGGACACCGCCGGGAAACTCGACCATCTCGCCCGCCTGGACGTTGTCGAGGCCGTAGACGCGCGCGATGCCGTCACCGACGGACAGCACCTGACCGATTTCGGAGACCTGAGCCTCCTTGCCGAAATTCTTGATCTGATCCTTGAGGATCGCGGAGATCTCAGCGGCCCGGATTTCCATCAGTTGACCTCTTTCATGCGAGTCTTGAGATTGTCGAGCTTGGTGCGAAGCGAGCTGTCGATCATGCGGCTGCCGATCTTGACGACGAGACCGCCCAGCAGGGCCGGATCGACCTTGGTATGGATCTGGACGTCCTTGCCGACCTCGATGCGCAGCGTATCCTTGAGCGTAGTGAGCTGGCCTTCGGAGAGCGGAATGGCGGACGTGACATCGGCCGAGACCTCGCCGCGATGGCGCGCCAGGATGCCGCGAAATGCCTTCAATGTGTCGGTCAGCGTGAACAGGCGGCGGTTCTTCGCCACCACCTTGAGGAAATTCGTCGTCAGCGGCGACAGGCCGGCTTTCGAGGCGAGCGCCACGATCGCCTTGGATTGATCGTCGGACGAGATCACAGGGCTCAGTACCATGCGCCGCAGGTCCGTGCTCTCGGTCATCATGGCCTGAAAGGCGACGATGTCCTTCTCCACGTCGGCGAGCTTGCCTTCGTCCTTCGCCAGGTCGAACAGGGCCGACGCATAGCGTCCAGCCACGCTTGCCAGGATGGGATCGTCTGTTGCCACGTTGGTCAGTCCCGTGCGCTTTCGCGGGTTCAGGGCCACAGTGGCCCGACGGCGCCCCACCGTCGCCCGCATCTGGGAAGGATCGTCCACACAAAAGGAAGCCGGCGGCGGGACGAGCCCGCGCCAAGCATTCCGCGCGGCTCTCTAACATGCGATCTCGGGGGCTTCAACCCGTCGCCCCCGCGACGATTGGCACATTTTGACGCTCGCGCCCCCGTAATTGGTAGGGGAGATGCCAGTCAGCTCCGGCGGGCCGCGCCTTGCCGCGCCAATCCGATGCCTGACAGGATCATGCCGAGCGCGATCAGTGCGTTTACCGAGGGGTGTTCCGCAAGCACCAGGAAACCCCAGAGAACGCCGAAAAGTGGCACCAGGAAGTTGATCTGCGAGAAGAACGATGCACCCGTCCGGCGCACGATCACCATCATCAGCACGGTGCCGAGGGCGGTCTGCAGCAGTCCGAGCACGGTGATCGCGGCGATTGCGGACGGCGTCGGGGACAGCAGCCACGGCTGGTCGACGATCAGGCTCGCCGGCACCAGCACCGCTGCCGATGACAGCATGAAGCCGGCCACCAGGGCGAGCGGCGGCAGCCCGGACAATCGCCGCGCCAGCAGCGCATTCACGCCGTAGCAGACGGCGGCCGCCGCCACGGCCAACTGGCGGATCGTTTCCTGGCCGAGCGAGGCAAGCTTAGCCGGGCCGATCAGCACGACGATGCCGCCGATCCCGAGCGCAACGCCCATTGCTTTGAACCGGTTGAGTTTTTCCTCGTGCGTGAAGATGTGCGCCAGCAGGTAGGTCACGAGTGGCATCACCGCCATCAGGATCGCCGACAAACCGCTCTCGATCTTGACCTGACCCCAGCTGATCAGGCTGAACGGCAACGCGTTGCCGATGAAGCCGGTGAACGCCACCAGTGCCAGCGTGCGTGGGTCTGAAGGCAGGGTCTGGCCCATCATCCGCGCCAGGATCAGCAACAGCAGCGAGGCCAGCACCAGCCGGGCCGCAGTCACAGTTAGCGGCGGCACGCTGCCGACACCGATCTTGATCAGGAAGAAGCTCGCGCCCCACATCGCCCCGAGCAGCAGCAGCAGGCCGTAGTCCGCCAGTCCCGGAGTGCGCGCGATCGGGGCGTTCATGTGGGACGGTCTCGCGTGGCGCAGGTGGCGGGCTGGCCGCGACTGTGCCTGAATTTTGGGCGCGGGGGTAGCGGTAAGGTCGTCGTGCAGGCGGGCCACCTTCCCCGGCTCCGCCATCCGTCCTACCCTGCCCTCTCCGATCCTTTCATGACTCTCCCCGGAGCCTGACATGTCCAGCGGCAGCCCTGCGACTTTTCCCGCTCGCGACGTCACGCGGATCGTCCTCGCCCATGTCGCCTATCGGCTCGGAGATGCGCTCGCGGGGCGGCTGACCGGGCTCGCGTTCGAGGAGGCGCGCGGCCTCGATGCGCTGAAGGTGGTGCTGCCGACGGCGGACGCGCTAGTGATCTCGGGGCTATGGCGCGACGAGCTCTTGGATCTCGCCCCCCGGTTGCGCTTCATCCAGTCGATCGGCGCGGGCACCGATCAGTTTCCCAAGGCCGAGCTCGCCAGACGTGGCATCAGGCTCGCCAGCGCCCAGGGCGTCAACGAGCGCGCGGTGTCCCAGCACGCGATGGCGCTTATCCTCGCCATGGCGCGTCAGCTCCATCTCGCCCGCGACAACCAGCACGCCAAGCACTGGCGCGGCATGATCGCCGACATTGCCACGCGCGAGGTCGAGCTCGGCGGCAAGGCGCTCGCCATCGTCGGCATGGGCCGGATCGGCGCACGGCTGGGCACGCTCGCCCGCGCCTTCGGCATGCACGTCATCGGCGTCAAGCGGACCGCTTCGGTACCGGGGCCGGCCGCCGACGAGATGGTGAGCGCGGACCAGCTTCTAGCCGTGCTGGCGCGCGCGGATTTTGTCGCGCTGACCTGCCCGTTGACGCCGGAGACGGAGGGCCTGATCGGAGCTACTGCGCTGGCCGCGATGAAGCCGTCGGCGGTGCTGGTGAATGTCGCGCGCGGCAGGGTCTGCGACGAGCCGGCGCTAATTGCCGCGCTCCAGGCCAAGCAGATCGCCGGCGCTGCGCTCGATTGCGTCGCCGAGGAGCCATTGCCGGCCTCCTCGCCGCTGTGGGTGATGCCGAACGTGCTGATCACACCTCACACCGCCGGCGAGACGCAGCGCTACGAGGAGAACGTCGTCGACGTGATGCTCGACAACCTCGGCCGGCTGTGGGCGGGCGAGGTCGAGCTGCGCAACGCAATTGTGTGAGGGGTGTTTCACCTGCTCTCGACAGAGTAAAGGGGCCCCCGGCGTCGCCGACCTTGATTGTCCTCGCTGGCCTCATCACGTCTTGGCCCGTAGAATGGTGTTCAACTTCGGCACGTCCGCGGGCCGCGGTTCCGCGGTCACCGTGACGTTGTCCCGTGGTGGATGTCATTCTTTCGAGTTGGGGGGCTTCGATGCGCATCGTCTGGCAGGCACTGGCGCTCATTGCCACGATCACGATCGCCGCCGTCGCGGCCTTGGTGATCAGTCCGCCCGCGTCGCTCGTCAATTCGAAAGCCGCCCAGTTCGGCCGGGAGACGCTGGGGCGCCCGATCGAGGTCGCGGGGCGGACATCGCTGCGTCTGCTCCCCACCCCGAAAGTGCGGCTCGAGGATGTGACCATCGTCAACCCGCCGGGCACGCCGGGCCGCGCGTTTCTGCGTGCTGCGGCCGTGGAGATCGACGGGTCGATCGGGTTCATGAGCTTCACGCCGACCGCCATCCGGGTCGAGGCGCCGACGCTGCAGCTGGTCCGCGACGCTTCCGGCAAGGGCAACTGGCAGGGCATGGGGATCGCGGGCAAATCCAGTGAGGCTGGCGAGCCGGTCAGCCTCGGCGACATCACGATTTCGAACGGCACGCTGGTCTTCACCGAGGCCGGTGCGGGCGAGCGGGTACGGCTCGAGGCGGTGAGCCTGCGGTTGCAGCAGCCGACCGCCGATGCGCCCGTCGACGTGACGTTCGATACCGTAGTGGAGAAGGAGCGCGTCGCCGGCAAGGCGCGGCTCGCGCCACTCAAGACGCTGATGGCGGGCAAGACGTCGCCGGCGAGCATGACGCTTTCTGCTTCGCCCGGTCGCGCCGAGATCGACGGCGTCATCGACCTCGAGGGGCCAGGGCTGAACGGCAAGGCCCGGGTCGAAGTGCCGTCGTTGGAACTGCTCGCGGCCTGGCTCGGTCTCGACGCGGCGAGCATCGGCCCGGGCGCCCTGTCCTTCGCGGGTGATGTCGCCGTCGCGCCGGCCGGTGTAGAAGGTTCCGCGCATGCGGCTTCGGCCGGCACCACCCGAGTCGGGGTGAGCAACGCCAGTCTCACCGTCACCGGCAAGGGAGATCGAAAGCGTCTCGCGCTGGAGAAGATCGAGGCGACGACCGCGTTCGCCTCGCTCACGCAGCCGCTCGAGGCGGCCGTGGACATGACCTGGAACGGCGAGCGCATCGACGCCCAGGCGCGGGTGCAATCGATGCAGGCGCTGCTCGACCGCTCCAAGAGCGCGGTCTCGGCCCGCTTCGGCTCGTCGCGCGGCCGGCTGGAAATGGTGGGCGACGTCTTGCCGGGGCAGGCGGCCTCGTTCATCGGCAGGGCCAAGGGAACCACCGCGAGCCTGAGGGCGCTGGCCCGCTCGGTCGGCGTCGAGCCGCCGCTCGACGGCGGGCTGGAGGCGGCCGATTTCGAGGGGGAGATCTCCGCGACGATCGCCAGCCTGAAGCTCTGGAACGCCCGGATCAAGGTCGATGACACCACCGCGCGCGGCTCGCTCACCGTAGAGGCGGGCGCACAGCGGCCGATGATCGGCGGCAAGCTCACGATCGACCGGGTCGACGCCACCCGCTATCTGCCCGCGCGGCCAGCAGCGCCGGTGCTGTCGCCGTCGCCGGGTGGGACGGCGGCGCGGTTGGACCAGCCGGGCCGGTCGTCCGCGCGCGCGCCAGAGCGCAATCCGTTCGAGGTGCTCGAAATGGTGCCGCTCGCCGAGACGTTGCGTGGCGAGATCGACCGGCTCGACGGCAAGGCGCCGCGCGGCTCCGCGACGACCGAGGCGCCGTCCGCCGGTGGCAATGGTTGGAGCGAGGAGCCGATCGATCTGACGGGGCTGAAGGCGACCGATCTCGACCTCGACCTCGCGATCGGGGAAGTGCGGATCGGACAGCGGACGATCGCCGTTCCGCAGCTCAAGACCGTGCTCAAGGACGGCCGGCTCGCGGTCGACGGGCGCGACGTTGCCTCGCACGGCGGCAAGATCTCCGGCGCGGCCGAGATCGACGCGACCAAGCCCGTGCCGAGCCTCAAGGCCAAGCTCAACGCCGACGGCGTTCTGTTCGAGCAGATGTTCGCCGATCTTGGCCTCAGCCCTTATCTCGCAGGCAAGGCCGCGGTCGAGGCCGATCTCACCGCGTCCGGCGCGAGCCAGAAGGCAATCGTGTCGTCGCTCGGCGGGCGGGTGAAAGCGGCCGCGCAGAACGGGGCGCTGGTCGGCTGGGATCTCGGCAGCAGCTGGCGCAGCATCTTCGACGGCTTCCGTCGTGGGCTTGGGCTGCAGCCCTACAACGGCAGTGCACGCACCCCCGTTGACACGCTGACCGCCGACGTCCAGATCGACAACGGCGTCGTCAACGCGGCCGGGGCTCAGGCGCGCGGACGCCAATTCGCGGCCGTCGCCGAAGGCCGCGCCCGTTTGATCGCGAGACAGGCGGAATATCACGGCACGTTCTCGACGTTCGTGGCGCCCCAGGTCGAGGTGCCGTTCCGCGCATCGGGACCGTGGACCTCGGCGCGACCGGGTCTCGATCCGGAGCGGGGTGGGCTGATGCGCGTGCTGTTGTCCCTGATCGGTTTCGGCAGTGGCGCGAGGCTCGAGTCGGCAGCCGCCGTGGATCCGGCCGAGGCCGAGGTGATGGATCTGGCCCGGCAGTACGTGGCCAAGGCGCAGGCGTCGGGCACGCTCTCGCAGGAGGAGGCGGACGCGGCGCGCAAGCTGCGCGACATCCTTGGCCCGCCGCGCTGACCACTGTCTGACCAATAGCAGACCATTGGCGCGGCAAATCTTGCGCTCACCGCTACTTCGCCTACAACGGCCGACAGCTCGATCAGAGAGGAACCGATACATCGCATGTGGCCCTTCCGGCGCGCCCCCACAATTCCCGTCCTCAGATTGTCCGGCGTCATCGGCACGGCGAGCCCGCTCAGGCCCGGTCTCTCCCTGGCTACGCTCGCCGGGCCGATCGAGCGCGCTTTCGAGATGTCGAAGCTGCCGGCGGTGGCGCTCGTGATCAATTCGCCCGGTGGATCGCCGGCGCAGTCTAGCCTGATCTTCAAGCGCATCCGCCAACTCGCCGACGAGAAGAAGAAAAAGGTCTACGTGTTCTGCGAGGACGTGGCGGCGTCGGGTGGCTACTATCTCGCGATGGCCGGCGACGAGGTTTACGCCGATCCCTCGTCCATCGTCGGCTCGATCGGCGTGATCTCGGCTAGCCTCGGCCTCGACAAGGGGATCGAAAAGCTCGGCATCGAGCGGCGCGTCTACACCGCTGGAACCAACAAGGGCTCGCTGGACCCGTTCCTGCCCGAGAAACCGGACGATATCGAGCGGCTGAAGGCGCTGCAGCGCGACGTCCACGACGTGTTCATCGGCGTGGTCAAGGAGCGTCGCGCGGGGCGGCTTCGGGGGCCCGACGCGGAGTTGTTCTCGGGCGCGTTCTGGTCGGCCAGGACGGCGCTCGAGTTCGGACTGATCGACGGGATCGCCGACGTGCGCGCCCGCATGCGCGAACTCTACGGTGACAAGGTCAAGCTCCGGCTGGTGCCGCTCGGACCGACCGGGCTGCTCTCGCGGCTGATGCGCACGCCCAGCCTGTCGACCGCGGCATTCGCGACCGGCGCCACCATGCCGCCACTGTTGGCCGCGGATGATGTATTGTCCGCCTTGGAGGTACGTGCGCTGTGGTCGCGCTACGGTCTCTGAGGGCCTGTCTTCGCCGACAAGGCCGACAAGGGAGAATGAGCCGATGCCGCAGTTGATCGTTCTCGCCGTCGCGGGTGCCGGCCTGCTCGCCGGCTACAAATGGGTGTCGAGGAAGGTCGCCAAGCACCTGGAAGCGGCGGAGCAGATGCGTGCCGAGGCCGCTCGCGCCGCGGCCGAGGCCGGCGTCAAAGAGATGGGCGCGCTCGAATGGGACGCCGAGGCCGAGGCGTACCGGCCCGCGCGGCGGTAGCAACCCGCGGGATGACAGTCCCCGCCTTTTGCGTATAGTGCGCCGCTCACCATTCGAAGGCGCGACGCACCCATGCCGAAGAAAGCCCCCTCTCCCCTCACCGGCGAGCTTCGCCCGCGCGAGAGCTTTCAGGACCTGATCCTGACGCTGCAGCAATTCTGGGGGCAGCAGGGCTGCGTGGTGCTGCAACCCTACGACATGGAGGTGGGCGCCGGCACGTTCCATCCCGCGACCACGCTGCGCGCGCTCGGGCCCAAGCCCTGGAGTGCTGCCTACGTGCAACCCTCGCGGCGTCCGAAGGACGGGCGCTACGGCGAGAACCCGAACCGGATGCAGCACTACTACCAGTTCCAGGTGATCATGAAGCCGTCGCCGCCGGACATCCTGGACCTTTACTTGAAGAGCCTGGACGCCATCGGCATCGACACCGCCGTCAATGACATCCGTTTCGTCGAGGACGACTGGGAGAGCCCGACGCTCGGGGCCTGGGGCCTCGGCTGGGAGGTGTGGTGCAACGGCATGGAGGTGACGCAGTTCACCTACTTCCAGCAGGTCGGCGGCTACGATTGCCGCCCGGTCGCGGGCGAGATCACCTACGGCCTCGAGCGGTTGGCCATGTACGTGCAAGGCGTCGACCGCGTGTTCGACCTGAACTTCAACGGCCGCACCGACGCGCGCAAGCTGACCTACGGCGATGTGTTCCTGCAGGCCGAGCAGGAGTATTCGCGCTTCAACTTCGAGCACGCTAACACCGACATCCTGCTGTCCCACTTCAAGGATGCGGAGAGCGAGTGCAAGGCGCTGTTGGAAGCCGGCAAGGCCTCCCCTCCCCCTCGCGGGGAGGGGCCGGGGGTGGGGGGCAACCCCATCGCTTACGACCGCCACTTGCTGGCGCTGCCCGCCTACGACCAGTGCATCAAGGCCTCGCACCTGTTCAACCTGCTCGACGCCCGCGGCGTGATCAGCGTCACCGAGCGGCAGAGCTACATTCTGCGGGTGCGCGAGCTGGCGAAGGCGTGCTGCGGCGCGTGGCTGGCGACGGAGGGTGGGCGGGGGTAGTCGGCATAGCTCAAAATCAATACGCCGCCTTCAGACCCTTGATCATCGGGAAGTGCTTTACGTTGAGCGTCGCCAGATCGAGACCGTGATGCTCGGCGGTCGCGGTGATCAGGGCATCGACGGGATCGAGGCCGTGGCTGGCGCGGTGGTGGCGCAGCAGCGTCCCGGCGAGCTGGAAGACGGCCTCGTCGATGGGAACGTGCTCGAACCTCGCCAGTAGGGTATCGATGCGGCGCTCCTCCCGCTGCGATCTGGCGCCGGCGATCAGCTCCATCCTCGACGCCGCGCAAACCCGCGGCCGATCGCGCATTGCGAGCACGGCAGCGGCTGCTCTCGGATCGTGGCGCAGCAGGTCTATCAGCACGCAAGTGTCGAGCAGGACGGCCATTACTCGCCGTTCAGTGCGCGACGCGTCCGGGCGAGACGTTTGCGCCATGCCGCCGCGTCCGCGCGTTTGAGCCCGCGCATCCTTTCCGCGAAGTCCTGACCGAGGGGTTCTCCTTCGGCCAGAAACCGCTTCAAGCCGTCCCGCCAGTCGTCGGGATCGTTCTGCTCGGCCGTCAGGGCCAGCTCGATGCCCCGGCGTACGAGCTCCGTCTCCGGCAGGCCGGTCTCGACCGCGCGCGCTTTCAGCCGGCGGCTTTGGTCCGTCGTGATCAGGATCTGCTTGCGCACCATGCGCTGAGGCTTTTGTACGCGCTCCTGCATACACACAGGGTATGTGTAGTCCTGCATGAGGTCAAGTGCACGTCTCGACCTGACATCGGCTCCGCTGCTACGGTGGCGGGCGCAGCAGGGGGATTCGCGCTGCCCGAGGGGAACTGGAGGGGGAATGACCGCACTTGTGATCGTCGCTGCTGTTGCCGACTGGTTTTCCGGCCGCGTGCTCGGCGAGGCGGCGCTGCTGGCCGTCGCAGCAGTCGTGCTCGGCTATGTCGTTTGGCGGCTCTGGCCCAAACCCTTCGCCGCCCAGCTGTTCGGCGTGCTCGCCGCGACCGCCTTTCTCGGCGGCATGGCCTACATCGGCAGCAAGGGGGCCGCTCTCGCCATCGTGCTCCTGGTCGCGATCGGTGCGATCATGGCGTTTACGGGCATGCTCTGAGAGTGTGTCAAGCAGGGCCCGGGACGACCCGCAGCCGCAGTGCGTCCCTCAGCAGTTCCAGGCATCGAAAAGCGATCTCGCCGCGAAGCTGGCCACCGGTCGCGGGCCGAAGCTCGAGGGCGAGCGTCGCGTTCAATCCGTGACGGTCGGCGACCGCGGCGTAGGCAAGGCCCACCGGGTTTCCGTCCTCGTCGGGCTCGGGGCCCGCGACGCCGGTGACGGCGATCGCCACGTCGGCGCAGCGGCAGGCGGCGAGCGCGCCGGTCGCCATGGCGCGAGCGACCTCCGGGGTGACGGCTGACCGCGCCAGGACATAGTCCGGTATCCCCAGCACGGCCGTCTTGCAGGGCTTGGTGTAGACGACGAAACCGCCCTGCAGAACCTTGCCCGCGTCGGGCACGCCAGCCAGCACGGTCGACAGGGCGCCCGCGGTGCAGGATTCGGCCGTGACGATCGTGGTGGAGCGCTCCGCCGCAAGCGCGATGGCCTCGGCCGCAAGCTCGCTGATGGAACCGTGATGGGTGTTCATGGTGTCGCGCCACCTCGCCCGAAGTTGCAGCCCGCCGAGGAGGGGGCCCGCCAGTGGGTGCCTGCGGAAATACGGCGTCGGCCGTCCC
>CAMDBL010000150.1 GCA_945889015.1 Devosia equisanguinis
GGCGCTGGTGACACCTCGAGTCTATAGCGGCCTGCTGCGGCTCGCACCGACGCTCGACGACCAGTTGGGCGCCCTGGGCCTCGATCGAAGCAAGGCGGAGCAGGCACGGCCGGCGCGGCGGATCGGTCTCAAAAGCTCGCAGATGTCACGGGGGCACAGGCTGATCGAGCAGCTCGACCGCCCCTCCGGCAGCGTCTGGCTGGTCTACGATTTCGCCGGCAGCGATGGTCCGCGCGATCTCACCACCCATCCGCTCGGGCCAGGGGCCGTGCCCTCGGATGGGGCTCCGTTCAAGCCCGATGCCGTACGGGTTATGTTCAACCTGCCGAACGGGTTCGCGGCGTTCGCCGTCTACGACGCCTCGGGCCTCCGGCTCGACGCCGTACCGGCCGAGGTGTCCGCGCCAGCGATGGCGTCGGTGTCGGAGCGCAGCGCGCCTTCCGGCTGCATCTCGTGCCACGACGGCGGTCCGCGCAAAGCCGCCGACACGATCCGCGAGGCCGCGCTGGCTTCGGCCTCCACTCTGCCGAAGAGCGTGCGCGACGCCGTGGCGCTGCTGTATCCACCGGCGAGCGAGACAGACCCGATCTTCGCCACCGACAGCCTGCGCTACCGGGCGGCGCTGCGAGCCGCCGGTGTCGATCCCGAGCTCACGATCGACGGCCTCGAGCCGGTGACGGCGCTGGCGCGGACCTACCATCGGCCGGTCGCGCGGGAACGTCTGTCGGAGGACGCGGGCGAGCCGGTCGAGGCTCTGTTGAAGCGGCTGGAGGCGGCCGGAGACGCGGCCCGCATGTCGGCGGCGCGGCTGCGAATGGGCGGCGCGCTGCCGAGAATAGAGGCCAATCGGTTGCTCGCACCGATGGCGCCGGAAGGCGCCGCGGCGGCCGCCGATGGCGACGGCCAAGCGTCGCCGTTGTTCGACTTGACGTTGCTGTCCGACAAGCGCCGCTATGACGTCGGCGAGCAAGCGAGTTTCTCCGTCCGCTCGAGCTTCGACTGCAACCTGACGCTGATCAGCGTCAACGTGGCCGGCAAGGCGACGGTGGTGTTCCCCAACGACTTCGAGCCGGACAATGCGCTGAAGGCCGGCACGATCCTGCATCTGCCGGCGGAGGGCTCGCCCTATCGCTTCCGGCTGACGCATCCGGGCAAGGAGCGGATGATCGCCGTCTGCACGACCGTGTCGAAAATGGCGGACGGCATTCGTCAGGACTACGAGAAGCAGCGCTTCACCGCACTCGGCGATTGGCGCAATTTCCTGCGCGCCATCGTCGACGACGAGACCCCCGATATCTCCAGCCAGGACAAGGCGGAGGCGCGCTCGAAGGGCAGATCGGCTGCTCGGGGCAAGAGCCGCGAGGAGGAGCAGCCCAAGCGGATCAGGATGGAGCCGCAGGCTCGCACCGCCATCGACTACGTGGTCGAGGACAAGCCGTAGGCGCGGTCGCGACCGGGCCGATCAGAGGATGCGCTCGAGCGTGCGCAAGCCCCAAAAGCCGCCGGCGATCATGCCGACGATCGCCAGCAGCGCGCCGGCCGCCAGCGTCGAGATGCCGGTGATGCCCTGTCCGATGGTGCAGCCCATCGCCAGCACGCCGCCGATCCCCATCAAGGCTGCGCCCGACAGGCAGCGCAGCGTGTCGCCCTTGTCGGCGAACGTCTGCAGGCCCAGCTTGCCGCGGGCGAGCGCGGTCAGGAAGGCCCCCCCGATCGCGCCGACGAGACTCGCCACGCCGAAACCGGGGAGACCGAGCGCGGTATACCGCTGCAGCCAGTCCAGCGTGTCGCCGGCCGGACGCACGAAGGTCAGCGAGATGGGCGCCTGCGGACGCGTCGCCATCTCGTCGAAGGCGAGCCCGGTCAGCGCCCAGCCCGCCGCCACGCACAGGCCGACGCCGATACCGGAGAGAATATGCACCGGCGAGCGGCGGAACGCGGCGTTCGCGAAGCAGTAGATCGCCAGCCCGGCGGAGGCGATGCTCGCGATCAGCAGCGGACGGCCGAGGGCAGGGGTTCCGCTGGCAGCCGAGAGCAAGGCGTCCATGCCTTGTGTCGCGATCGCCCGCGTCGGATCACCGATCGCGCCGAGGTCGATGGCGGTCGCCTGGTCGAGGGCGCTGCGCAGCGGGCCGAGCAGGCCGCCGAGCGCGACGAAGGCGAAGATGCCGATCACCGCCAGCACGATCAGCGACCTGAGATCGCCGCTGCCGGCGCGGACGAGGTTGCGGCTCGGGCAGCCGCCGGCGAACACCATGCCAAATCCCATCAGCAGGCCGCCGATGATGTTGCCGGCCCAGCCGAGGCGCGGCGCCAGGTACATCGATCGGGCGAGGTCGACGGCGCCCGCGGCAGCCAGCGCCTGCGTCACCAGCATGGCGACGGCGATCGCCAGCATCCACGCGCGGAAGCGCCGCCAGTCGCCGAAATTGTGGATGTCCGACAGCGCGCCCATCGTGCAGAAGTTCGTGCGCAGCGTGATCGCGCCGAAGACGGCTCCGATGACGAGGCCGCCGATCGCCAGCGAGATCTCCGAGTGTTGCGACAGCAGGTCCTTGAGCATGGTCATCGCCGGGGCGGGTGTCCTCTTCGTTCCAGGCCATGCTTTGGCGATCGGCGTCGCGGATGGCAAGCCGCCAGGGCTCCGCACGTCTACGCAGGGCCATCTGCCGTCCGGATGAGCAATCTCCCCGGCAGGTTGCCCAGGAGAATGACAATCTCGCGGAAGCGGCATGCAACGGAAGCCTTTTCGTTGACAAGACGCGGCGAGTGCTCGACGAATCTTATTCGAGTGTCGCGGCCGGTCCAGGCTGGACGTACGATCGAGGACGGGTCACCGTCCATTCGGTCGCAGCAATGGACGCCGCACGCAAACCAGGGAGCCCACGGGTTGACGACGACCGACACGCTGACCGAGCCGGAAGCACAAGCCCGCCCCCGCCGCAGCCTCGCGCGCTGGCTGGAAGCCGCCAGCCCGACACTCTTGGTGCTGGCGCTGGTGGCGTTCTGGGAGTGGGCGGTGCCGGCCTTCGACGTGCCTCGTTTCCTGCTGCCGGCCCCCTCCGACATCGCCAAACTGATGGTGGCGGAATGGGGCCTGATACAAATGCACGCGCTCGCCACGATCGGCTCGATCCTCGCGGGCTACGTGGTGTCGGCCGTGTTCGCGCTGTTCGTGTCGGCGATGATGATCCGCTTCCCGCTGCTCGAGCGGCTGATCATGCCGATCTTCGTCGCGCTGCAGAGCGTGCCGAAGATCGCGATCGCGCCCTTGATCCTGGTTTGGGTCGGTGCCGGCATCGGCTCCAAGATCGCCGTGGTCGCCTCGATCGCGTTCTTTCCGATCGTGATCAACACGATGGCCGGCTTCAAGGAGGTCGACCGCGGCCTGCTCGACGTGTTCCGCTCGGTCGACGCCAGCGGCCAGCAGGTGTTCTGGCGGCTGCGGCTGCCCTACGCGATGCCTTACATCTTCGCCGGCCTGCGGATCGCGACAACGCTGGCCGTGCTCGGCGCCATCGTCGCCGAATGGCTCGCCGCCTCCAATGGCCTCGGCTATCTCGTGCTGTCGGGCAGCTTCAACTTCAACACGGCGCGATCGTTCGCGGCCATCATCGTGCTGGCGGTGATCGGCACCGCCTTCTTCGCCCTGATGTCCTGGATCGAACGGCTGATCTCGTGGAAGCGGGACGGCGGCGACGCGACCACCACGGCATAGACGGCGTCTGGCCCGCAGGGCCGGGCGCTGCGTGATTTCCCTCCAACGACAAAGGAACCCACCGATGCGAACTCTCGTCAAAGTCCTGGCAGCCGCAGCGACCGTCGCGGTCTCGGCACTGGCGGCGACGGCCGCCTCCGCCCAGGACAAGGTCGTCCTGCGCATCAACTTCACGCCGTGGGGCATGCATGGGCAGTATTTCGGCGGCATCGCCCAGGGCATCTACAAGGCAGAGGGCATCGACCTCGAGATCCGTCCGCCGTCCGCGGGCCAACAGAACGAGGTGTTCATCGGCACGGGCCGCGAGCAGTTCGGCCTCTCCAACGCCGACAGCTTCATCAAGGCGCGCGCCAGCGGCTTGCCGATCACGGCGATCATGGCCGACCAGCCAGATACGCCATTCTCGGTGATCACACTGAAGAAGGACAACTACACCGATCCCAAGCAGCTCAAGGGCAAGAAGATCAGCTGGTTCCAGACCAACGTGAAGGGCATCCTGGATCCGCTGCTGAAGAAGGGCGGCCTCACCCGCGCCGACATCGAGTACGTCAATGTCGCGCGCGGCGCCGAAGTGCAGATGTTGGCTGCGGGTCAGGTGGACGCCGTGTTCGGCTATCATTACGGCCAGGCGCTGACGCTCGACATGCGCGGCTTCCCGACCTCGGTGATGCCGCTCAAGGACAACGGCGTGAACTTCTACGGCACGATCATCTACACCTCGGATGCGCTGTTGAAGTCCAATCCCGACCTCGCCAAGCGCTTCGTGCGTGCGACGATGAAGAGCCTGATCTGGACCAAGGACAACATGGAGAAGGCGGTCGCCGAGGTGGTCAAGGTGTCGCCCGACCGCGACTTGAAGCTCGAGACGAAAAAGCTCGACATCATCTACGGTCTCTACAATTCGCCCGACTACGCGGAGCGGTTCGGCCGCATGAACGATGCCAAGTGGGAGTCCTCGATCAAGTATCTCGCAGGCGAGGGCGATCTCCCGAAGACGCCGGCGCCGGGCGAGATGTACACCAACACCATCGTCGACAGCCTGGACGAAGCCAAGGCGTTGTCGAAGCTGGTGGTCAAGGGCAAGAGCTGAGGTGCAGCTCGCGGTCGTGGATCGTAGCGCGTGAGGCTGCGCGAACGCGGGTCAGAGGTGAGGTCCGGCATGTTGAAGTTTCATCGTGCCGGTCCCCCTCGCTCCAGCCTGTGGCGTGGAAACTAGATCATGAATGTTCAAGTCACATCCGACGCACCTGCTGCGATCCGCGTCTCCGGCGTCGACGTCACCTACGGTGTCGGCGGCGCCGAGCCTGTGCGGGCGCTCGCCAATGTCGACCTCGACGTGCCCGGCGGATCGTTCGTCTCGCTGGTCGGGCCGTCGGGCTGCGGCAAGAGCACCTTGCTCAAGGTCGTGGCCGACCTGATGTCTCCGACGCGCGGTGTTTTGACGATCGCCGGGGAGCCGCCATCGACGCTGCGCCGCCAGGGCCGTATCGGCTTGGTGTTCCAGCAGGCGAACCTGATGCCGTGGCTGAAGACGGCCGACAACATCGCCCTGCTCGGTGATCTCGTCGCGGGACGCACGGGGCGCACGAAGCCCGACCGCGCCAAGGTCGCGGAGCTGATCGAGGTGGTTGGCCTCAAGGGCTTCGAGGGTAAGCATGCCCATCAGCTCTCCGGCGGCATGCAGAGCCGTGTCGCGCTCGCCCGAGCGCTGGCGCTCGATCCGGCCGTGCTGCTGATGGACGAGCCGTTCGCCGCTCTCGACGAGATCACACGCGATCGCATGGCGTTCGAGCTGATGCGGATCTGGCAGCTCTATCGCAAGACCGTCCTGTTCGTGACGCACTCGCTGGCCGAGGCGGTGTTTCTCTCCGACAAGGTGGTGTTGATGGCGACCCGGCCCGGCCGTATCCATCAGGTGTTCGACATCGACCTGCCGCGACCGCGGACACACGAGACGCGGCTCTCGGATCGCTTCAGCCAGATCGTCGCCGAGGTCAACCGCGAGCTCTATCGGGTGATGGCATGAGCAGCGCGAGTAAAACGGAGCCGCACAAGACCGGGCTCAAGCATGATCGCATCCCTTCACTGCGCGTCGGCGAGGATCCCGGGCAGCGGGGGATCGCCCACGGCAGAACCTTCAAGGCCGAGGTCGCGGCCAATCTCGAGACCTACCTGAAGCGCTTCGAGGCCAGTGGCATGACCCGCCCCGAAGCCTACGCCGAGGCCAAGCGCTGGGGCGCGTCGATGCAGCGCCAGAATTCTGAGTATGCGGAGGAGATGTCCGGCCTCGCGCGTGGCGCCGATCAGGAACTGGCTGCGATCTGGCTGCTCAACGCGCGCTACGAGATTACCTTCACGCTGTTCGGCAAGGACGCGCAGGCCAAGGAGAAGGCCGCCGCCGAGACCGACGGCTGCACCACGTTCGGTGTGCTGCCCGAGGCAACGGCGGACGGCAAGACGTGGCTCGGCCAGAACTGGGACTGGCTCGAGGGCGTGCACAAGGGCACGCTGGTGCTGCACATCGAGCGCAAGTCGAAGCCGTCGATCGTCTGCCTCACCGAGGCCGGCATCCTCGGCGGCAAGATGGGCGTCAACTCGGCCGGCATCGGCCTCGTCGAGAACGGCCTGGCCTCCAGCCTCGACGGCCGCAACGGCTACCAGAAGCCGTTCCACATGCGCTGCCGCGAAATTCTCGACGCCGACCGCTTCGAGGACGCCATCCGCCCGGTGATCGATACCAAGCGCACCTGTTCCGCCAATTTCGTCGTCGGCGATGCCGGCGGCGAAATCATCGACATCGAGACGAGCCCGGACCATCTCACCTATCTGTGGCCGGTGGAGGGCATCGTCACGCACTCCAATCATTTCATCGGCCAAGGGCACGGCGAGAGCCAGATGGAGAAGAACGGTCCGAATACGCTGTATCGGGCCGCGCGTCTGCGGCGTCTGCTGGAGAAGGATCGCGGCAGGCTCGGACTTTCGCACTTCAAGGCGGCGATGTCGGACCGCTTCGGTGCGCCGAACGCGATCTCGCGCACGCCCGATCCGCGCATGGCCGAGGCCAAGCGGCTGATGACCACCGGCGCGGTGCTGATCGATCTCGCCGAGCGTGTGCTGCACGTCGCGGCGGGACCGCCGTCGGACTACGCCTATCACCCGTTCGCGGTGGATGCGGTCTAGGTGTCTCACGCTCCGCGTCCGACACCTGCATAGAAACGTCGATACGGCGGTGCCGGGCGCGGCCGTCGGACACCACCCCCGGGAGGCCTCATGCTCGACCATATCGTCCGCAATGCCCGCATCGGCGAGCGCACCGTCGACATCGGATTCGAGGCGGGCCGCATCGCCGCCATCGAGCCGTCGCTGCAGGCGGACGCGCCGAGCTACGACGCGGGCGGGTGTCTCGCGTCCTCCGGTCTGATCGAAACCCACATCCATCTCGACAAATCGCGCATCATCGATCGCTGCCAGCCCGAGGCTGGCCGCAATGCTATGACCGTCAAGCGTGTGTCGCAGGTCAAGAACACCTTCACGGTCGAGGACGTCTACGCGCGCGCCAAGGAGACGCTGGAGAACTGCATCACCTTCGGCACGACGCGCATGCGCACTCACGTCGAGGTCGATCCGGGCGTCGGCATGCGCGGGTTCGAAGGCGTGCAGAAGCTCGTCGACGAGTACAAGTGGGCGATCGACCTCGAGCTGTGCGTGTTCCCGCAGGAAGGTCTGACCAACAATCCAGGCACCGACGAGCTTCTGGTCGAAGGCTTGAAGCGCGGCGCGCGCGCGATCGGTGCTGCGCCCGGCTACGACACCGACCACGCCGGCCAGATCAAGCGCGTGTTCGAGCTCGCCCGCGAGTACGATGCCGAGATCGACATGCATCTGGATTTCGGCAACACGCCCGACGATCTCGACGCCATCCTCGTTTGTGAGTTGACGGAGAAATTCAAGCGCGGGGGCCGCGTCGCGATCGGCCATGCCACCAAGCTCTCGACGATGCCGGTGGCGGAGCAGAAGAAGATTGCCAGGCGCCTCGCCGACGCCGGCGTCGCGATGACGATCCTGCCGGCGACGGACCTGTTTTTGATGGGCCGCGACCAGGACTACAATGTGCGTCGCGGTCTGGTTGATGCGAACGCGTTCCTGGCCGAGGGCTGCAACTGCACGATCTCGACCAACAACATCATGAACCCGTTCACGCCGTTCGGGGATTCCTCTCTGATCCGTATCGCCAACCTGCACGCCAACGTGCTGCAGGTCGGCCATCGCGACGGGCTCGGGCAGTGCTTCGAGATGATCAGCGAACGCTCGGCGCGGCTGCTCAACCTGAAGGACTATGGACTGAAGGTCGGCAATCCCGCCGACGTCGTGATCATCGACGCCAAGGACGGCGCCGACGCCGTCGCCCGTAACGCGCATCCGCTCGCCATCTTCAAGCGCGGCAAGCGCACAGTGACCCGCGAGCGACCGGTGCTGCACAAACCGTGACGCAGATGGGGTGTCTAACCTCGGGTCAGACACCTCGCCTGACATTCCGTTTGCCGGTCGTTACTCAAAGGTGTCCTAACCAGAGGTTGGACACCTCCCTCAGCGCTTCCCTGGCACGCCCGTCGCGCCCGCAGTGCCGGATTTTCCATCGCATTTCGGTGCGTCGAGGAAGGTGATCTCCTTCAACTCGCCCTTGATCGCGAACTCGCCGTAGTCGATCATCAGCTTGGTCGACACGCCGTTCTCGAAATAGCGGAACGACAGCTCGTAGCTGGGCACCGCGTCCTTCTTGTCGGAGTTCGGCTCGAAATAGCTGATCGCGATCGGCCAGGACGGCAGCTTGTCGAGCACGTCGCCGTTTTTCACCGAAGCGGGTATTTTCAAACTGCCGGGGGCCGCCCGCCTGCCGATGGCCGAGGTCGTCGAGTAGATCTTTTCACCCTTCTCCGAGCCGTCGTAGAGGTCGCCGACGAACAGCGACTTGCCGCTGCGCGCCGCCTCCAGCAGCGCGACAGAGTGCTGCACGGGAAAGTAGATGCTGTTCGAAAGCGTGACGCTCTTCTTTTTCGGCCGGGTCAGCTCGACCTTGACGCCGCCGGGCGCCCGGCTCGCGTCGCCCTGGGTGGTGTCACCGAGCTGCTCGTCCTTGTAGGAGTTCGAGTTGAAGCGGAACAGCTTGCCGGTGTTGTCCTCGAAGCTCGACGAGCGCAGGTCGTTGAGCTGGGAGGATCCCTCGCTGTTGGTCATTCGGGTGACGAAGCGCATGTTCTGCGTGTAGCCCTCGCAGGCGCTGCCGGTCAGCTCGTAGACCATACGGCCGGAGGCCTCGACGACACCGGCGCCGCCCGAGGCGCGCGCGAGCGAGATGTCGTAGACCGCGCGGTGCGGCGCGAGCACCACGCCTTCGGCGGTCGCGGCGCCAGCGCACGCGAGCATGGCCAGGCCTGCGAGCGCAGCGGCCCTTGCAGGAGCCGTGACCCGTCGGTGCGTCGGACCACACGTGAATGTCATTACCGGACTCCAAGTCAAGTCGTGCACTTGTCATGCTGGGTATCCAGGGCGGAATACCTCGCCGTCTTGCTTTACATACTCGTTGGCATCGATGATGGCGAGGCGGCAGAATTCGCAACGAGGTGCGACGATGGGCTCGATGACCGAGGAGAGGCTGATCGCCTTGGGCCTGGAGCTGCCGCCGGCGCCGGCTCCGGTGGGCAATTACGTCGCGCATGCCCACGCCGGCTCGCTGCTGTTCATCTCGGGGCAGCTCGCGCGCGATGGGCAGGGCCGCCTCGTCGCCGGCCGGCTGGGCGCGGGTCTCGGCATTCCCGAGGGACAAGCCGCGGCACGGTTGTGCGCGCTCAACATTCTGGCACAGGCCAAGGCGGCGCTCGGCGATCTCGACCGGATCGCGCAAGTGGTGCGGCTCACCGGCTTCGTCGCGTGCGAGCCGGGGTTCGTGGATCAGCCGCAGGTCGTCAACGGCGCCTCCGATCTGCTGGTCGAGGTGCTGGGCGCGCGGGGCATGCACACGCGGGCGGCCGTCGGCGTGGCGAGCTTGCCCGCCGGATCCGCCGTCGAGATCGACGCCGTCATCGCCGTGCTGGGCTGAACCGTCATGCTCGATCCCTGCTTCCTCCGTCCGATCGCGCATCGGGGCCTGCACGATGCGGCGCGCGGAACGATCGAGAACACCCTGCCGGCATTCGCGGCAGCGATCGCGGCCGGCCACGGCATCGAATGCGATCTGCAACCGGCCGCCGGCGGCCTGCCGGTCGTCTTCCACGACGAGACGCTCGAGCGGCTGACGACTCGAGCCGGCCGGGTGGCGGATCTGTCGGAATCCGAGCTCGCGCGGCTTGTCTTCAAGGGCGATGTGCGTGCGCGGATACCGACCTTCGCCGCCTTCCTGGAGTTGGTCGCGGGGCGCGTGCCGCTGCTGGTCGAGATCAAGAGCGACTGGTCGCCGCCCGACGCGCGCTTTCTGCGTGAGGTCGCCGGGCTCGCCGCCGCCTATTCAGGCCCGCTCGCGCTGATGTCGTTCGATCCCGCGGTGACGGCCGCACTTCGCGTGCTCGCACCCGCCGTGCCGCGTGGTATCGTGTCCGGGATCTATCGGGCCGAGGGTTGGTGGTCGGACGTGCTCGACGAGACGAGACGCCACGATCTCGGCCATCTGCTGGAGTCGGGCCCGTCCGCACCCGCGTTCTACGCCTATCATGTCGCCGATTTGCCGACGCCGGTGACGCGGTTCGTCCGCGAGGTCATGCGGGTGCCTTTGTTCGCGTGGACGGTGCGCGACGCGATGGGTTGGGAGGCGGCCGGACGGTGGGTCGATGCTCCGATATTCGAAGGGGTCTTGCCAGGTTCTGGTTGATCCGTGCGAGCGCCGCCCGGGGAGGGTGGCGGGTGCGTGTTGCGCGGGAATGGCGAGCGGCGATGAGTGAAATGGACTGGCAGGCGACCCTGGAGCGGGCTCAACGAGCGCGCGTCGCCAACGTCGTGTGCATGAAATGGGGCGACCGCTACGGGCCCGAATGGGTGAACCGCCTCTACGGCATGACGCAACGAAACACGACGTGGACGGTTTGTTTCGTCTGCTTCACCGACGATCCGCACGGCATACGGCCCGAGGTCGAATGCCGGCCGCTGCCGAAGGTCGAGTTCGACGCCGAGAGCATCGGCAAATACTGGCCGAAGCTCGGCCTGATGCAGCCCGGTGTCGGTGGCCTCGAAGGCCTAACGTTGTTCCTCGATCTCGACATCGTGGTGATCGGCGGCCTCGACGAGCTTCTCGCGTGCCCCGGCCGCTTTTGCATCATCCGCGAATGGAAGCGGCCGGAGCTCGGCTTCGGCAACAGCTCGGTCGTGCGCTTTCTCGTCGGCGATCAGGCTCAGGTGCTCGAGCGCTTCTATGCGACGCCACCTGAGGTCATCAGGGAGACCTATGGCTCCAAGGAGCAGAATTTCCTGACCCGGGCGGCCGAGGGCGTGACCTTCTGGCCGGCCGAGTGGTGCGTGCCGTTCCCACTCGTCTGCCTGCCCCGGAATCGGATGTTGCGCTTTTTTTCGACGCCACGCCAGCCGAGCGAGGGCAAGATCATCGTGTTCTACGGCTCGATCACACCGCGCACCGCCATGACCGGACGACACGAGCCGAACAAGCGGGTGGGGCAGGCCAGACGGTTGAGCCTGACGCGCCGCCGCTTCAAGCCCGCCGCCTGGATTGCGCAATACTGGCGCGAATAGCATCGGGCGGCGGTCCGGCATCATTGATCCGTATGCGCGATGCGGCTCGCGAGTGCGGGTGTGAGGCCGATCGAGGATTTGGCGCCCGGGCGGCGGAAGGTGCCCGCGGTCGCCTTCAGCGGCTTCAGCGCCACCAGGGCCTCGGCCTGTTTCACGGCGGCCTGAACCTGGTCGACGACCGGAACGGGAATGCGCTCGCGCACCTTCTCGGCGAGGCCGGCGAGTGGAGCGCCTCCCAGGATGACGACGTCGGCGCCGGTGCTTGCGATGGTCCGATTGCAGAGATCGACCAGCAGCGCCTCCTTCTCCTCCTGCACGTCGTCGATCGAGCGGAACGGCTCGTCGAGCATGCGCACGCCAGCGCAGCGGCCGGAGAGGCCGTGCATCTCGACGCAGTCCTCGAACCACGGGACGAGTGCCGTCGCGAACGTGACGATGGCGAAGCGGCGGCCGAGCATGCAAGCGGTCAGCATCGCGGCCTCGGCCATGCCGACGACGGGAATGTCGAACAATTCACGCGCACCGAGCAGGCCCGGATCGCCGAAGGCCGCCAGGATCGCAGCGTCTGCGGAGCGATGATGCTCGGCCAGCATC
>CAMDBL010000151.1 GCA_945889015.1 Devosia equisanguinis
CGCGAGGGGGAGGAGGCGAATGCGGCGATCGATTCAGCCTCCACTGCCGTCATGCCGGCGAAGGCCGGTACCCACGACACGTCAATGCTGGGCGCCCCCTTGCACCCTCACCCGCCCGGTGCTTGATGGTGCCTCGGCGGTCTCCCTCCCGGGACTATGTGCCGCCCGACATACACGCGAACCACAACCAGGGGAAACGCAACATGGCGATCTCGATGTACCAGGCCTCCGTGCCGGTGTTCACCAAGATGCTCGATTCGCTCAACGCCGTGATCGAGAAGGCCGAGGCGCACTGCGCGGCCAAGAAGGTCGATCCGTCGGCGCTGATCAACTACCGCCTCTACCCCGACATGTTCCCGTTCTCGCGCCAGATCCAGATCGCGACCATCTTCGGCGCCGGCTGCCCGGCCCGCCTCGCCGGCGTCGACGTGCCCGCGTTCGAGGACAAGGAGACGACGTTCGCGGAGCTGAAGGCCCGCATCAAGCGCGTGCAGGATTTGAACGCGGCGCTGAAGCCCGCCCAGATCGACGGCTCGGAGGATCGCGAGATCAAGCTGACCGTCGGCGGCAATCCGGTGACGCTGAAGGGCCAGCCCTACCTGCTGCACTTCGCGCTGCCGCACTTCTTCTTCCACTGCACCACCGCCTACGACATCCTGCGCCACAACGGCATCGAGGTCGGCAAGCGCGACTACATCGGCAAGGTGCCGGGGATGTGATGGACGAGGTGTCCGGCCTCAGAGCGGACACCAAAATACAATCGTTGCAGCAATGGTGTCTGACCTAAGGTCAGACACCTCCGTGAGCATACCATGACCGACCGCTTCTCACTCTCGGGCCGTGCGGCCCTCGTCACCGGGGCCTCGTCCGGGCTCGGCCGCCAGTTCGCGCGCACGCTGGCACGGGCCGGCGCCACGGTCGCGCTCGCCGCCCGCCGCGTCGACCGGCTCGAGGCGCTGGCCGAGGACATCCGCAAGGCCGGCGGCGAGGCGGTCGCGGTCAAGCTCGACGTCACCGATCCCGCGACCGTGAAGCCCGCATTCGACGCGGCCGAGGCGGCGCTCGGGTCGATCAAGGTGCTGGTCAACAACGCGGGCGTGCCGTCCGGTGCCTGGTTCCTCAAGCTCGAAGAGGAGGAGTGGCGGGCGGTCATGGACGTCAATCTCGACGGCGTGTTCCGCGTCGGCCAGGAGGCGGCGCGGCGGATGAAGGCCTCGGGCGGCGGCTCGATCGTCAACATCGCCTCGATCGCGGGCACCATGCCGCTGAAGACGCTGGCGCCCTACTGCACGTCGAAGGCGGCCGTGATCCATCTCACCAAGGTGATGGCGCTGGAGCTGGCGCGCGACAACGTGCGAGTCAACGCGCTGGCGCCGGGCTACTTCTCGACCGAGCTGAACGAAGACTTCCTGAAGAGCCCGGCCGGGCAGAAGCTGCTGTCGAAGGTGCCGTTCGAGCGCGCCGGCCGCATGGACGAGCTCGACGGGCCGCTGCTGCTGCTCGCCTCCGATGCCGGCTCGTTCATGACCGGCTCGATCATGGCCGTGGACGGCGGCATCCTGCTGTCGTCGGGCTGACGCAATCGATCTCAACCGGCATGGAGCCATGACCACCACCACGCCCCTACTGACCGCGGAGTCGTTCGATCGTCTGGCCGGCTGGCTGGCGACCGCGCTCGAGGCCGAGGCCGTGACGATCGTCAGGACCGAGAAGCTCGCCGGCGGCGCCGTGCAGGAGAACTGGGGCCTCGACGTCGAGATCGAGGGCGGGCCGCGCGCGGGCCCCCAGGCGCTGGTGCTGCGCACCGATGCGCTCGCCCGCATCTCCGTCAGCCTCGATCGCGCGGCCGAGTTCACGGTGCTGCAGGCGGCACACGCGGCCGGCGTCGCGGTCGCCGAGCCGATCGTGCGCTGCGCCGACGCGGGCGTCATCGGCCGCCCGTTCCTGATCCAGCGCCGCGTGCCGGGGTTCGCGCAGGCGCGCAAGCTCGTCCGCGATCCGGCGCTTGAGAGCTATGGCGATACGCTGGCCGAGCGTCTGGGCGCGGAGCTTGCCCGCATCCACACCATCGACCCCACCGGCGCCAAACTCGCGGCGCTGCCGATCCCGGTCGGTCCGCCCGCCCGCGTCGAGGTCGGCCGGTTCCGCGCCGCGCTCGACGGCGCCACCGAGGCCCGGCCGGCGCTCGAGTACGTGCTGACCTGGCTCGACCGCAACGCACCCGCCGCCCGCCGCGTCGCGCTGGTGCACGGCGACTACCGCACCGGCAACTACATGGTCGAGGGACAGGCGCTGTCCGCGGTGCTCGATTGGGAGTTCGCGCACTGGGGCGACCCCAACGAGGACATCGGCTGGTTCATGGCGCGTTGCTGGCGCTTCGGCAACGACACGGCCGAGGCCGGCGGCATCGGCGCGCGCACGGCGTTCAACAAGGGCTACGAGCGCGTCGCGGGCCACGCCGTCGATGCCGCCGCGATCGCCTACTGGGAGATCATGGCCGCGGCCAAGTGGGCGACGATCGCGGTGTTGCAGGGCGACCGTTTCCGCAAGGGCGGCGAGGCGTCGATCGAGCTGGCGCTGACCGGCCTGATGACGCCCGAGATGGAGCTCGACGCACTCGACGGCATCCTCGCCATCGAGAAGGCCAAAGGAGCCGGACGATGAGGGTGAAACGACTGTCCGCCGACACTCTGATCGAGATCGCGCTCGAGACGCTGCGCCGCGACATCCTCGCCGACGCCTCGGCCGAGAAGCGGTACGCCGGCGCGATGATCGCGAGCGCCCTGGAGATCGCCCACCGCGAGATCACCTCCGAGGTCGAAAGCCCGCAGTGGAAGCTGCTCGACAAGCTCTACGACGACGGCGAGGGCTCGCTCGAGCAACTGGCGCGCGACATCCGCGCCGGCAAGGTCGACGACAAGGAGCATCCCGACATGGCCGCCGACTTGCGCCTGCTGGTGATCGCCGAGCTCAGGATCGCCAACCCGCGGTTCCTGCAAAGCCGCGGCGTGCTGGTCGGCAAGTGATCGGGTTGCCGCGCCGGATCGTTCAAGCTCCTCGGAGAGCGGAGGCCCGTCCGGCATCATGCGCAAGCTGCTCAAGTTCCTGCACACGCTCGGCTCGTGCGGCCTGATCGGCGGTCTGCTGATCTACATGATCGTGCTGGGGCTCGTCCCGCAGGACACCCCGGCCGACTTCGCCGGCGCGCGGCGGATCATCGGCCTGCTCGGCACCTACGTCCTGCTGCCTTCCATGGGCGCCTGCCTCGCCACCGGGCTGATGTCGATCTCGGTGCATCGCCCGTTCCAGGAGCTGCGTTGGGTCTGGGTCAAGGCCGCGCTCGGTATCGGCATGTTCGAGGGTACGCTCGGCCTCCAGTCCAAGGCGAGCCACGCGGTGGGCCTGTCGGAGGCACTGATCGAAGGCAAGACGACCACCGCCGCGGTCGCGGCCGAGCTTTCGTCGGAATGGTATCTGCTGGCCGCGATCATGACGCTGGCACTCGCCAACATCGTCCTTGGGGTCTGGCGCCCGATTCTGCGTCCCGTGCTGCGGCGGGGCTGAGCCGGGCCTGTTGGCCGGGTTCAGCGATCGCTCAGAACTCCGCGTCCAGCTCCTCGAGGTCGTCCGGCTCGGACTTGGCCTGCTCGATCCATTCCTGCATGGCGGGCCAGGCGAGGATCTCGGCGCAATACTTCTGGCAGGTGGCGTCGAGCTTGACGTCGTAGGTGACGAAGCGCGTGCAGACCGGCGCGTACATGGCGTCGGCCACCGTCGGCTTGCCGAAGAGGAAGGGACCCTTCGAGGCGCCCAGGCACTCGCGCCAGATCTCGGTGACGCGATCGATGTCGGCCTGCGCGCCGGTCCACACCTTGAAGCCTGGATAGTGCGCCTTGAGGTTCATCGGCAGCGCCGAGCGCAGATTGTAGAAGCCCGAGTGCATCTCGCCCGATACGGACCGGCAATGGGCCCGAGCGGCCTTGTCCTTGGGGAACAACTCCGCCTTGGGAGCGATCTCGGCCAGGTACTCCGCGATCGACAGCGTATCCCAGATCTTGATGCCGTCGTGGGTCAGGCAGGGCACCAGGAACGAGGGCGAGAGCAGCAGCAACTCGGCCCGCGTCGCGGGATCGTCGAGCGACAGCACCACTTCCTCGACCTTGATCCCCGCCATCCGGCACAGCAGCCAACCGCGCAGCGACCACGACGAGTAGTTCTTGCTGGAGATGGTCAGCGTGCTGGGGGCTGCGGTGGGAGCTTTGACCATGACACTCGATTCTTCCCTGACTGACGCCTCGAGCATTGCACCATGAGCATGAAACCCAACGCAAGGCATTTATTGCAGCGCAACATGTCGCAGTGCAATATAGGCCTATCTGCCGCCAAACTCGGCGTCCCGGCCAGGGATGCCGGCGGCGCGACGGGGATGGGGTGCACGGCCGATGCTGTATTTCGCCTACCAGGCTCAGACAGATCTGTTCGATCCGGCCCGGCAATTCGCGCGAACGGCGCTGACGGCGTTGGGGTTGCGCGATCTGGCGACCGGCGCCGTCGGCGTGCGCCATGCGGCGGCCGCCTACGAGTTGATCGAGCGGGCCGGGCTCAGCCATGAGCGGCCGCCCTACGACATCTCGAAGGTCGCCGTCGGCAACGCACAGGTCGCGATCACCGAGGTGCCGGTATTGAAGCTGCCGTTCGGCACGCTGCTGAATTTCAGGAAGGAAGGCCACGCCGAGCAGCCGAAGGTGCTGGTGGTGGCGCCTCTGTCGGGGCACTTCGCCACCTTGCTGCGCGGCACGGTCAGCCGCCTGCTGAGCGATCACGACGTCTACATCACCGACTGGCACAATGCCCGCGATGTGAGCCTGGAGCACGGCGGCTTCAGCTTCGACGACTACGTCACCTACCTGATCAAGTTCATCGAGGCCCTGGGGCCGGACACCCACCTCGTCTCGGTCTGTCAGCCGTGCGTGCAGACGCTGACCGCCGTCGCGGTGATGGCCGCGCGCGAGCACCCGGCGCAGCCACGCAGCATGACGCTGATGGCAGGTCCGGTCGACACCCGGATCAACCCGACCGAGGTCAACAAGCTCGCCACCGGTAAGCCGATGTCGTGGTTCGAGAGCAACCTCATCGCCCGGGTGCCGTCCCGCTACGGCGGTGCCGGGCGCCGCGTCTACCCGGGCTTCGTCCAGCTCTCCGCCTTCATGTCGATGAACCTGAAGCGGCACATCAAGGCGCATTCCGATCTCTACGACCACATCGTCAAGGGCGAGATCGACAAGGCCGAGGCGATCAAGAGCTTCTACGACGAGTACTTCGCCGTGCTCGACCTGCCGGCGGAGTTCTACCTCGAGACGGTGGCGTGGATCTTCCAGGAGGCCCGCCTCGCCGCCGGCACGCTGACCTATCAAGGCGAGCGCGTCGACTGCGGCGCGATCCGCAAGACCGCGCTGCTCACCGTCGAGGGAGAGCGCGACGACATCTGCGCGCTCGGCCAGACCTCGGCCGCCCACGACCTGTGCAAGAGCCTGAAGCCGTTCCGCAAGCGTCACCACATGCAGGCCGGCGTCGGCCATTACGGCGTGTTCAGCGGCAAGCGCTGGGAAAGCCAGATCTACCCGATCGTGCGCAACACGATCCTGGCCAGCAGTTGAGGCCGGCGCGCGTCATCTCGCCGGCGTGTGCTTGTCGAGAAAGGCGGTCATCGCCTGCATGAACGCCTCCGGCTGCTCCATCATGAAGAAGTGAGCGGCGTCCTTGATCTCGACCCATTCCGCCTGCGGCAACCGGTCGACTATCCACTGCTGGCACTGGCGCGAGCAGATCAGGTCCACCTCGCCGCTCATCACCAGCACCGGGCAATCGATCTCGTGCAGCCGGTCGAGCACGTCGTGCTCCTTCACCGCCTTGCTGGAATGCGAATAGCAGGCGATCTTGCGCTCGGTGCCGCCGACCAGCTTCTCGATCGCGGCCATCTTCTCCGGGTTCTCGTTGAAGAACCGCGTCGAGACGAAATAGTGCGACCCGTGCCGGGCGTGGTCCTCCCACGACTTGCGCCATTCCAGCACCTCGCGCAGGCAGTCGAGCACGCGGATGCACATCAAGTCGGCCTTGGCGAGGGAGGCCAGCATGGTCAGCGACTGCACCTTGTGCGGCGCCTGCAGCGCGATCTCCTGGCCGAGCGCACCGCCCATCGAGCGGCCGACGACATGGCACTTGTCGATCCCGAGCTGGTCGAGCAGCGCGATGAAATCCTTGGCGAGGCCGGCGATCGTCACCGGCTCGTCGACCTGGGAGGAGCGGCCGGCGCCGCGCGTGTCCGGGGCGATGATCCGATAGCGGTTTTTCCAGGCCGCGATTTGCGGGAGCCAGGCGGTGTGATCGCCGGCAAGACCATGGATCAGCAGCAGCGGGAAGCCGGAGCCCTCGTCGGCGTAGGCGATTTCGTAAGGGCCGATCCTGGCCGTCCTGGTGGCGGGCAATGCGGGCGTCGTCATGGTTTCTCTCCCGGCTGGCCCGCAGTTTCGACGCAGGCTCCTGGGAGGCAGTGAATGCGAAAACGGCCGCCGGTGCAATCGCCTCGGCGCGCGCCGTCGCGGCGCGCTCAGTAGGGCAGGTCGAGGCCGTGCCCGGCCGGCGCCTGCACGGCGAAAGATGCCGCCGGACCTCTGATCTCCTGCATCATCTCGACGATGCGCGCATGCATGACGCCGAGCTGTTCGAGTCCGGCCTCGATGCGCTGGCAGACGAGGTGACGGCCGAGCCTGAGCTCCAGCGCCATGTCGAGCCGTCCGTCCTCGCGACGTGTGATCGCCATCGCCGCGCTCGCCACCTCGCCCACGTCGACGACGATGCGGCGTGCGTCCGAGAGCTGGAAGTCGACGGTGTCGGCGGTGCGGGTGATGATCATGGCGCGTCTCCATCGGCGGCGTTGCTGATGGAGACAGTCTCACCGAAGGGGCGCGCCGCGGCTGTCACAGCGGAGACAGCCGCGCTGTTCCAGGCGTGACACCCGTCGGGAGCAGGGTGACGAGCCGACGGCCGAGAGCACCTGCTCGCAACCCTGCGCCCGTCGGCGTACGATCAGACCAAGAAGAAATCGCTCGCGGTCATGGCGAGGCCCGTCGACAGCGTCGCGAACTTCACCATCGCGGCCGCACCGGAGCCGTCGGCATCATAGTAGAGATCGCCGGTCGAGGAATTGTAGATGATCCGATTGCTGGTCGATGCGGCGGCGGCTCCAATGTGGAACGCGGGGGTGCCGAGTCCGCCGGTCAGCCCGATCGCGTTGAAAACAGACTGCTTCAGATGAATGATGTCGGCGGGAACGTTGAAATCCGTGATCCGGTCGACGTTGCTCGTCGCGTTGAGGGCGGTGTTGAACAAGAAGATGTCGTTGCCGAGGCCCCCGGTCAGCGTGTCGTTGCCGAGGCCACCGGTCAGCTTGTCACTGCCATCGCCCGCCGACAGCACGTTGTTGCCGGTGTTGCCGGTCAGCAGGTTGGCGAGGTTGTTGCCGGTGGCGTTGATGTTGCCGGTTCCGGTCAACTCGAGCTGCTCGACATTGCCGGCGGTGGTGAGGCTGAAGCCGACGCTGCTGCGGATGAGGTCGATGCCCCCGCCGACGGCCTCGGTGATGGTGTCGGTGGTGGTGTCGATGATGTAGGTATCGTTGCCGGCACCGCCCGCCAGCGTGTCGATTCCCGCGCCGCCGTCGAGGACGTTTGCGCCCGTGCCGCCGGTGATGACGTTGTTGGCGGCATTGCCGGTGCCGTTGATCGCGGTGCCCGCGGTCAGCGTCAGGTTCTCGAGGGAGCTGCCGAGGGTGTAGCTGATCGAGCTGCGCACGAGGTCCGTGCCGCTGCCCCCGGTCTCGTCGGCCACATCGCCGGCTAGGTCGACCACGTAGGTGTCGTTGCCAGCGCCGCCCCTCATGGTATCGGCGCCGATCTTGCCGTCGAGCAGGTTCGCGCCGCCATTGCCGACCAGCAGGTTGGCGAGGCCATTGCCGGTGGCGGAAATGCCGAGCGTGCCGGTGAGCACCAGGTTGTCGACATAGGCGCCGAGTGTGTGGGTGACCGAGCTGTTCACCTCGTCGATGCCTGCGCCGTTGTTCTCCTTCACCACGTCGCCGGCGCTGTCGACGATGTAGGTGTCGTTGCCCGCACCACCGGCCATGGTGTCCGCGCCGCTGCCGCCGTTGAGGGTGTTGGCTCCGGCATTGCCGGTCAGCAGGTTGTTGTTGGCGTTGCCGGTGACGCTGGCGGCGGTGCCAGAGATCCAGGCGTTCTCGATGTTGGCGAGCGTCGCCAGGTTGATGCTGATCGCGCCGCTCGAGGTGATCTGGTCGATACCCTCGCCGGCGAGCTCCGTGACGACATCCCCGGCATTGTCGACGAGGTACGTGTCGTTGCCGGCTCCGCCCGCCATCGTGTCGGCCCCGGTGCCGCCGGTGAGCTTGTTGGCGCCGGAGTTGCCCCTGAGCTCGTTGTCGAGCGCATTGCCCGTCGCATTGATGGCGTTGGTGCCGGTCAGATAGAGGCGCTCGACAGCGCGCGCAGGCTGCAGCGCGAGCGGCACCAGCGAGTAGGTCACCGAGCTGAGGACGGTGTCGGTGCCGTTACCCGCGGCCTCGCTGACGATGTCGGCAGAGTTGTCGACGATGTAGGTATCGTCGCCGGCACCGCCGGCCATGGTATCGATGCCGATGCCACCGTCGATCACGTTGGCGCTGGCGTTGCCGGTGATGGCGTTGTTGAGGGCGTTGCCGGTGGCGGACGCCGCCGTTCCGAGCAGGGTCAAGCTCTCGATGAAGCCGGAACCGCCGACGCCGGTGGCCGTGCTGAGGCTGTAGCTCAGGGTGGTGCGGATCGTGTCCTTGCCCTGGCCGTCCTTCTCGATCACGACATCGGAGAGACTGTCGACCACGTAGACGTCGTCGCCGCCCTTGCCGTCCATCGTGTCGGCGCCCGCACCGCCGTCGATGAGGTTGTTGCCTGCGTTACCGGTGAGAATGTTGGCCCCGGCATTGCCGGTCGCGTTGATGTTGGTGGAGTTCGTGAGCGTCAGGTTCTCCAGATTGGCCGACAAGACATAGCTGACGGAGGCGTTGACGAGATCAGTACCGCCGGCGGCCGCCTCGGTGACGACGTCCAGGGCGTTGTCGACGACGTAGGTGTCGTTGCCCGCGTAGCCGATCATCGTGTCTTTGCCGCTGCCGCCATCGAGCAGGTTGGCGCCGGTGGTGCCGGTGAGCCTGTTGTCGAGCGTGTTGCCGGTGGCGTTGACGTTTCCGGTCCCCAGCAGTTCCGCGTTCTCGACGTTGATGAAGGAGTTGAGCGACAGCGTGCCGGCGAAGCGGACGGTATCGTTGCCGCCGCCGAGGATCTCCTGCACGACGTCGGTCGCCATATCCACCACGTAGGTATCATCGCCTTTGCCGCCGGCCATCGTGTCCTTGCCGGCGCCACCGTCGATCAGATTGGCGACATCGTTGCCGGTGATGGTATTGGCGAGGTCGTTACCGGTGCCCGCGACCGCGGTGCCGGTCAGCGTCAGCTTCTCGACGTTGGCGGTCAGCGTATAGGAGGTCGCGGCGTAGACCGTGTCGGTGCCGCCTGTCGCCGACGACTCGATCACGGAGTCGCCTGCGGTGTCGACATAGTAGATGTCGTTGCCGTTGCCGCCGTTCATCACGTCGGCGCCACCCAGACCATTGATGATGTTGGCGCCGTCGTTGCCGGTGATCGTGTTGGCGAGGCTGTTGCCGGTGCCGTTGAAGCTCTTGGAGGTGGCGGAGTTCGACAGGATGAGGTTTTCCACCTCGCGTCCCGGTTGTCCAGCCGTCGCCGTCAGCGAGTAGGAGACCCAAGCCTCGACCGTATCGGTGCCGCCACTGGCGGCCTCGACCACGACATCGCCGGCGTTGTCGACGACATAGGTGTCGTTGCCGGCGCCGCCCGACATCGTGTCGGAGCCGACCTTGCCGTCGATGCGATTGGCGTTGGCGTTGCCGGTGATGACGTTGCCGGCCGAGTTGCCGGTGGCGTTCAGCGCCGCTCCGGTCAGCTCCAGTTCCTCGACAGTGGCCGCCGAATAGTTGACCGTGGCGCCTTCGACGACGAGCGAGCGGATGGTGGAGAGATCGTAGTCGACCGAGCTGTAAACCTTGTCGTAGCCACTGGCGAACGCGAGCGTGACGTCCTGCACCACGTCGTCGGCGTTGTCGACGTAATAGACGTCGTCGCCGGTTCCGCCGAGCAAGGTGTCGGCGCCGGTGCCGCCGTCGAGGATGTCGTTGCCTGCGCCGGTGTCGACGAGATCGTTGCCCGCCGCGCCGTTGAAGGTGTCGTTGCCGGCCCCGCTCGTCATCGTGTCGGCGCCCGCAGAGCCGGTGAGGCTCTCGTTCAGGACGTCCGTCACGCGGATCACGAACGCCTTGTCGAAGGTCTGGCCGGACTCGGTGACACGCACCGTGATCGTGTGGTCGATCTGGTCCTCGAAATCGAGCCGCAGGTAGTTGTTGACCCTGAGCGTGTTGCCGCTGATCGAGAACCGGCCGCCGGCGCTGTCCAGCAGCGTATAGGTGTAGGACGTGACATCGGCGTCGACGACGCCGAGGGTTCCGATGGTCGTGGTGTTGGCCGAATTCTCGGCGATCGTGGGTGTGGCTCCGTCCGAGGTCACGGCCGTGATCAGGATATCGGTCGGTTTGGCCATCGAAAGCTCCCACAACGCCAAGGCCTGGCTGCGCATGCGATGCGCCACGCCAGACGGAATTCACGCTCGGGGAGGCTAAGCGGACGCGGTTACTCGAGAGTTGCCGGAATGCGATTAATTGCGCCGAATACGGATCGAGCATCGATATCGCATCGAATTCGTCGCAACAGGCTTAACCGGAGGTGACCGTCGCAAGTCTCTGTGTCGCCAGGATGCCGCCAGGACCAGGGCGCGGCGGGCAGCGTCAGGCACATGCCACCCCGGCGGCGTTCCGGCTTGCCAGCCCGAGGCCGGGCAAAGATACTGCCGCCCGGATCGGGACAACGAGAAACCTGGAGGAAACTCATGCGCGCCAACGATGCCGTCGCGGCCCGGCTGATGAAGCCGATCGAGATCAAGAATATCGAAGCCATCCCCGTCGGTCTGCCCCTGAAGAAGCCGATCAAGATGGCCCGCGTCGAGATCCGCGTCTCCGACAGCATGCTGGTCCGCGTCGAGGCCAAGGACGGCACCGTCGGCTGGGGCGAGGCTGCGGCCGCCCCCACCATGTCGGGCGACACGCTCCCCGCCATGCGGGCCGGCATCGAGCACATGGCGGCCGGCCTGATCGGCAAGGACGCTCGCGACCGCGCCTCCCTGGTGCGGCAGATGGCGCTTTCGATGTATGGCAATACCGGCGCCAAGTCGGCGATCGAAATGGCGCTGGCAGATCTCGTCGGGCGCTCGCTCAACGTGCCGTTCCCGGATCTCTACGGCGGGGCGCTGCGCCGGCAGGTGAAGCCGATGTGGCTCGTCGGCAATGCCACGCCCGAGCTCGACATCGAGGACGTCCAGGCGCGCATGAAGGAGGGCTTCCGCTTCTTCAAGCTGAAGGTCGGCACCAAGTCGGTCGACAAGGAGATCGCCATCGCCAACGCGGTGCGCGAGGCCGCCGGCCCGGACGTCATGCTCTGCGCCGACGCCAACACCGGATATGACTTCGCCAGCGCCGACAAGTACCTCAGGGGCGTCGCCGACAAGGCGGCGCTGACTTTCCTCGAGCAGCCGCTCACTCCGAGCAACATGGCTGGGCTGCGCCGGCTCGCGCAGAGCCATTCCATTGCGATGGGCGCGGATGAAGGCATCCACGGCCTTGGCGACATCGAGGAGCATGCCGCGGCCGGCATCGGCGGCCTCTC
>CAMDBL010000152.1 GCA_945889015.1 Devosia equisanguinis
CGATCTCCGATCGCAGCGCGACCTCGGATGCCAGGCGTGGATCGTTCAGGCCCTCGCGGGTACGGGCGGAGAGGGCGGCGAGGGTATTGTTGAGGCGCATCACGTCGTCACGCTGCTGCGCGGTGAGCTGCCCGGCCTCCTCCAGCGCCTTCGCCTGACGTGTCGCCGTCTCGGTGATGGAGGCCAGATCGCGCTCGCGCTGGCTGAGGGTTCGGGTGGTTTCGGCGAGCCGCTGCTCGACACGCGGGAATCGGTCAGTGATGGTCTGCTCGAGCACCCGACGGGCGTTCTCGTGCTCCTCGAGCGAGGTCTTCATCCGGCCAATCTCACTCTCGAGTTGGCTGATGACGGCGTCGCGGCGATTGAGTTCGATCTGCTGGCGCGCCTGGTCGTAGGCAGCCTGCTCGCCCTTGACCTCGAGGCGGTGCACCTTGATGGCGTACTCGGCCCGTAGCCGGTCCTTGTCCGCGCGGATCTCGGCCTCGGTGAGCGGCATCTCCTGCTTGAGACGCAAGGTGGTGAGCCGGACGGCGCGCCGCCAATACGCCGGGGCCAGCAGCAGAACCAACAGGTTCGCCACCAGCAAGCCCAGCAGGGCCAGCATCACCGAATGAATATTGAACACGAGCGAGGACCTCGTCCCGATGAAAGCGTCCCACCGCACGGCAAACGACCGCGCACCATGTGGAACGCGGCGCCGGCCGTCGGTTTCCGCTCCTCGATCCCCAGCTACCCGGCCTGCGGCAGATGCCGCGGCGACGCTTCGGGGCCCCCCTCAGAACGGATTCCACGTCGGAGTGCGGGTATACTTCAAATAACCGATATTGGCACCTAGCCTGAGACCAACACCCGCACGGATCGGCGCCAGCACCACATCCTCGTTCTTTTGGAACTGAATGGACACACCGCCGACGATGTAGGCTGAACCCTGGACGCCGCCGAATCGATCGTAGATCTGCTGAGGATCGCGCAGGTTGTAGACCAGCACCATCGTCTTGGAACCTTCCGCACCGAAATCGTAGCCGAGCGAGGGCCCCTGCCAGTACACGCGATGATTGCCGGCATCCTTGGTGTGCAACACGCCCTCGCCGTATCGCAGGCCCGCAACGAAGGCACCGCCGGCATCCTCGCCGAGGATATAGCCGTTAGGACGGCCAGACTGCTGGAACGCGTGCTCGATGACGCTGGCGAGACCGGAGCTGATCGAGCCGAAGAAACTGTGCCCGGCCGACATGATCTCGTTCTTGGAGTAGGTGCCTCCATCGTTGGCGTAGCCTGGTCCGCGCTCCCGAGGCGGGAGCGGCGCGCCGCGCTCATACTCCCGATCGTACTGCTCCTCGCCGGCCTGCGGGGCGGGCGTATAGGGCGCGCCATAGCCGCTGCCGGCATCGTCGCGCGGCGGCCCCGGCGGAGGCTGATTGGCGCCGTAGGGCCGTCCTCGGCGATAGTTGTCGACGAAACCACCCTGCGGCGGGGCGCCCTGGTCGGCGTTGTAGGGCTGCGGCGGACGATAAGCGTCGTCGACCCGCCCACCGCCACCACTACCCTGGCCTTGCGGACGATAGGCATCGGCGACCGGCGGCCGGCCGCCCACGCGGGGGTCCTCCTGACGGTAGGGATCGGCTGACCGATAAGCGTCGCTCGAACGCCCACCGCCACTTGGCGGCGGCAGGTCGTTCTGACGGTAGTCTCCCCCCGAGTAAGGCTGCTGGCTCGGCGGATAGGGTTCCTCGGGTGGGGGCTGCTGCCCGTAGCCCTGGCCACCGTAGCCGCCCTGGTAGGGAGCCGGCTGCCCCGACTGCCACGGCAATCGCTCCTGCGCGACCACCCAAGAGCCGGCCATGGCGGCCAACCCGACGACAAATGCGCCGGTCAAGAGAGAAAGGCGTTTGATGCTCGGCATCGTCGATCCATGCGCTGACCGGCTGCAGACTTTCGGAATTCCTTCCGATTCGGCAGCCTTTTCATGTGAGCATGCGCATCAACTGTCGCCAAACTATGGCTCGGCCGTTCACGGCGGCTCGCAGATCACCGCGAGCTCGTTGGCGGCTACGTCCCGCCAAAATCGCCGCGCCCCCAGGCGATGAAGTGAGGGTTTAGAAAGCGCTCGGCAGTCTTCCCGTAGGCGAGGGGACGACCGTCGAGCGTCGTCACCTGCCCACCCGCCGCCGACAGCACGGCATGAGCAGCGGCCGTATCCCACTCGCAGGTCGGGCCGAGGCGCGGATAGACGTCCGCCTCTCCAGCGGCGATCACGCAGAACTTCAACGATGAGCCCGCCTGCTTGTACTCCGCGACCGAATAACGGGCGAGCCAGTTCCTTGTCTCGGCATTGAGATGCGAACGGCTCGCCAAAGCCACCAGCGCCCTCGGATTCGCCACCCGCGTGGCGATGGCCTTGGCCCCGGCGTCGGCGAGCGAGAGTGCCCCGGACTCCGGAGCGATCTCCACCGCCACGGCGCGATCCTCGCCCACCGTCGCGTAGAGCCGCGACAGCGCCGGCGCATAAACGATGCCGAGCACGGGCCGTCCTGCCTCGATCAACCCTATGTTGATCGTGAACTCCTGGCGGCCTTCGATGAACTCGCGGGTCCCATCCAGCGGATCGACGAGAAAAAAGCGCTCGCCCAGCGCCGGGATCAAGCCGGCGCTGACGGCCTCCTCGGCCACCACCGGCACCCCGGGTGCCGCGCGCGCGAGTGCTGCCACCAGCACCACCTCCGACTCCTGGTCCGCCGCCGTCACCGGACTGTGATCGGCCTTGCGCGCCACCCCGACGCCCTGCCGGTAGTAGTGCATCTGCAGCCGGCCAGCCTCCAGCACCGCCGGCAGCAGCGCTTCGACCAGGGCGGCATGCTGACCATCGGCCACCGTTCACCTCTTCTTAAGGATCGTCAGCCAAGACTGGAGTCGTTCCTGGCGCGCGACGAAGCTGCGATGGACGACACCGGCGTTGCAGCCAAGACTCAACCGCTCGAAAAAGCGCTGCCGGGCCGCCCGATCGAAGCGGCGGTCTTTGCAACGCGAACGAACCGCGTGTATCAGGTGCCATCCGACTTTTGCAAGCGGTCCCCGTTGGCTCGCGTAGCGCCGATAACAGCGCACGAGCCGCCGCCTGATCTGCACACGCAGCACATGCACCCTGGGGAACCTCGATGGATCAGACCGCGCAACCTTCCGACCTCGAGCTCGCGGCACTGATTTCGAGCAAGATCTGCCATGACGTGATCGGCCCTGTCGGGGCCATCTACAACGGCATCGAGACATTCGACGAGGACGAAGACGCCGAGGCGCGCAACTATGCGCTCGACGTCATCCGCAACTGCACCGAGCAGGCCTCGGCCCGCCTCCAATTCGCGCGCTTCGCATTCGGTGCCGCGGGCTCGGCCGGCGCATTGATCGACCTCGCCACCGCCGAGCAGATCTCGCGCGGCTTCGTCGGCCAGGGCAAGCACAAGCTGGTCTGGAAGAGCTTCCCCGGCCACATGGCCAAGGACAAGGTCAAGCTGCTGCTCAATCTCGTCGCCAGCGCCGTCACCGCGCTGCCGCGCGGCGGCGAGATCGACGTATCGGTCGCCGGCACGCCGCAGGCGCCACAGATCGACCTGCGTTGCAAGGGCACCTCGGCCCGCCCACCTCAGCACCTGGCCGACTTCCTGACCGGCGCCAAGCCGCCGATCGACGCGATGAACATCCAGGCCTACTACACCTGCCGTCTCGCGGGCTCGGCCGGATTGAAGCTCGAGATCGTCAAGGATGGCGCCGACGTCGTCCTGCGCGCCCACGGCGCCTGAAGCGAGATGCGTCCGAGGCGGTGCGTGAGTTCGAGGCCCGACACCGTCGGCACCGCTGAACGCCTCTCATTTTCGCCGCCGCCGTCAACACTCCGTTAACGATCGTCCGCCACAATCCAAGGTCGCAGCGAACGAAACCGGCAACTGATCCGCGGGCGTTCCAAATTCAGCGAGACGACTAGGATTTCCGACATGCGGCGTTTCCTGATCATCGACGACTCGCCTCTCATCCGAAAGGTCGCTCACCTCGTGCTGGAGCGCATGCGCTTCACCGTCGACGAGGCGGAGAGCGCGCAGGATGGTCTTGCCGCCTGCAGGAAGGCGATGCCGGACTATATCCTTTTGGACTGGCACCTGCCGGGGATGAGCGCATTCGAGTTCCTGCATCACCTGAAGGGCCTCGGCGCCAGTTCCAAGCCCTACGTCATCTACTGCACCACCGAGAACGATCCGCTCGACCTCTCCAAGGCGATGCATGCCGGCTGCGAGGACGTGATGCTGAAACCGTTCACGCGTGCCGATCTGGAAGCCAAGCTCAACGCGCTTTCGGCCGCCGCCTGATCTGCCAGCTGATCAGCCGGCCGGCTTCCACTCCCTCACCGGTCCGGTAACCCGCAGAGCCGACGGCGTCTGCGGCCGCGCCGCCAGCCATACCCCCGACAGGATCAGCAGAAAGCCCGCGACGTGAAAGCCGTGCAGGCTTTCGCCGAGGATGGTCGTTGCCAGCAGCGCTCCATACAGCGGAATGAGGTGTAGGAACGCGCTGGCCCTTGGCGCGCCGATCATCTCGACGCCACGGTTCCAGCAGGCATAGGCGAGCACGCTCGTGCAAACCGCCGAGTAGAGCACCGCCACGACCGTCAGCCCATTCGCCTGCAAGGTCGTTCCCGTCCAGTGCTCAAAGGCGGCATAGGGCATGTTGACGATGCAGGAGATGACGATCAGCACGTAGGTGAAGCTGATCCAATGCACGTTGGGCCGCAACCGCAGGCAGGCGCAATAGATCGCCCACAGCAGCATGTTGGCGATCACCGCGAGGTCGCCGGTCTCGAACGACAGGCTGGCGAGGCGTACGAGATCGCCCTGGGTCGCGATCACCATCAAGCCACCGAGCGAGATCGTCACACCCAGGAGTTGCAGCCATCGCAGCCGGTCGCCGAACAGAACGCGGCTCGCCAGCAGGATCATCACCGGCGCGACCGAGTTCAGTACGGACATGTTGAGCGCGGGCGTCCAGCGCGCCACCACGAACTGCATCGTGCTGAAGACGCCGGCGCCAACCAGAGACAGAAAGATCACCGTGCCGGACTTCTCCACCAGCGCCGGCCAGTCGCGACGTACGTGCGACAGTGCGAACGGCGTCAGCACCAGCGCCGCCACCAGCCACCGCAGCATCGACAGCCCACCCGGCGGCACATGGCCCACGACGGCGCGTCCGAGCACATGATTGCCGGCCCAACACAGCGGCGCGATCGCCAGCAGCAGATAGGCGATGGTCCAGCCGGAGCGCTGCGTCGCAATAGCGTCCGTCGCGGCGGCTGGGGGAGGTAGGGTCTGGCTCGACATCGGCGCGGACCCTATCTGCTGCGCCCGGCCCCACGAAATGCTTTTTACGGGATCGGCCCAATCGACAGGGCAGGCCAGCCGTGCGGCGATCGCATGCGGCTCGGCGACGTGGGAGGACACCGCGTGGCGCCGGCCGCCGCATGCCGATATACTCCACCTCACGGAAACGACGTGCGAAGGGACATACCTATGCCGCTGCTCGAGAAGCCCAGCCTGCCGGCGGTGCTGGCGATGCTGTCGGCGACAATCATGATCCTGGCGTTGCCACCTGCGACCGCACAGGAGTCGCCCGCCGCCGGCACGCGCGTGTCGCCGGGCGGAACCACGCGCGTCTATGTCATGGCGGCTTTCGACAAGGACTGTGGCAGCCTGCCCAAGCCCGAGATAGCGATCACCACGCCACCGGCCAAGGGGCAGGTCAGCCTGCGCGAGGGGCAGACCGTCGTGGTCCAGCAGAGCCTGTCGGGCAGCTGCCTCGGGCAGCGCGTCACCGGCACCGGCGTCTATTACACGGCCGGCGCCACGGCGGCGGGTCCCGACAGCTTCAAGATCACCGCGCGCCTGTCGACCGGAGAGGTGACGGAGCGCACCTTCCAGCTCCGCATCGAGGATTGAGAAGCCTCAATCCAGCAGGTTCTTGCCCGTCATCTCGCGGGGCTGCGACACCTCCATCATCGCCAGCAGCGTCGGAGCGACGTCGGCGAGGCGGCCGTCACGCATCCGCGCCGCGCCGCTGCCCATCACCATCACCGGCACCGGATTGGTGGTGTGTGCGGTGTGCGGACCGCCGGTCTCGGGATCTTTCATCAGCTCGCAGTTGCCGTGGTCCGCGATCACCATCAACGCGCCGCCGGCCTTGCCGATCGCCTCCGCGATCCGGCCGAGACCGGTGTCGACGGTCTCCACCGCCTTGATCGCGGCGGCCAGGTTGCCGGTGTGGCCGACCATGTCGGGATTGGCGAAATTGAGCACGATCAGATCGAATTTGCCCGAGCCGATCGCGGTGACCGCCTTGTCGGTCAATTCAGGCGCGGACATCTCGGGTTGCAGGTCGTAGGTGGCGACCTTCGGCGAGGGCACCATGATCCGTTCCTCGCCCTCGTAGGGAGTCTCCTCGCCGCCGTTCAGGAAGTAGGTGACGTGCGGATACTTCTCGGTCTCGGCCATCCTGAGTTGCCCGCGCCCGGCGGCTGCGACGACGGCGCCGAGCACGTTGGAGAGATTCTGCGGCTCGAACACCGTCGTGAGGAAGGCGTTCAGCACGCTCGAATATTCGGTGAGCCCGGTCGCTGCGGCGAACCTGACTGTCTTTTCGCGCCTGAACCCCCGGAAGGCGGGATCGAGCATCGCCCCCAGGATCTCGCGCACCCGGTCGGCGCGGAAGTTGAAGCAGAGGACGCCGTCGCCGTCCTTCATCCCCTGATAGTCGCCAATCACGGCCGGCAGCACGAACTCGTCGTTCTGGTCCTTGGCGTAGCCCGCCACCATCACAGCCTGGACGTCGCCGAAGCGCTCGCCCTCGCCCGATACGAGCAACCGATATGCCTTCTCGACGCGGTCCCAGCGGTTGTCGCGATCCATCGCCCAGTAGCGGCCACAGATCGTGCCGATCGGCACGTCGGCCGGCAAATCCGCGCGGAAGGTCTTCAGGTACTCGGCCGCCGCCCTCGGCGGCGTATCACGGCCGTCGGTGAAGGCGTGCACCACGGCCGGTATGCCGGCCGCGCGTAGCACCTTCGCCAGCGCCACTGCGTGATCCTGGTGGGAATGCACGCCGCCGGGCGAAAGCAGCCCGATCAGATGACACGTCCCCCCGGACGCCTTCAGCTTCGCGATATGGTCGAGCACGGCTGGCATGCGCGCGATCTCGCCCGAGCGAATGGCGTCGCCGATCCGCGGCAGATCCTGCATCACGACGCGTCCCGCGCCGATGTTGAGATGCCCGACCTCGGAGTTGCCCATCTGTCCGTCCGGCAGGCCGACGTCGCGGCCGGAGGTCTTCAGGAACGCCTTCGGACACGTCGACCACAGCCGGTCGAAGGTCGGCGTCCGGGCCAGCCGCACGGCGTTGTCGGCGCTGTCCTCGCGCCAGCCCCAGCCGTCGAGGATGACCAGCATCACCGGGCGCCGCTTCTGCATCGTCGTGGTCCTTCCAAGCGTCTGCTTCACGCGTGATCTGGCGTTCATCTGGGGGAGGCCCGCGAGGCCGTCAATCGGCAATTCGGCCGCGCCGTTAATGCTGCGAGCGGCTCGGGCATGACGGAAAAGCGGGCCGCTTGGCTGTCAGCGGCGGAGGACCGGACGACGGCGGGGCAGATCCCGAGCTGGATCTACGATTGCGTATATATATTTTCTGATTTCTCGGTCGAGACTGAAATACTCGCGGATATTCTGCTATGTTGTTCAGTAGAGGCTCACCCGCGACCACACCGTCGCCGGCCGCTAATCGGACTTCTGGCCAGATATCGCTGACCAGACCTCTCTGGCCAGACCTCTCTGGTCCTACATCGTTGGCCCGCACACCGCTGGCTGAACACCTTTGGGCCGAACACCGTCGACCCGCACGGCTGATCTGCGCACCACGGCTCGTGCGCTTGCCTCAACCCCGTCTGAAAGTTGCCATGACCGATCGCCCCACGCCGGTTGCGCCGTTTCGCTCATCCGCGCAGAGATGGCTCGAACGGTGGGTCGTGCGCGGCATGCTGCTCGCTCTCTTCGCCATCATGACGCCTCCCGTGGCTGGGCAGGCGCAGAGACAGGCCAAAAGCATCCCCGACAATGCGATCGCGCGCAGCTACGGCCCGGGCTGGGATTGCGCCCGCGGCTACCGCAAGGATGGCGAGAGCTGCCAAGCGGTGCAGGTTCCCGACAATGCCTTCCTGTCGGAGGCATCCTCCTCGGACGGCTGGGAATGCCGCCACGGTCACCGGCGCCAAGGCAGTAGCTGCAATCTCATCCTGATCCCGCCCGATGCTCATTTGGCCGATTCGAGCTACGGCTCCGGCTGGGCGTGTAACCGTGGTTTTCGCAAGGCGAGTGACGGATGCGTCCGGATCGTCGTGCCGGTGAACGCCTACTTGTCGGAATCTTCCTCCGGCCAGCCTTGGGAATGCGAGCATGGCTATCGACGTGCCGGCGCGGCGTGCGTCGCGGTGACGGTGCCGGCCAATGCCTACATGTCGGATTCGACCTATGGTCGCGGCTGGAAATGCCGTCGCGGCTTTCGCGAAGCGGGCGAGGGCTGCATCTCGGTCGAGATGCCGGACAACGCTTTCCTCGACAGCGCGGGAACGAGTTGGCGGTGTGATCGCGGCTTCAAGCGCACTGGGCCGAGTTGTGTCGCCATCGCCCTGCCCGCCAACGCCCACTTGGACTATTCCGGCAACGACTGGGATTGCGACCGGCCGTTCCGCAAGCAATCGGAAAAATGCGTGCAACGCTGAAGGACCAGGGCATGGACGACTCGCTCGTCACCATCCAGACGCTACTCCGCCAGATCGCCGAGCACCTGCAATCACCGGCGAAAAGCGAGCAGAATGCTGCCGCCGCCAAGCTGCACCAGATTGCGTCCGTCGCCTCGACCTTGGCCTTCACGGTCAAGGGCCCGACACGCTGATCGTCGGCAATGGCCGATCCCCGATGTGAGAGGGGCAGCCCACTCGGCCGTGGGATGGCTGCCTTGTGGGTTTCGTCCCTCTCTTTCGCGGGCGGTCTGCCTTGCGGCCAGGGTGGTTGCACGACGGCCGGTCCACGGGGCAGAGTCTTTCGGCAACGATCGCGCCGAGAGATGCGCGACAGCGAGGAGATCACCAATGGGCGATACCACCAATACCGTTCGTATCGAAGGCGACTGCCATCCCAGGTTCGCGGCGGTGCGCGATGCGCTCGCCGACAATTTTGCCCGCCACTCCGAGATCGGCAGCGCGGTTGCCGTCTACCACCAGGGCGAGAAGGTGGTCGACTTGTGGGCCGGGCACATGGAGCCGGCTCGCAAACGCGCCTGGCAGCCCGATACGCTGTGTCTCATGTACTCGATCGCCAAGAGCATGAGCGCGCTCGCGATCCACATTCTCGCCGACGAAGGCAAGGTCGACCTCGAGGCGCCGGTGGCGCAGTACTGGCCCGAGTTCGCACAGAACGGCAAAGCCCACGTCAAGGTGCGCCAGATCCTTTCGCACTACGATGGCCTGTGGGCGACGGACGCCGCCGAGCCGGGCGACGTCTACGATGCGGCCCGCATGACGTGGGTGTTGGAGCAGCAGGCACTGGTCTGGCCGGTCGAGACCAAGGGTGCCTATGACACGGTCAACATCGGCTTCAAGGCCGCCGAGATCGTGCGCCGGATCACCGGCCAGCGCATCCAGGACTTCGTCCACGAGCGCATCTGCCGCCCGCTCGGCGCCAACTACTTCCTGGGCGTGCCCGAAGACAAGCTGTCGCTCGTCGCCGACCTGACGCCGAACGCCAACGCCGCGCCGCGTCCAGCCAACGTCGACCAGAACTCCCCGCAGGCGCGTGCACACCGCTGCTCGCCGCGCCCCTTCAACACCGACGTCCAGAACGGGCATCAGTTCCGCACCAACGGTGTGCCCTCGTTCGGTGGCTTCGGCGAGGCCCGGGCGATGGCCCGCATCTATGCAGCTCTCGCCGACGGCGGCGTGATCGACGGCGAGCGGATCATTTCCAAGCCGGCCATCGAGCGCGCGGTGGTGCAGCAGTGGTCGGACATGAAGGACGGCGTGCTCGGCATGCCGATGGCGTTCGGCCTCGGCTTCATGCGCAATCCGCCGAGCGGCGAGCCGTTGTTCGGCCGCTGGGCCGACGGCTTCGGGCATCTGGGTTCCGGTGGCGCGCGGGCTCTCGCGGTGCCGTCCCAGCGCCTGGCGCTGTGCTTCGTCTCCAACTACCAGAGCGAGACGCTCGGCAAGGGCGTGAGGACGGAAGCGGTCGTGAAGGCGGCGTGTGATTCACTGAGCTGAGCAATGCGCTGCCCCTGCCGCAAGAAGAGTGAGACGACCACGTACGAGTTATGCTGCCAGCCGTTTCACCTGGGTGTACGGCCGGCGCCGACGCCGGAGACGCTGATGCGCTCGCGCTATGCGGCGTTCGCGCTCCGCAACGCGCCGTATCTGCTGCAGACGTGGCATCCCTCGACGCGGCCCGACAACCTCGACTTCACGCCGGGCCAGGAATGGCTATCGTTGAAGATCGAGGCGGCACACTCGTCGGGCGACGCGGGGACCGTCACCTTCACCGCCCGCTCGCGGATCGGCGGCGCGAGCCACATCCTGCAGGAAACCTCCCGCTTCGTGCGTGAGGACGGGAAGTGGCTCTACCTCGACGGTGCGGTCGGCGAGCGCGCGTGACGCGGCTCTGGCTCAACGCAAATCCAGATCGATCCCTCGCGTGGCGATCACCGCGCCGTCACGAAGCAACTCCACCCGTCCTTGATAGCGCCCGCGCGGCCAATCGGCGGTAGTGCGCTTCTTGCCTGCCGCCGAGATCTGAACCTGATTGTTCTTTTTCAGCGTATCGACGCCCCGGATCGTCAGGCCGCCCGGTCCATCGGCAGTCATTCGCACCTGATCGCCTTCGCGCGCGTTGGAAATGCGGGCATAGATCGCGAGCAGCGGGCTGTCCGGCGTGACCGGCCGCACGTCCGTGTGGTCGTGCTCCAGCGCGGCGCGCCCGGGAACTGCGCCGACGAAGCCAGCGCCAAGGATCTCACCGTTGACGTAGGGAAACCCCTTCGTCACCGCCTCGTCCCACAATCCCGCACCCGCCGCGTCACGCGCACACGCATTCTCTTGCCCGCGACCGGTGAACGGCTCGACCACCTTGCCGTCATTCCTGACGGAGAGATGCAGGTGGGCGAAATCCGCGAGCCCTGACCAGCCGACCTCACCGAGCTTGTCACCACGCTCGACTTTCTGGCCGCGCTTCACCACGACGCTGCCCTGCCGCAGATGGCAATATTGGGTCTCCCAGCCGTTGCCGTGATCGAGCACCATGCCGTTTCCGCACTCGCGATCGGCGATGCCGGCCTTGCCGGTCTCACGGGAAAACGCGTCCTGCATGCCGTCGCGCACGCCCTTCACGACACCGGGGGCGGCCGCGATCACCGCCACGCCGGCCTTCGCCGCCGCCGCCGAGAGCACGCGGAAATCGACGCCCTTGTGCCCGTCGTACGTCGAGGTTCCGCATCGAAAATCGCGCACACCCGTCCCGTCTGGCGCGCGACAATCAGGATGAGACTCCAGCGACAATCAGGATGAGACGGTTTGCCGGCGTGGGCTTACGGAGGGAGGGCGGAGCCCGACCGGAGGCAGTCCACGCCGGCGTCGCGCTGTTTTCCCCAGGTTCTCCACAGGGGTTGAG
>CAMDBL010000153.1 GCA_945889015.1 Devosia equisanguinis
AGAAAACCGACAAACCGGACGCTGATTGACGCGGAACGTCAATCAAAGCGCTTGCCAATGGCGCGGCCAGCGTCAATCATCACTTCGCTCGGCCGCCTCGTCTCATCCTGATTGACGCGCCGTTCTCATCCAGATTGTCGCGCTATAACCGTCATCCCGACGAAGGTCGAGATCCACGACAGGTGGGGCTTGCGGAAACGAACGTTGGTTCCGGCCTTCGCCGGAATGACGAATGGATGGTCAAAGACACCGCTGACTGGTCTTCGTGTCATTCTGTTGTCCCGTCTCGGAGTTAGGACCATGACTTGAGTCGCGATGCCGCCAGCGACTATGGTTGTCCGTTCGCTGCCCCATTTGAAGGACGCACCGGCCTGATCACCGATCCCTGGTTCTACGTCGCGGCGGTGCCAGCGCTTCTGCTGACCGGCTTCTCCAAGAGCGGGTTCGTCGCGGGCTCGGGCGCAATCTCCGTGCCGATCCTTTGCCTCGTCATTCCGCCGGTACAGGCGGTCGGCATCATGCTGCCGATCCTGCTCGTCGCCGATCTCGTAGGGCTCACCACCTACTGGCGCCAGAAGCACGAGCTGAATTTCCGCATCCTGCTGATCGCGGGCGTGCTCGGCAATCTCGCAGGCTGGGCGACGGCGGCAATGATCAGCGAGGCCTGGGTGCGCCTGATGGTCGGCATCATCGGCACACTGTTCGCGCTGGACTGGTGGCTCAAACTGCGCCCAATTCCCAAGGACGCACCCGGTCCGAGCTGGGCCAAGGGCACGCTGTGGGGCTTCGTCTCGTCGTATACGAGCTTCATCAGCCAGACCGCCGGCCCACCCCTCGCCGTCTACATGATGCCGCAGCGGCTGCCCGCGCTCACCTATGCGGCGACCGCCACCTGCTTCCTCACCTGCATCAACTGGATGAAGGTGATCCCCTACTACATGTTGGGCCAGCTCAACTGGGGCAACCTTTCGACAAGCCTCGTGCTGATGCCGCTGGCGCTCGCCGCGACTTACCTCGGCCTGTGGATGGTGCGGCGCATCCCTGCCGAGCCGTTCTACAAGATCGGCTACGCGGCACTGCTGATCGTCTCGCTCAAGCTCGCCTGGGACGGGGCGCGGGCAACGATGGGGGCCTGAATCATGGGGAACCCGAGCGCGTGATCACAGATCCCTGGTTCTACATGGCCGCGATCCCCGCCATCCTGCTCACCGGCTTCTCCAAGAGCGGGTTCGTCGCGGGTGCCGGCACCATGGCGGTGCCGATTCTGTCGCTCGTCATCTCCCCGGTGCAGGCGGTCGGCATCATGCTGCCGATCCTGCTCGTCTCCGACTTCATCGGCATCACCGCCTACTGGAAGCACAAGCACACGCTCAACTTCCGCATCCTGCTGATCGCCGCCGTGATCGGCATTCTCGCGGGCTGGGCGACGGCGGCGCTGATCAGCGAGGCCGTGGTGCGCCTGCTGGTCGGCGTACTCGGCACGGTGTTCGCCCTCGACTATTGGCTGAAGCTGCGCCCCGCGCCGGCCGAGGCCCCGAAGGCGAGCTGGCCGCGGGGATTGTTCTGGGGAACGCTCGCCGCCTATGCGAGCTTCATCAGCCAGACCGCAGGGCCACCGCTCGCCGTCTACCTGATGCCCCAGCGCCTGCCGAACGTCATCTACGCCGCCACCGCCGTCTCGCTGTTCACCTGCATGAACTGGATGAAGGTCGGTCCGTATTTCCTGCTCGGCCAGCTCAACTGGGCCAATCTCGCCACCAGCCTCGTGCTGCTGCCGCTGACCATCGCCGCGACCTGGCTCGGCTTGTGGCTGGTTCCGCGCATTCCGCCGGGCCCGTTCTACAAGATCGGCTATGCCGCCCTGCTGGTGGTCTCGCTCAAGCTCGTGTGGGACGGCGGGAGAGCGACCCTGGGCGTGTGAGACGACCGGAGAGAGCGCGTAAGCAGCGAGATAGGGGAACCGCCCACACGCTCCTCCTCGATCTCTGGCGAGTCGCAAAAGCGAACGGGGCAGACTGTCGCCAGCCTGCCCCGCAAAAGCTCGTCGAGATCGCGCCGTCTCTTACTCGACGGCTGCCCTGCGCGTGTTGTCGCTGACGGCCGTGCTGCGGGTGTAGCGGCGGCTCTGCGACTTGCGATCGCCAGCCGTGGCGCGCGATGCGCTCGGCTCGTCGGCCGCTGCGGGAGCCGCGGCCATCTCGTCGGCGGCGGCCTGCGTGGTAAAGCGTTGCCAAGTCACGGTCACGGCCGTGCCGACAGGAATCTTGGGGTACAGCTCGATCACGTCCTCGTTGAACATGCGGATGCAGCCCTTGGACACCGCCTGACCGATCGTCCATGGCGCGTCGGTGCCATGGATTCGGTAGGTGCTGGAGCCGAGATAGAGCGCCCGCACGCCGAGCGGGTTCATGGGATGACCACCGGGCACCCACAGCGGCAGTCGCGGGTTCTCGCGCAGCATCTCGCCGGTCGGCGTCCACGACGGGTTCTCGCGCTTCTGCGAGACGGTCGTCGCGCCCTGCCAGCGGCTCTGCTCTCGCGGGATCGCGATGGGATAGCTCATCGCCTTGCCGGCGGAAACGACGTGATAAAGGCGGCGGTCGCCGAAGCTGACGACGAGGTGGCCGGGCTTGAACTGCGGGCTGATGCTGACGAGTTGGCGCTTGCCGCCCCACTCCTTGTCGCCACCCCAATCATACTGGACGGTGCCCTGAGCGGTGGCCGCACCCACGGAGGCGGCGGCGACAACCAGCACCGCACCTGCGGCAACAACCAGACGGCTCATGATCCTGCTCAGTCGCATCGTTTATTCCCCGTCGGCGATACGGAGCGTCGAGGCCCCGTCGCAGAAAAGTGGCGTTTACGGCTTTTGGTTCCGGCATCCTGCCGTCACATGGTGAACAGTGCGTATATCGCGGACGAGTTTCCGGGGGGAGAGCAGGCGGGCCACAGTCCGGCCGTGTTTTTGCCGCGCCGAGAGAGCGCCACCCACGGAATTGCGGATTTGACTGTGGAAAAGTCGCTTCGACGCATCACTATTCTCTCTCTGTTCCAATTTGCGCTTGACGAAGACCCGATTCGTTCTTAGAACATACAAAGAACAAATTGAGCAATGGATCGTTCCCGCTGGTCCCTGCGCTCGATGCAGCCATGTTCACGAGAGCGTTACCCGTGGAGCCCAAGCCCTCAGATCCCGGTACGAGTTCGCAGAGTGAGCTGCCGTTCTTCTCGCCGAAGGCCCTGCCGCGTTCGAGTTCGCGTCAAGTTGGGCAGGAAACCTTCGCTTCGAGCCGGGACGGCGACACCCCGCACGCCGTCCCGGACTCGCCTGCTTCCGCGCTACCTGCAGCGCCCCTCTCCCCATTCCCCGCAGCGGTTTCACCACCGTCCCGGGCAGAAGCCCTGACGCGCGTGCTGAGCGAGGTCCGCGCCATCGAGCGGCGCGGCTCGAACACGCCCAGAGACCGCAACAGCGCTCTCACCGGCGCTCGACACGCCAAAGCCTGGTGCCTCGGCGTTCCACAGATCGACGACCGGCTCGGCCCAGCAGGGTTGGACGCCGGCGCCCTGCACGAGATCAAGCCCACACTGACCGGGGACGGCCTGGCGGACGGCTGCGCCAGATCTCGCCCCGGCTCAGCCGATGCCGGAAGCCGTGCCAGGATCCATGACAGGGAGAGTGACTCCGGGAGTGATTGGGGGAGCGAATCGGGGAGCGACTGGGCCAGCGCCTTCACGGCGGCACTCTGCTTCGCGCTCGCCCTCCACTTGCGGCGGCGCATCGCCGGCGCGGCGCAACCTCTCCTGTGGTGCTGGCCGTCGGGGCTGGCGCACGAACTCGGCCGGCTTCATCCCGCCGGCCTCTCGAGCTTCGGTCTCGATCCCGCCGAGCTGATCCTGGCCGAGCCCGACAAGTCCACGGACGTGTTGTGGGCAATGGAGGAGGGGCTCAAGTCCGGCAGCGTGGCCCTCGTCATCGGCGTTCTGCGCGAGGCGGGACTGACGCCGGCGCGGCGGCTCGCCCTCGCCGCCGCCACCACCGCCACCCCCTGCCTGCTGGTCACCGATCCGAGGACGCCCGTCACCGCGGCGACCGCCACGCGCTGGCGTGTCGGCCGCGCCGTCAGCGCCCGTCATCCCTTCGCCGACAGGCTCGACACGGTGCATCGCTCCGGAATGCGCGAGACGCTTCCCGGGGCGCCGCGCTACCGCGTGAGGCTCGAGCGCTGCCGCACCGGCGGGCTCGCCGGCTCTGTTTCGCCCCTCGTCCTGGAGTGGTCGGATGCGTCGTATCGTTTCTGTTTGGCTTCCCCGGCTTCCGATCGAGCGTATCGGGAGGTCGCAGCCCGCCGCCATCGACGATGAAACTCCACATGCCCTGGTCGCCAGCGAGGCGCGCGGACAGATCATCACCGCCGTCAACGCCCGGGCCGAGCGCGACGGCATCCGCGCCGGCATGGCGCTCGCCGACGCCCGCGCCATGCTTCCGGCCTTGCGGTCGCGCCCGGCGGAGGCTGCCCGCGACGCGGCGATGCTGAAGGCACTGGCTCGCTGGGCCGGTCGCTATGGTCCCAACCGCAACAGTGACGGCCCCGACGGGCTGTGGATCGACATCACCGGTGTCGCTCATCTGTTCGCCACCGGCCCCGCCCGCGACGGCTCGGCCTCGCGCGCGGTCAGCGCTGGAGAAGCAGAGCTGTTGTCCGACCTCGTCCGCCGCCTGGGTGATGCCGGCTTCTCCTGCGGCGTCGGGCTCGCCGACACGCTGGGCGCTGCCCATGCCCTCGCCCACCATGCGACCGCGACATCCGCCACCGCCATCGCCGGGCCCGGCAAGACGAAGGAGGCCATCGCCGCGCTTCCGGTGGAGGCCTTGCGGCTGACGTCTGCCTCAGTGCTGCTGCTGAAGCGGCTCGGCCTCACCCGCATCGGCGATCTCTACGGGTTGCCGCGCGCCGCCCTCGAGCGCCGCTTCCGCGACGCGACACTGGCAGCGCGCGTGCTGACGCGGCTCGACCAGGCGCTCGGCGTCAGCACGGAGCCCTGCCGTCCTCTGTCGGAGCCGCCTGCATTCACCGCGCGACGCACCTATGCCGAGCCGCTGATCGTGTCGTCCTCCATCGAGGCCGAGGTCGGCGCCCTCATCGTCGAGCTCGCTCATCGCCTCGAGACCGGCGGCCAGGGTCTGCGGCGTCTGCTGTTGTCGCTCTACCGCACCGACGCCAGTGTCGCGACGATAGAAGCCGGAACCAGCTCGCCCTGCCGCGATCCCCATCATCTGCTGGATCTCGTCTCCCTCAAGCTCGCCGGCATCGACGCCGGTTTCGGCATCGACGCCCTCGTGCTCGACGCCGCCCTCGTCGAGCCGTTCGAGCCCGCCCAGTCCGGCCTCGAGGGTGGGGACATCGCATCCAAAAGCAGTGCCGCCGCCATCCTGATCGATCGGCTCTCCAACCGCCTGGGAGCCGGCAAAGTGCTGCGCCTGATGCCGCGGAGCAGCCATCTGCCGGAACGCACCGCCACCGCGCTGCCGGCGCTGCTCGCCGCGGACGATCGCGCAAGGCACTCTCCCCCACGTCACATGTCCCCACGTCACATGATGACGGGGCCTCACGCACGCCCGCCGTTCCTGCTGCCACGGCCGGAGCCGATCGAGGTCGTCGCCGAGATCCCCGAGGGCGCGCCCGCCCGCTTCACCTGGCGTCGCGTCGGCCATGCCGTGCTCAAGGCCGAAGGCCCCGAACGGATCGCACCGGAATGGTGGCGCAGCATCGGCGCGGACCCGGCGGGCTTGCCCGCTCCCAGGGACTACTACCGTATCGAAGACACGGCCGGCGGCGGCTACTGGGTCTTCCGCCTTGGTCTCTACGACGGCGAGGACGAGAGCGAGGACGCGCAGCGGCCTCACCCCGGCTGGTACATGCACGGACTTTTCCCATGAGCCGCCCCCTGCCCCGCGCTCTCCCCCCTGTTCGCACCGGCAGCGCTCCGGCCTATGCCGAGCTGCAGGTGACCAGCAATTTCTCCTTCCTGACCGGCGGCTCGCACGCCGAGGAGCTCGTCGCCCAGGCCAAGGCGCTCGGCCTCGCCGCGGTCGCCGTCACCGACCGCAACACACTCGCCGGCGTCGTTCGCGCCCATGTCGCCGCCAAGCAGGTCGGCCTGCGTCTCGTCGTCGGTGCCCGTCTCGATCTCCTCGACGGCCACAGCCTGCTCTGCCTGCCGACCGACCGCGACGCCTACGGCCGCCTCTGCCGCCTGCTCTCCCTCGGCCAGCGCCGCGCGGAAAAAGGCCAATGCCGGATCGATGTCAGCGACGTGGCCGCCCACGCGCAGGGGCAGATCCTGATCGCCCTGCCCCCCGAGGGCTGGAGCTGGCGCGAGGGCATCGAGACGACCGCGCCCTCCCTGCCCGATCGAGCCCCCGCAGCCTCCGCGGTCTCACCCGAGCCCAGGACGCCGCATCCGGCCCCGACGGCGCAGATCATTCCGTTCCCGCCGCGAGCCGCCGGCGACGGGTCTATGCCGTCGCCCCCTCCCGTCCCTCCACCCCGAACGGCCGTCTCCCTCCCGGCTCCCCCGCCTCTCTCGCACGTCAGCGAGCCGCTAGAAACATGGCTCGCGCGCCTGCGGTCCCTGCTCCCCGGTCCGCTCTATCTCGCCGCCACGCACCGCTATCGCGGCGACGACCGCGCCCGCATCGCCGCACTCGCAACGTTGTCGGAGCGTCTCGGGATCGGCCTCGTCGCCACCAACGACGTGCTTTATCACTCCCCCCATCGGCGCGCGCTGCAGGACGTGCTGACCTGCATCCGCGAGGGCACCACCATCGCCGAGGCGGGGCTCAGCCTCGAGGCCAACGCGGAACGGCATCTGAAAAGCCCGATCGCCCTCGCCCGCCTGTTCCGCGGTTTCGAACACGCGCTGGCGGCCACCATCGAGATCGCCGCCGCCTGCCGTTTCTCGCTCGACGAGCTGGTCTACGAGTACCCCGACGAGCCGGTACCACCGGGCCGGACACCGCAAGCCCATCTCGAGGATATGACCTGGGAGGGCGCCCACTGGCGCTTCCCCGGCGGACTTCCAGAGAAGGTGCGCACCGCCCTCGTACGCGAGCTCGAGCTGATCGCCGAGCTGTCCTATGCGCCCTATTTCCTGACCGTGCACGACATCGTCGGCTTCGCCCGCTCCCGCGGCATCCTCTGCCAGGGCCGCGGCTCCGCCGCCAACTCCGCAGTCTGCTATTGCCTGGGCGTCACCGCCGTCGACCCGACCGAGGTCGACCTGCTGTTCGAGCGCTTCATCAGTCCCGAGCGCAAGGAGCCGCCGGACATCGACGTCGATTTCGAGCACGACCGGCGCGAGGAGGTCATCCAATACATCTACGCGCGCTATGGCCGACATCGGGCTGGCCTCGCCGCCACCGTGATCTCCTACCGTGCGCGCTCGGCGGTGCGCGAGGTCGGCAAGGCGATGGGGCTTTCGGCCGATACCGTCGCCGCACTCGCCGGCATGGTCTGGGGCACCCGTTCAGGGGGCGTGCTGCCGGAAAAGCACGTGCGCGAGGCCGGCCTCGATCCCGCCGATCCCCTGCTCGCCCGCGTGCTTGAGCTGTCGGGGGAGTTGACCGGCTTCCCCCGCCACCTCTCCCAGCACGTCGGCGGCTTCGTGCTGACACGCGGCCCGCTCGACGAGGTGGTCCCGATCGGTAATGCGGCGATGGCGGATCGCACCTTCATCGAATGGGACAAGGACGACATCGCAGCCCTCGGCCTGCTCAAGGTCGACGTGCTGGCGCTCGGCATGCTGTCCTGCATCCGCCGCGCCTTCGACCTGCTCGCACAGCATCACGATCGTCCGACGACGCTCGCCAGCGTGCCTCGCCGCGACGAGGCGGTGTTCGACATGCTGTGCCGAGCGGATTCGATCGGCGTGTTCCAGGTCGAGAGCCGGGCCCAGATGAACATGCTGCCGCGCTTGCGGCCACGCGACTTCTACGACCTCGTCATCGAGGTGGCGATCGTGCGCCCCGGACCGATCCAGGGTGACATGGTGCATCCCTACCTGCGACGCCGGTCGGGCCTGGAGCCGGAGCACTATCCCTCGCCCGCCCCCGAGCACGGCGATGCCGACGAACTCCGCCAGATCCTGTCCAAGACCAAGGGCGTGCCGCTGTTCCAGGAGCAGGCGATGCGCATCGCCATGATCGCGGCCCGCTTCTCGGACGCCGACGTCAACGAGCTGCGCAAGGCGATGGCGACATTCCGCCGGGTCGGCACCATCGGCAAGCTCGAGGAGCGGATGGTCTCGGCGATGGTCGCCCGCGGCTACGACCGCGCATTCGCCGAGCGCTGCTTCAACCAGATCAAGGGCTTCGGCGAGTACGGCTTTCCCGAGAGCCATGCCGCGAGCTTCGCTCACCTCGTCTACGTGTCCGCCTGGCTCAAGTGTCATTATCCCGCAGCCTTCGCCTGCGCGCTGCTGAACTCCCAACCGATGGGGTTCTACGCACCCGCCCAGATCGTCCGCGACGCGCGCGAGCACGGCGTCACGGTGCTGGAGGCAGACGTGGGCTTCTCGCATTGGGATTGCACACTTGAGCAGGCTCCTGGCCCAGAACATCGAGCCTCGGGGATCGGCGGTGCACCGCTGCCCGGCATCTGGCCGCCCCAGCCATACTCTTCGCCCTCGCCAGCGCTGCGGCTCGGTCTGCGCCAGATCGACGGCTTCAGCCAGGCCGAGGCGGAAAGGCTCGTCGCAGCGAGAGCCTCCGCGGCGGTCGCACCGAACGAGCCGCCGTTTTCCTCGGTTCACGAGTTGTGGTCGCGCAGCAGCGTCGCGCACGCCACGCTGGAGCGCCTGGCGGCTGCCGATGCCTTTCGTTCGATGTGGCTCGATCGCCGGCAGGCGCTGTGGGAGGTGAAGGCGCTCGCCCGTGCCGCCCCACTGCCGCTGTTCCAATGGCGCCGGACGCAAGAGAACGGTCCCGAGCCCTCGGTTGCGCTGCCGGCGATGCCGCTCGGCGAGCACGTCGTCAACGACTACCAGACGCTGCGGCTATCGCTGAAGGCCCATCCGATGAGCTTCCTGCGCGAGCGCCTCGGGCGGAAGAAGGTGTCGGCATGCGAGGAGCTGCGCGGCATGAAGGACGGTGCCGCGGTCACGGTCGCCGGCGTCGTACTGGTGCGACAGCGACCGGGCTCGGCGAAAGGCGTTGTGTTCATGACGCTCGAGGACGAGACCGGCATCGCAAATGCCGTGGTCTGGCCGAAGACGCTGGAGCGCTATCGCAAGGTGGTGATGGGTGCCCGCCTGATCCTGATCAGGGGCCGGATCCAGCGGCATGCCGACATCATTCATGTCGTCTCGGGGCGGCTCGAGGATCGCAGTGCCTGGCTCGGCGATCTCGCCGAAGGCGCACACACGCTGAAATTGCCGATCGCCAACGCCGACGAGGTGCTGCGCCCCGAGCCCGGCAGCGCCCGCGACTCCGCCGGCCCCGCCCGCCATCCCCGCTTCACCCGCATCATCCCGAAATCCCGGGATTTCCATTGAGCCTGGAGTAGGCGAAGATGCCGACCGCAACCTCTCCACCGCATCAACAAGAGCCGGGCCGACCCCTTGCCCATCCCGATCGAAACAGTGCAGCTCGCAACGGCGCGCGGGCGGGCAGGGCTCCTCGCGCTGCTGCTCGTCGCGTGGCTCACCCATTGCAGCTTGCCCGCACTCGCCCAGCGGACGCTGATCGAGCCCGAGGCTTCGACCGGGTTGCAGACCAAGACCCAAACCCGCGCACGGCGCCACATGGTCGCCGCCGCTCATCCGCTGGCGGTCGCCGCCGGCCTCGAGATGCTGAGAGCCGGTGGCACCGCAACGGACGCGGCGATCGCCACCCAACTCGTTCTCGGCCTCGTCGAGCCGCAATCCTCCGGTCTCGGCGGCGGCGCATTCCTGCTCGCCTGGAACGCCCGGCGCCGCTCCCTGTCGAGCTTCGATGGACGCGAGACCGCACCTGCCGCCGCCACGCCCGAACGGTTCCCGACGGACCGCACCTTCGACGACCTCGTCGGCTCCGGCCTTTCCATCGGCGTGCCGGGCGTTCCCCGCCTGCTCGAGGCCGTCCACCGAGCACACGGACGATTACCCTGGGCTCGTCTGTTCCAACCTGCGATCCGTCTGGCGGAGGGGGGCTTTCCGGTCTCGCCGCGCCTGCACGCTCTGCTCGCCAAGATGGGACCCAACCGCTTCCAGCCACGGGCTCGTGGCTACTTCTTCTCGGACGACGGAAGGCCGTGGCCTGCCGGGCACACGCTCGCGAACCCGGAGTATGCGGCCACATTGAAACTGCTCGCGGCCCGCGGCTCCGACGCGTTCTATATTGGCCCGATCGCACAGGCGATCGTCGCCGCGGCGCGAGGAGTCTTGCCATCGCCGAGCGACATCACGCTCGACGACCTCGCGGGCTATCGTGTGACATCGCGGCCTCCTGTCTGCTTCGCGTACAGAGCAAGGCGCATCTGCAGCATGGGGCCGCCCTCCTCCGGCGGCATTGCACTCGGCCAAATTCTCGGCCTGTTGCAGCCTTACGATCTCGGATCGCGGCCTGGGCCGTCGCACAATGCCGCTGCGATGCATCTGCTGACCGAGGCGGAGAAGCTCGCCTACGCCGATCGCGACCGCTTCATCGCAGACCCCGATGCCATCCCGATCCCCGGCGGCTTGCTCGACCTCGGCTATCTCACCCGGCGGCGCACCCTGATCGCCCCCGATCGCGCCATGCCGAGACCAGCACCGGGACGTCCACCCGGCCTCGACCGGCGCGCCAGGGGCGGAGACACGACCGTGGAGATCGCCGGCACCAGCCATATTTCAATCGTCGACCGCGAAGGCAATGCCGTGGCCATGACCACGACAATCGAGGCATCGTTCGGCTCCCGCGTCTGGGCCGCCGGCTTCCTGCTGAACAACCAGCTCACGGATTTCGCCCGCACTCCGACCGACAAGGACGGCGTTCCACTGGCGAACGCGGTGGGTCCGGGCAAGCGGCCGCGCAGCTCGATGGCGCCGACCATCGTCCTCGACCGGCGCGGACGGGTCGAGGCCGTGCTCGGCTCTCCCGGCGGCAGCCGCATCATCCTTTATGTCGCCAAGGCCCTGGTGGCGATGATCGACTGGCGTATGGGCCCGCAGGCCGCAGCCGACCTGGCGAATTTCGGTAGCCGGGGGACATACATGGAAATCGAGAAGGGCACCGCGGCAAAACTTCCAACCGCTGCGCTGAAAGCGCTCGGCCACGACGTGCGTGCCGACGAGATGACCTCCGGCTTGCATATCATCCTGAGACGGGGCCGCCATTGGCTCGGCGGCGCCGATCCGAGACGCGAGGGACTGGCACGCGGGGACTAGAGCCTTTCCGTTTCAAGTGGAACCATAGCCTGCGTTTCGGAAGTAGTTGGTGCACTCGGTTCCGGTGAAGGTGCTGAGCAGATCGCCGATGCGATTGCTGACGGCCTCGATCGTTCGCGCTTCGGCTCGGCGCAGCAGCGTCTT
>CAMDBL010000154.1 GCA_945889015.1 Devosia equisanguinis
TGGTAGCGCGTCAGGTTGAGGATGCCGGCATCGACGGCGGCGACCGAGATGCGCGCCTCCTCGCCGATCTTGAGGCCGCCGAGCTTGACGGGCACCGACAGCAGGCCGGCGGACTTGATCTTGGCCGGTGCGTCGAGCGACATCTTCAGGGTACGCGAGGCCTGGTCGAGACCGAGCCAGGCGACACCGACGGCGCGCGAGGGCATCCGCTTCAGCTTCTCGTCCATCGGACGGTAGAGCATCGCGGTGGCGTAGGCACCCGCGCCCCAGTCGCCGACCTCGATCGGCACCTCGGTGCGACCGGCGGCGATGTCGACCTGCCTGGTCGCCAGCAGACCGTTGGCGAGGATCGCGATGGTCGCCTTGCCGCCCTGCTTCGTCGAGATCCTGAGCTTCGCCGTCTCGCCCGTCGTGTAGCCGGACTTGTCGAGCGCGACGTCCAGCGTCTCCGGGCTGTCGGCGTCCTCGGACGTCGTGAACCAGCCGGCGCGGAATGCGGTGCTGGCGGCGGCGGTCCCGGCCGAGTCGGGATCGGCGACCTCGAGCTGGTAACGGCCATAGTCGATCCGAGCCGAGACGCGCACCGGCGACGCGCCGCTGACGACCTTGCCGCTGGTGACCTGGCGCTTGGTGGTGGCGGACTCATAGGCCCAGCGACCGTCCTGCTTGAACCACTGCCAGCTCGTCTCGAGCCGCATCAGCTTCCACTCGAGCGGCTGTCCCTCGACGGGCTTCCCCGCCGCGTCGAGCGAGACGAGGTCAAAGCTCGCCGTTTCGCCCTCACTGGGGCCACCGTCACCGAACAGCGGCTTGATGCCGATGCGGGCGAGCTTCAGGTCTACCGGAACCGTCACGGCACGCTCGATCGTGCGGCCACCGGATTCACGCAGGCGGATCAGCATCTCGGCTTCGAGCGGTCGGGCGGTTTTGGTGACGGCGGGCAGCGGCACCTTCAGTGTCACGGTGCCGTCGGCTCCGGTCGCCGGCAGGCCCTCGAGGGACTTGCGGACCGGCGAGATCTTCTCGTCGGCCTGGCCGAAGCGGTAGCCGGAAAAGCCAGCCGGATCCTTGGCGGACGGCTTGACGACGATGTCGCCCTCGACCGCGAGCCCGGCGGCGGGCGGACCGTACAGATACTTGCCGGTGAGAGTGATCGTCGCCGGCTCGTCGGTGCGGGCGACAGCGCCCGCCGCGTCGAGCTTCAGCTCCAGCCGCTCGGGCACGAAGTCCTCGACGAGGAACGAGGTCTGCGCGAGCGGATCGGCCTTGGGGTCGGCGTGGAGCTTGGCGCGCCACGTTCCCGTCATCGCCGAGCCGCCGAGCGACATCGTCGTCAGACGGCCACCGAGGCCCTGATCCGACAGCACATAGCGTCGGTGCTCGACACCGTCCGGACGCGTCACGATCAGCGTGACGGGCAGCGTCGCGGCCTTCGCCGCCTTGTCACGCAGCAGTGCGTTGAGATGCACGTCCTCGCCCGGACGGTAGACGCCGCGTTCGGTGACGAGAAACGCGTCGAGCGCGCCGGGCGCCTCGCGGCCCTTGACGCCGCGGTCGGCGAGATCGAAGGCGGAGGCGGACAGATCGAGGAAGGCATAGTCGCCGTTGGCGCCCTCGGCGATCAGGATCGCCGGCGTCAGGCCGCCCTCGCCGCGCCTCAGGCCGGCATCGAAGCGGACGTAGCCGGCCGCATCGGACTTGGCGGTGGCCAGCACCTCGTTGTTGCGGGCGACGAGACGGACGGTCGCGCCGCTTGCGATGTCGGCTAAGGACAGGGAACGGACGAAGGCATGGATGCCGTCGGCGGCGGTCATCGCGGTCAGGCCGAGGTCGGAGACCACGAACCACTGCGACACCCAGCCGTTGTCGTCGTCGGACTTCTTGTCGGCTGGGCGCGCCACCATGGCGTAGACGCCGGGCTCGAGCTTCGGGATCGCCTCGCTCACCGGGAAGGCCGTGGTCGTCTCCTCGTTGAGCTTTTTCAACAGCTCGAGCTCGCCCTTGTAGACGCGCTGGCCGGTCCTCTCGCGCATCTGCTCGAGGTCGTATGAATAGAGCTGCTTCTGGAAGTCGCCGCCCTGCAGGGTCGCGGCGAGTGAGCGGTCACCGATCCGATAGACCTCGATCGCGGCGCGCTCGGCGTTGATGCTGACGACGGGAATGCCCTGCTGGCCGCGCGCGGGCAGCACGTAGCTCTTGCCGGCGAAGCGGACGGTGGCGGCACGGTCGCGGACGTAGGTCTCGATCTCGGCGCTCTTCTCGAGTTCCTCGCCGACGTCGGAGGGCAGCCCGGCGCGGACGTTGAGGACGTAGCGGCCGCCGTGCTTCAGGCCTTCGACGCAGAGCTGCTTGGTGTCGGCGACGATGCTCTGGGGATCCTTGCCGTCGAGCGTCAGAAATTTCGACCACTCGACGTTGGCGCGGGCGAGGGGCTCGGAGAACAGCACGCACAGGCGCGGCTGGGCGCCGTCGACGTCGAGCTTGTGCTCGGTGATGCGGAAGCCGTGCTCGGTGCGCAGCGTCTGGTAGGTCTTGCGGACCGTGGCGTTCTCGGCAAGCGCGAGGCTGGAGCGCAGCGACTCGATCGCCGGCCGCCATTGCGAGCGCTTGACCAGCGCCTCCGACAGAATCGCGAGGGCACGTGCCTTCTGCGCGGCTGTAGGTGCGCGCTGGTAGGCGGTGTACGCCGCAGCTCCGGCGTTCATTGGGAGCGTGTAGCGCTCGGCCGAGCTGTCGTTGATCGGCTTGGTGGCGAGCAGGGCACGCGACAGGCCGATCCAGGCCTCGGCGTCCTTGGGGTCGGTCGCGACCGCGAGCGAGTATTGCACGGAGGCCGCACGCGGATCGGCAGCCAGCAGCTTGTCGGCGATCCCCCTCAGCTCGGCCGCCTTGGCCTTGCCCGGCTTCTGCGTCTGCTTGAGTTGCGCCTCGTAGCGCTCCGCGTCCTTGGCGATCGTGCCGTTGGCGAACGGCTTTGCCAGCGGTCGGGTCGCCGCCGGCGCCTGGGCGTAGGCGGGATGGATGCTCGCGAGTTGGGCGAACGTGGCGAGTGGCGCGAGCGCCAGGAGCAGTCGCTGGACTATGCGCATTGGATCGCTTCCCCGTGTGTGCTTGGCGTGGTCTAGAATGTCGCGCAGGCGAGGCTTGAAGCCCGTCCTCGATGACAGCGAGCGTCGATCCGGCTCGTGGCCGAAACATGTCGGCAAGCGAGGACTTATCCTTAAATCGTGGGTATTGCGCCGCCTTTCCGCCGGTAAGCGGCCATGGTGTGGCCCAATTCCGAGGCGGCGGTCGGCAAGCTCTGAAGGTGGTCGCTCGCCGCGCATGGGTGCAACCTGAGCGAGAGGCTGCTATCAGTCGGTTGACCCTCCTGACACCGAGAGCAAGGCCATGGCCGACGTTTCGATCACCACCACCGACGGCGTCCAGATCATCAGGCTCACCCGCGCCGGGAAAAAGAATGCGCTGACCTCGGCGATGTACGCGACGATGACCGAGGCGCTGGCCGTCGGCGACGCCGATCCAGGCGTCGCGGCGCATCTGTTCGTCGGCTCCGGCGGCGTATTCTGCGCCGGCAACGACATCGGCGATTTCCTCGAGCACTCCGGCAAGGACGGCGGCCTCGGCACGCTGGTCGTCGGCTTCATCCGTGCCCTGCCCACGACGAGGAAGCCGATGATCGCCGCCGTCGACGGTCTCGCCATCGGCGTCGGCACCACCATGCTGTTGCATTGCGATCTCGTCTACGCGACCCCGGCGGCGAGATTCCGCACGCCGTTCCTGGATCTCGGCATTCTGCCGGAGGCCGGATCGAGCCTGCTGATGCCGCGCCGGATGGGGCATGTGCGCGCGTTCGAGATGCTGGCGCTGGGAGCCCCCTACTCGGCCGAGCAGGCACGCGACGCCGGGCTGATCAATGCAATCGTGCCGGCCGACAAGCTGGAGACGACCGCGCTCGATGCGGGCCGCCGGCTGGCCGCCAAGCCGCCGGAGGCTTTGGCGATCGCACGCAAGCTGATGCGTGGCGACCCCGCCGAGATCGTCGAGCGCATCGATGCCGAGATCGTCGAGTTCGCCCGCCGGCTCGCCTCGCCCGAGGCCAAGGAGGCGTTCCAGGCCTTCCTCGAGAAGCGCCCGGCCGATTTCAAGAAGCTGCGCGGGGCCTGAACCAACCCTCGCCCAACTCGCATGCCAGGAACAATGCCACGCAGGAGCACGGGCATGATCGGCGCTCGCGGATCGGTTGGACGGACTTCGGCCTTGCTGGCGGCGGCGGCGGCACTTGCCGTCCTGTCTACGGCTGGACCGTCGGCCGTGCGTGCCGACGGCATTTGGTCCAGCCTCCGCCAGGCCGTCGGCGTCGAGACGGCGATGCGGCAACCCGCGCTCGCCGCGCTCGAAGACTTCATCAAAGCCCGGCCCGCAGGCACCCGGACCACGGTCGAGCTCGCGGCGCATGCGGGCGCGGAGGGACATTGGACCTTTCTCGACCGTCGCGGCGAGACGTTCACGGTCGGCACGCCCGACGAGATGAAGCGGGTCGTGGCGACGCTCGCGCCCGACGCCGATCCCAAGGCGATGCTGCTGCTGCATCTCTCCGATGCGACGGTGTTCGAGCGCGCGGCGATGCTGAAGGAGTTGCCGGCCGGGGCGAGGCTCGGTCTGGTGACGCATGGCCAGTCCTATCCGCTGCTTCGCGTGCGGGAGGGCGGCAAGGACATCCTGCGCGCGGCGGTCCGCTCGCGGCTGCAGGTCGAGATCGGCGACCGCGACACCTTCGTCGAGGCGCTGTTGCAACTCGCCCGGCCGCTGGAGCCGCGTTTCGTGCGGGTACTGTCGTTGGAGCCGGGCGGACCGCAGACGCTGATCAGGGCTCCGGCTGCCGACCCGGCCTCCGGCCGTCCGCCACTCGACGCGATCGATCCCTTCAAGCTGTCGGCAGCACTGCCGGCGCTGCGCGGCCAGACCGCCGTGGTCAGCGGCAAGATCACCGGCGAGTACCTGGCGTTCCGCCCGCCGTCGGGCAGCGAGGCGACGATCCTGGCCGGCGACGTGCTGTCGGCGGCGGCCCGCGCCAACGTCGACCTCGTGGTCGTGCAATCGGAGACGCCGCATCAGCCGGGCGGGCGCAACTGGCTCTGGCAGCGTTTCGCCATCGAAGGTCTCGACAAGGCGCTGGCGCACGCGACCTTCGCCGATTTCCTCGAGACGCTGGCCGGCGGGCGCGGCGAGATCGTCGTCCGGCTCGCGGCGGCGGGCCGCGAGCGTCTCGTCATGCGCATCGCCGCTCCCGAGAGCGCGCTCGGTCCCGGGATCGGCGGCGTGCTGCAGGAGATGACCGTCGGCATCACCGGGACCATCGCGCCGACGACGATCGTCGCGCACACGACCACGTTCGCCCATCGTCGCGAGCTGTCGCTGCGGCTGGTGCCGCTGGTGCCCTCCTCCTGGCAGGCGGTCTACGGCGCGTGCCTGCTGCTCGGAGGCCTCGGTCTGGCGGCGGCGCGCCGCTGGTGGGGACGGCTGTGGCCGGCGGAGCAGCGGGCCGACTATGGCGGCGCGGGCGGCTATTGGGCGGCGCGCGTGTTTCGCCTGGCCGCATTCGCCCTGGTGTTCCTGCCGCTCGCCGGCCCAGCCGCACTGGTCGCGACGCTGCTCGGGCTCGCCGGTAAGCGTGCCGCCCGCCCCGAGGCCACGCCAGCCACCCCCGCAGATGCCGGCACGTCGACGCCGGGCTGACGCGCGGGCACGAACTGTCCTAGATTGGCGGGTGAACGTCGCTGGTACGACACACGCTGGGAGGCTCGCAGCATGACCGCACTGAAGGGCAAAACGCTGTTCATCACCGGCGCGAGCCGCGGCATCGGCCTCGCCATCGCGCTCCGTGCCGCCCGCGACGGCGCCAACATCGCCATCGCCGCCAAGACCGCCGAGCCCAATCCCAAGCTCGAGGGGACCATTCACACCGCCGCCGCCGAGATCGAGAAGACCGGCGGGCGGGCGCTGGCGGTCGTCTGCGACATCCGTGACGAGGCGCAGGTGCAGGCCGCCGTCGATCGAACGGTGGCTCAATTCGGCGGCATCGACATCTGCGTCAACAACGCCTCGGCGATCTCGCTGACCCGCACCGAGGCGACCGACATGAAGCGCTACGACCTGATGCACGCGATCAACGGCCGCGGCACGTTCCTGGTGTCCAAGACCTGCATCCCGCACCTGAGGAAGGCCGCGAACCCGCACATCCTGATGCTGTCGCCGCCGCTCGACATGAATCCCAAGTGGTTCGGGCCGCACGTCGCCTACTCGATCGCCAAGTACAACATGAGCCTGTGCGTGCTCGGCATGGCCGCCGAGCTGAAGGGCGACGGCATCGCGGTCAACGCGCTGTGGCCGCGCACGACGATTGCCACCGCCGCGATCCGCAACATCCTCGGCGGCGACAAGCTGATGCGCATGAGCCGCAAGCCCGACATCATCGCCGATGCCGCCCATCTCGTGTTCAGCCAGTCGGCGCGTGAGCTGACCGGGCAATTCCTGATCGACGACAGCTTCCTTCACGAGAAGGGCGGCGTCACCGACTTCGAGGGCTACCGTGTCGATCCGGCAGCGCCCCTGGCGCCCGACTTCTTCGTGCCCGAGGCGAGCATGCCGCCGCCGGGCGTCACTCTCGCGAAGATGAGCCTCGGGCACTGAATTGCGGACACTGATCGGTGGGAGCATCGCCGTCTCGACATCAACCATGTGCCGCCGTTCTGGCATGCGCTCGCATGCGCTGGCCGGGACTGCCCCAGCCTCGAGCGATCGGGGTCGGGCGCCGGAGGCGGCCGAGGATTTTACTTTGTAGGGCCGTCTCCGGCACCCGTTGATCCGGCGATTTTGGGAAGGGATCGCGCTCGGCGCTGTCCTTGGGACAGTCAGGGAGCGGTTGACCCGCTCGCCCCACCACCTGCGTCTAGCAGCCCCGGCTGGCCACGCCATTGCTGGCGATCCTGCCGCGGCCAGCGATCCCGACCTCCGTGGCCCACAACGTCCGTCCGACGTTGCCCAAACCCCGGCGCCGCCTCCCGCCCGCGTGCTCCGACGGATCGATCACGCCCCGCATCGGAAAGGACGGGAGCATCGTAGCGCAGGACTGGGTCGCGGGGATAACTCCGCCGGCTTCGTCATTCGTTAACCAGCCCCTCTTACGATCTGAAGGCGGATGAACGGCCACAGATGCCGTGACGGACTTTCATTTTTTTTTTCGAGAGAGCCATGGCTAATCTGGCCGATACGATGACTGGCGGCGCCGGCAACGACACGTTCGTGGTCGATGATCCCGGCGATGTCATCGTCGAGGCGTCGGGTGGCGGCACCGATCTGGCTCAGAGTTCAGTCAGCTACACGCTGGGCGACAACGTCGAGAACCTGACGCTGACCGGCGCTGGCCACACCAACGCCACCGGCAACACGCTCGCCAACGTCCTGACTGGAAACGCCGGCAGCAACGTGCTCGAAGGCGGCGCGGGCGCCGATACGCTGGCGGGAGGGGCGGGCAACGATACCTACGTCGTCGACAATGCGGGCGACATCGTCGTCGAGCAGCCCGGCGCTGGCACCGATCTCGTCCGCAGCAGCGTGTCGTACACGCTCGGTTCGAACGTCGAGAACCTCACGCTCGTCGGCGTGGGGAGCATCCGCGCGACCGGCAACGCGGCAGCCAACAGCCTCACCGGCAACGCGGGGGCGAACCGTCTGGACGGCGGCGCGGGTGCCGACACGATGGCTGGCGGATCGGGCGACGACACCTACGTGATCGACAATGCCAACGATCGGGTCGTCGAGATGGCCGGCGGCGGCCGAGACGCGGTGGTGGTGTCGGCCAGCTACACGATGGGCACGATCGCCAACGTCGAGGATCTCGTGCTCGGCGGAACGGGTAATATCAAAGGTACGGGAGACGAGGGCGACAACCGGATTTACGGCAATCCGGGGAATAACGTGCTGCAGGGCGGCTGGGGCAATGATCTGCTCGACGGCGGCGCGGGCAACGATACGCTGACGGGCGACGACGGATCGTTCGCCGGTCACGACACACTCATCGGCGGCGACGGAAACGATCTTTTTACGGACATTGGATTTGGCGACGACGTTGCCTCAGGCGGTGCAGGCGACGACGCATTCATTGTCCAGCTCTACAATGGCGCAACCATCGATGGCGGCGACGGGTACGATACGGTTCGTCTTGGCAATGCGACGTCCGATCTGAGAAGCTTGGCGCTCACGAGCGTCGAGGCACTTGATCTGTCCTTCCAGTCTTATACCCGCGTATTCACGTTCGATCAGATTGAGGACGTACAGACGCTATTCTCGTCCGACGCGCCCGGATCCATGCTGGCACTGAGTTTGGACGGCACCGGCAGAGCCCTCGATTTCTCGTCCAAGGTCGGGGCCGGCTATTCGGTCCTCGTCAGCTCCGCAGCCAATGGAATTCCGATAGCCCTGGACATTGTCGGATCGGCCGGGGACGACATGCTGTACGGCGATCGGATTGCCGACAAGCTCGTGGGCGGCGAAGGCAACGACACGCTGTCGGGCGCTTACGGAAACGACACGCTCATCGGCGGTGCCGGAGCGGATGACATCGATGACTCGGCAGGCAGCGATTACGTCGATGCCGGTGATGGAAACGATCATATCAAGGTGACGCTCGGCGAAGCGGGCGACCGCGATACGCTGATCGGTGGCGCGGGCGACGATACGTTCGATTACTATGGCTTCAGCTACACGGTCAGCGGCTCGCTCTCGCTCGACGGGGGCGAAGGTTTCGACCGGCTGCTGATTGCAGGAGGTGGCGCGCTTGCTGGATGCGATGTGACATTCGCGGGTATCGAGGAGGTTCATCTCACCGATGGATATCTTCGCGTGGCCATCTCGCAAATTGCGGCTTTGCCGCAGCTCACGTTGACGACGGAGCGCATCAATCTCCTTTTGCAAGGCAACGGCGGTACGCTCGACGTTTCGCCGATGGACCACGCGTTCGTGGCCGACGCCTCTGCGCTCCGCTCCGGCGTCGTTCTGACGACGGGCAGTGGAAACGATGCCCTCACCGGCACCGTCTACCGTGACACGCTGTCCGGCGGCGCTGGCGACGACACTTATGGCATCCGCAATGCCGGCGACGTCGTCATAGAAGCAGCCGACGGCGGATACGACAGCGTCTATGCCAGCATCGGATACGTGCTTGGCGAAAACCTTGAGGGGCTGATGCTCACCGGGGTGGCAGTCAACGGCACCGGCAACGGCGGCGACAACACAATTGCCGGCAACGACACCGACAATCTTCTCTTTGGTCTCGACGGCAACGATACGATCGACGGCAGCTATGGCAGCGACACCCTGGTCGGCGGCAGCGGCGACGACTGGCTCGATGGCGTGGTGGGCAACGATCTCGTCCTCGGCGGCGACGGCAACGATACGCTCCTGCTGACGGAAGGGGGCGATACGCTGCAAGGCGGGGCGGGGGACGACACATTCGTCATCGCGGATTTCTATATGCCGAGCTTCGAGTTGGTCGGCGGCGACATGATGGTCCCGATCGCTCCCGTCATTCGCGGCGGAGCCGGCCGGGACACATTGCAGGTCAGATATCCGAGTGAACCGCTCAGCATGGTCCAGTTTATCGGGATCGAGGTGCTGGATGCATCGACGTGGACGCCGTACTGGCTCTCGACGGCCCAGTTGCGCTCGCTGCAGGCTTTGACCTCGAGCGACGATCCGACGGGCATGTTCAATATCATCACGACCGACGGTGGCTTTGTCGACTTCGGGCGACTGCTGGAGGATGGCAAGGGCATCATGGCCTCCAGCGGCGGCGGTGTGCCCGTTCGCTTCATCGGCGGCGGCGCCAGCGATTTTCTCTACGGCAGCGCGGCTTCCGATACGCTGGTCGGAGGCGGCGGCAATGATTATCTGGGCAGCTTCGACGGCAACGACAAGCTGATCGGTGGAGAGGGTGCTGACACTCTGGTCGGCGGCGCCGGCAACGACGTCTACATCATGGACGCCGAGGACACCGTCACCGAGCTTGCGGACCAGGGGACCGACCAAGTGTGGGCCACGGGGGCATCGGCGATCCTCTCCGCGAACGTGGAGAATCTGACCCGCCTCGGCTCCGCCGACTTCGCCGGCACCGGCAACGCGCTCGCGAACACGATGATCGGTGCTGCGGGCGCCGATACGCTCGACGGCGGTGCAGGTGACGACCGGCTCAATGGACGGGGCGGCAACGATGTGCTGACCGGCGGCGACGGGCGCGACCGCTTCGTGTTCGACACGGCGCTCGGCGCCCTCAAGAATGCCGATCGGATCACCGACTTCGTTTCGGGCACCGACCGGCTGCTGCTGAGTGACGACGTTTTCTCGACGCTCGATTTGGGCATGTTGACCCGGGCCGAGCTACTTGTACGGCCGTTGCAGCAGGCCTTCGGTGGCACCCCGGCGCCCCAGCTTACCGCTGCGACGCGCTTCATCTACGATCGGGCGACCGGGGCGCTGTCGTACGATGCCGACGGCAGCGGTGCGATGGAGGCTGTCACCTTCGTCAGGCTGGCGCCGGGGACCGTGCTGGCGGCGAGCGATCTCGTCGTCATCTGAGACGGCGGCATCGCGTGAAGTGTGGCTCGTGCACCCTAGCCCTCGGCGGCGAGGGCGGGCTATATCGGACCCATGACGGGAATTGGGGACGCCGACGGATCGGGCAGGGGCAAGGCGGCCGCGGCGGCGTGGCGGCGCCTGCTTACGGCCGGTCGTGCGGGCTTCGTCGCCGTCGCTTTGTGGCTGATATCCGGCGCGGCGGCCGATGCCCAGGATGAGGCCCGTGGTCTCGATCCGCGCGCGGCCAAGGCGCGGCTGGTGCTGAACACGCATTGCGCCCGCTGCCACCAGCGCGACCACCTGCAGCGGCCCGCGCCCGCCCGCGAGATCGGCGACATCCTCGACCTCGATCGCATCGCGTCGGACCCTTCGCTGGTGGTCCCCGGCAATGCGGACGCCTCGCTGCTCTACTCGCTGATGGTTCGGCGCGAGATGCCACCGGGGGCGCCGCTCGAGGCGAGCCCCGGCGACCCGCCGACCTCGGCCGAGGTCGATGCGCTGCGTGACTGGATCGAGGCGCTGCCTCTCGCCGGGCCCGCGACGTGCCCTACCCGCGCGCGGCTCGATGGCCGGGACGTGGGCGAAGCGGCCGGAGTCGCGATCGAGAAGGCAGGTGAGGCCGGCAGCGATCTGCGCTTCGTCTCGCTCGCGCATCTCTTCAACACATGTGTGAGCGATCTCAGGCTCGGCGGCTATCGCCAGGCCGTGTCGAAGGTTCTGAACAGCGTGTCTCGGTCGGCGGCGCCCCTGCGGCCGGCCCCGATCGATCCTTCTGGAATGGTCCTGGCCGTGCGGCTGTCCGAGCTCGGCTGGACCGCCGAGGACTGGGATTTGGTCTTGCGCGGCACGCCGGTCGTGACAGGTTTACCGGCAGCCCTGGCCAAGCGGGTGGTACCGGCGGA
>CAMDBL010000155.1 GCA_945889015.1 Devosia equisanguinis
CGACGATCTTCGAGATGAACGTCGAGAGCTACCGTGCCCGCAAGGCGCGCGAGCGGAAACGCGCGGGAAAATCGGCAGCGAGCGACAATCAGGACAGCGCTTGATTGACGCGCAAACCGCATCGAAAATTAGACCGCGACATCAGCGAAAATCAGAAACGACTTGCCGGCGGAACGAATCGAGATGATCGTGCACTCGCTATCGGCCGCCGCAATCTCTATCGATCGCCGCCCGCCGTCTCACCCAGATTGACGCGCTACAGCTGCCCTGATGCCGACTAAATTTGCGGATTCTCCAGATGCGGAGCAGGCTCGCCAGCGCCGGCCAACGCAGGCGTCATCGTGCTGGCACTGGCAGATGCAGGGAGGTCCGATCTCGCTCGCGCTCTCGATCTACCGAGGGAAACCATGATCCCCGGCACCTTCCCGAGCAGCTTCCTATCATCGCCCGCCGTCTCCTCAGCCCATTGCCGGACATCATCGAGAGGCATGCCTGCGTCTCTAAGTCGTCTGGCACCGTCAAAGAAAGGTCGATGGCGCCCCTCGCTCATGGATTGAATTGCTTGCTTCTCCAGCTGGGCACGGGCTGCGAGATCTCCTTGAGCACGACTGTTGATTGGCGCACTGGACGGTTTGAAGACACGCCGAGTACGCGGAGCCACTTCTTCGTCCTCGACAATCATGTTGTTCGGCCGCAGCCCATGTCTGGCGAATTCCTCTTCGCTGGCGAGCCCGTAAGATCTGAAGAAGGCGTGCTCCTGTTCGGCTTGGTTGGTGCACGGTAGGAAGAAGGCTTGGGTGCCAGACCGGCAGTTGCTGTCCAACTCGGCGTCATTGGCTGAGAAACCGGCTTGGTTGAGCACCTCAACAACCCCGTCGTAGACGATCTGGTACGCCTTGAGAGAGGTCGCCGGTTAGGCGAAGGGGAAGACCACACGAAACTTGTTCGGCTCACTGGAGCTGCGTGAGAACGAGTTACAGATCATGAAGCTCCATCTGCAATGACGTGGAGCATGCTGCCAGAACAGCCTTTCGAACTCGGCGGGCGATAGGCTGCCGTTGTCGAAGTCGAGGATGAGACCATAGGAGGCCTTGAAATTCTTCTGACGTCGGTAGCCACGTGGGTCTCGAGTCGGATCGAACTCGGTCAACTGGTACAGCTCACCTTTGTCCTTCGACGTCTGAACAGTGGACGCACACCACTTCAGCGCGTCGACCAGCTCAACCGCGCTTCCGGTCAAGACCCTAAACTCGGCAGCAACTTGCGCAAATCGTTCCTTCTGCAGGGTCAACATGAGCATCGGGAGGTTGGCGGGGGGCGGCGCGGGAACACGATTCCTACGGGAACGATTCCTTATAGAGCTTAAGGAGTTTCGTTCCTCATGTTGACCCGCGAAGATGGCATCCACCGTCTGCTTGTATTTGAGGCGTTGCTTTCGCTGGCTACCAGACAGGGCTGGAGCCCTCACTTGGTAGTTCGGGGCCGCAATGTGCTTCACGTTCGTCGTTCCGAAGCGGTCGACGAGGAAGTCCGAGGAGAAGCGGTCAGGCACAATCACGCGGACGGGCTTGGTCGAAACCGCGACCCTGAGGTTCGTCCTCATGACGGCTTGATGCAAAATCTCGTATACCGTCGACCTGCGGATGCTTTCCATTGACAACCCCAAGGCCGCCAGCATCCGAATGGCGTCGGGCTTGCGATTGAGCGCGGCCATGAAGACGAGCGTTGTCGCATCCTCGTAGGCATTGAGACCGTGAGAAATCGTGAGTATGGGCTTGCAGCCTTTAAGGTGGCGAAGGCGGCCCCGATAGTCCTTGTTGCAGACAAGCAGGAAGGGATCGCTGCCGACGGCCTCCGTCAAGGCATCATCCATCGAAGCGCCGACAGTTCGACCGTCGGGGCCCTTGCTGTCTCGGAGCGACTTCGAATACGAGCGGTCTTTGATGTAGTACTCCACCATCAGGCGCTTGCCCAACTGATCCGGATAGTTTGTATAGCGTAGCCGTCGTCGAATCTCTTTGTGAGGCTTGAACTCGACTCCCAAATTTTGCAGATGGCGAGAGAGGAGAGAATGCTCGAGTTCAGCACCGAGCAGCACCGTACCCTTGAACGCAGCGCCATTGAGCATTGACAAGATTGGAACTTGGACGTCTGCAGTAGTCCCAGCTGCGTTTAGAGCCGCCCAAGATTTTCGTGTGATAAACACGTCTTTCATCGGTGACAGCGCGTCCATAAAGACGCCTCGAACCGCCTCCTCACCATCGTCGCGCGGTCCTTTAAGATACCGCTTGAGTTGACCTTGGTCCTTGGGGACAAGCCGATACAGGGCGGAGTCTTTGAGGGTCTGGCAGGGAGCAAGATACCGGGTCAGGAGACGTCCCGTCCGCGGAAGACGGTAAGACTCGAACTCGTCGACTTGCGGAACCTCATCGATGATCACTTGCCAGTCTTCACGGCGATAAAAATAAGGAAGCTGGAAGTAGGCTTGGTGGGTGATCAAAAGAACGCGGCCGATCCCCCCCCGAGTGCCTTTGAGATACTCTACGATGGACTGAAGAACAAAGGTGTGAGTCTCGTTCGTGATGAGGTCGGTCGGGACGCCGTGCTGCTGCAGTCGCTCCTCGATCTCCTTCAACAACCTGACCGTGGGTGCCACATAGACGAAGTTCTGATATCGCTTGCCAGCGATGAACTGACAGGCTGCCCAACTCTTGCCGCTCCCGCATGGCGCGGAGACGAAGTGGCAAGCTGACGTATCGACGTTCATGAAGTCCCCCAATGCCACAAGCGTGGCAGAATAGCCACAAGCAGTCTGCTCGTGGCACGAGGGGGTCACCATTCTTAGACTTATCAAATTGAGTTGGCAAGACCGTCCAGCGGCCTCGCGACAAGTAACATTGGGTTGAGAAGTCAGCATCTCGTCCAGACGCAGGTCTCAGGCAGCCATTGCGCCGAATTTCTCCAATAAAGGAGTCCATGGCGAGCCGCTAAGCAGCTATCGTTGCTACCACAATGGAGAAACCGATGGACGATCAAGTTCTGCGTCCCAACCAAGCATCCGTTTATATTGGCCTTGCGCGAAGTACACTTGCCAAGCGCCGTGTTCGGGGCGATCCGCCAGAGTTTATCAAGCTGGGTGTTCGAGCGGTCGGCTACACGAAGCGTGCACTCGACAATTTTGTCGCTGAACGAACCCGGCGATCCACGTCCGACGCGAAATGCGACTGACTGGCCGGCGAAGGAGGCGCCCCTTTGCCGTTAGGGGCAAACATCGGTGAGGGACGGCCTTGGTGCGGAGCCGGTTCGCTCAAGCTCTCACTGCCTGCCCATGCACCAACCTTGAGCAATGCGGCTGCTGCGGTATGATCAGGCGCTTGCTATTGGATTGCCAAACGATTTGGTGGTGCGTAGGCAAGCAACTAAGCCGTTGAGTCTATTGGCGCACCGGGCAGGATTCGAACCCACGACCCCCAGATTCGTAGTCTGGTGCTCTATCCAGCTGAGCTACCGGTGCCGCCGCGCACGCATCCATCGACCAGGGCAGAAGAGCCGACCCGGTCGAAGGGCGTGCCGAGGCCCTTCTCATAGTCGGTCACCGGGCCGAGCGCAAGCCGTATCGCACGATAAAAATGGGCGGCTGCGACCTGCACGGGCGCACGCCTATTCCCGCCGCTCGTGGAAGAAATCGTAGATCTTCTGGGCCATTTCGGCGCTGATGCCGGGCACCGCCTTCAGATCCTCGACGCCGGCGCGCGAGACGGCCTTGGCCGAGCCGAAATGTTGCAGCAGCGCCCGCCGCCGCGTCGGACCTATGCCGGCGATATCGTCGAGGGGATTGACGCCGAGCGCCTTGGAGCGCTTGGCGCGATGGGTGCCGATGACGAAACGATGCGCCTCGTCACGTAGCCGCTGCACGAAATAGAGCACGGGATCGCGGGGCTCGAGCATCAACGGCCGCTCGCGGCCGGGCATGTGGAAATGCTCGCGGCCGGCATCGCGGTCGGGGCCCTTGGCGACACCGATCAGGCAAATGTCGGAAATTCCGAGGTCGGCCATGACCTCGCAGGCGACGGTGAGCTGGCCGAGGCCGCCGTCGATCAGCACGAGGTCGGGCCGATCTGGGAACGCGGTCTCGTCGTCGGGCTCGCTTTCGAGGGGCGCCAGACCCTCTCCGTCCGACATGCCATGTCCATCAACAGGCTCCGGCCCGTCGTGCTCGGCGGGGATGGGAGAGCTGTCTTCGAACAAACGCTTTCCATCGGTTGTCGGAGGCTGGGCACCGGGCATCTCGTCCGCCAGCGTCGCATTCACAACCAACCGCTTGAAACGCCGCGTCAGCACCTCGCGCATCATGGCGTAGTCGTCGCCGGGCGTCAGCCCTTCCGACTTGATGTTGAACTTCCGGTACTGGCCTTTCACGAAGCCGTCCGGGCCCGCGACGATCATAGCGCCGACGGCGTTGCTGCCCATGATGTGGGAGTTGTCGAACACCTCGACGCGCCGCGGCGCACGCTCGAGGCCGAAGCGCTCGGCGAGGCCGTCGAGCAGGATGCGCTGCGACGAACTCTCGGCGAGCTTGCGGCCGAGCGCCTCGCGCGCGTTCTGCAAGGCATGCTCGATGAGGCCGATCTTGGTGCCGCGCTGCGGCACCGCGATCTCGACCTTGCGGCCGGCCTTCAGCGTCAACGCCTCCGCCATCAGCTCGCGGCTCGGGATCTGATGCGAGACGAGGATCAGCCGGGGCACGGGCTTGTCGTCGTAGAATTGCGCGATGAAACTGTCGAGCACCTCCTCGACGGAGAGCGAGCGATCCGCCTTCGGATAATAGGCGCGATTGCCCCAGTTCTGCCCCGTGCGGAAAAAGAACACCTGCACGCAAGTCTGGCCACCGTCCTGGTGGGCGGCGAACACATCGGCCTCCTCGACGCCCTCGGGGTTGATCGCCTGGTCGGCAGTGACGTGCGCCAACGCCCACAGCCGGTTGCGGTACTTGGCGGCTCGCTCGAACTCCAGCGCCTCGGCCGCCTCCTCCATCAGCTTCTGGTACATCTGGCGGACGGACTGGCTCTCGCCCTGAAGGAAGCGAACGGCCTCGGCGACCAGCCCGTTGTACTCCTCGAGCCCGATCTCGCCGGTGCACGGGGCCGAGCAGCGCTTGATCTGATAGAGCAGGCAGGGGCGCGTGCGGCTCTCGTAGACGCTGTCGGAGCAGGAGCGCAGCAGGAACGCGCGCTGCAGCATGTTGATGGTGCGGCCGACCGCACCGGCGGAAGCAAACGGGCCGAAGTAGTCGCCCTTGCGGTTGCGCGCGCCGCGATGTTTCAGGATCTGCGGCGCGTCCTGGTCGCGTGCGATCATAATGTAGGGGAACGACTTGTCGTCGCGTAGCAGCACGTTGAAGCGCGGACGGAAGCGCTTGATCAGGTTGGCTTCGAGCAGCAACGCTTCCGCCTCGGTACGGACGGTGACGAACTCCATCGAGGCGGTGGAGAAGATCATCCGCGCGATGCGGTTGGTGTGACCGTTGCCGCGCGTGTAGTTGGAGACGCGCGCCTTCAGGCTCCGCGCCTTGCCGACATAGATTACCTCGCCCGCCGCATCGAGCATGCGGTAGACACCGGGCGAGGCCGGCAGGTGCTTGATGTAGGCGGCGATGACGTCGGGACCGGTCGGCATCTCGGCTGGAGCCGGAGCCGGGGCCGAATCCGCGGCCGTTGCGTCGCCCTTGTCTCGGGTCGGCATGGCGAACACGTAGTCGAAGCCGCCGCCCGGGTCCAGAGCGGCGTCCCGCCTACTCCTGGACCAGCGTGTCCGCGATGCTGACGATGCCGTTCGGCTCACCGTCGACGACGTTCACGCAGGCGACGCGATGCTTGGTCTTGTCGCCGAGCCGGGCGAGCAGGCGCTGGTGATAGGCCTCGAGCGCTGAGCGGCAGGCGTGCTCGGACGGCACGATCTGGAAGACCGTCTCGACGATCGACGTCTCGCCCTTGTGCATGATGATCGGAATCGAGCCGGAATCAGAAATCGCATTGCGGTGATGGATCTCGAGGGCCGCGATCTCGACGGGGCGCAGGCCCTCGAAGCGGATGTTGCGCGTCGGCGTGCCGAGCGGCTTCAATTCCGCCGGCTCGACGGATGCGGTCTCGAGACCCGCCGAGGCGCATCCCGCCAGCAGGGCCACGATGATCAGGAACGAGCAACACCGAACGCCACGCGACACCGTTGCGACCGAGGTCCGCATGGCCCGCTCCGAGCGACTGCCGGGTCAGGCCCGGCTCGATTGCCGGTAGCACGAGTCGCATGCCGATATGCGTGACGCGCCTGCCACGGCGACCGGTCCTCGCTCCGGTCCCCTCCCCGCCGGGGAGGGGACCACGACGGCGAGACGGGAAGGCTCGTCGCGCTTCAGAAGTGCAGCCGATTCGCCCTCAGCACATGCGGCAGCGCCTTGACCTTCGCGAGGAAGGCGTCCGACACCTGCGCATCCAGCGCGACGACGCAGATGGCATCGCCGCCCGGCTTCTCGCGCCCCATGTTGAAGGTCGCGATGTTGAGACCTTCCTCGCCCGCCAGCATGCCGAACGCACCGACGAAGCCCGGCTTGTCGATGTTGCGGATGAACAGCATGTCGGGCGTCAGCTCGAACTCCATGTCGATGTCGCGCACCTGGATGATGCGTGGGCGGCCGTCCGAGAACACGGTGCCTGCGATCGAGCGGTCGTAGTCGTCCGTATGCACAGTGAGCTTGAGGTAGCCGCCGAAAGCGCCCTCCTGACGGCGCGTGACCTCCTCGACGATCAAACCACGGTCCTTCGCCCACACCGTCGAGGACACCATGTTGACGCCGTCGCCGAGGATCGGGCGCAGCACGCCGCACAGCGCCGCCGCGGTCAGCGGCTTGGTGTTGAGCGCCGCGACCTCGCCGGCGTACTCGATGCGGATGCCCTTGATCGCCGTCTCGGTGAGCTGGCCGGCGAAGGCGCCGATCTGCTGGGCGAGCTTGACGTAAGGCGTCAGGCGCGGAGCCTCCTCGGCGGTGATGTTGGGGAAGTTGATGGCGTTGGTGATCGCGCCCTTGAGCAGATAATCCGCCATTTGCTCGGCGACCTGCAGCGCGACGTTCTCTTGCGCCTCCATGGTCGCGGCACCCAGATGCGGCGTACACACGACGTTCGGTAGCCCGAACAGCACGTTCTGCTTGGCCGGCTCGACCTCGAACACATCGAGAGCCGCGCCCGCGACGTGTCCGGACTTCAGTGCTTCGGCCAGCGCCTTTTCGTCGACGAGGCCGCCGCGCGCGCAATTGATGATGCGCACGCCCTTCTTCATCCGGGCGATGTTGGCCGCTCCGATGATGCCCTTGGTCTTGTCGGTCAGCGGCGTGTGCAGGGTGATGAAGTCGGCGCGGCGAATGAGCTCGTCCAGCTCGACCTTCTCCACGCCGAGCTTGACCGCGCGCTCGGGCTCCAAAAACGGATCGAAGGCGATGACCCGCATCTTCAGGCCGATGGCGCGGTCGGCGACGATCGAGCCGATGTTGCCGCAGCCGATCACGCCGAGCGTCTTGCCGAAAAGCTCGACGCCCATGAACTTCGACTTCTCCCACTTGCCCGCCTGCGTGGACATATCCGCGGCGGGGATCTGGCGTGCGAGCGCGAACATCAGCGAGATCGCGTGCTCGGCGGTGGTGATCGAGTTGCCGAACGGCGTGTTCATCACGATCACGCCTTTGGCAGTGGCGCCCTTGGTGTCGATGTTGTCGACGCCGATACCGGCACGGCCGATGACCTTAAGCTTGGTGGCGGCGGCGAGCACCTTCTCCGTCACCTTGGTGGCGGAGCGGACGGCGAGGCCGTCGTAGTCGCCGATGATCTTCTCGAGCTCCTCCTTGGCGAGGCCGACCTTCACGTCGGCCTCGACGCCGCGCTCCTTGAAGATGGCGACGGCGGCGGGGGACAACTCATCCGAAATGAGAACGCGGGGAGCCATGGGGGATCTCGTCAATGATGAGGGGGAACGGCGAAATGGTGAACCGTGAACGGTGAGGGCTCACGCGAGCCACCACTTCACCGTTCACGTTTTCACGACTTCACGAGCGGCCGTCAGGCCGCCTTGGCGAGTTGCGTCTTCGCCTCGGCGAAGGCCCAGTCGAGCCAGGGCGTCAGCGCCGCGAGGTCGGAGGCCTCGACCGTCGAGCCGGTCCAGATGCGCAGCCCGGGAGGGGCATCGCGATAGAAGGCGATGTCATAGGCGACACCTTCCTTCTCGAGCAGGCTGGTCAGCGACTTGGCGAACGCGGCCTGCGCGTCCTTGCCAAGGCTCGCGACCGCCGGATCGGTGATCATGAGGCATACGGACGTGTTGGACCGCGTCTCGGGCTTCACCGCGAGGTTGGCGATCCACGACGTGCGCTCGATCCAGTCGAACAGTACTTTCGCGTTCGCGTCGGCCCGCCCCATCAGGCCCTTCAGCCCGCCGACGCTCTCCGCCCAGGCGAGCGCGTCGAGGTAGTCCTCGGTCGCCAGCATCGACGGCGTATTGATGGTCTCGCCCTCGAACACGCCCTTGATCAGCTTGCCGCCGGACATCAGGCGGAACACCTTCGGCAGCGGCCAGGCCGGCGTGTAGGTTTCGAGCCGCTTCACCGCGCGCGGCGACAGGATCAACATGCCGTGCGCGGCCTCGCCGCCGAGCACCTTCTGCCAGGAGAAGGTGCAGACGTCGATCTTCGACCAGTCGATGCCCTGCGCGAACGCCGCCGAGGTCGCATCGGCGAAGGTGAGGCCCTCGCGATCGGCGGGTATCCAGTCGTAGTTGGGAACCTTGACGCCCGACGTGGTGCCGTTCGAGGTGAACAGCACGTCACGCGAGAAGTCGACCTTGGACAGGTCCGGCAGACGACCGTAGTCGGCCTCGATGACGCGGACGTCCTTGAGCTTCAACTGCTTGGTGATGTCCGTGACCCAGCCCTTGCCGAAGCTCTCCCAGGCCAGCGCATCGACGCCGCGAGCGCCGAGCATGGTCCACATCGCCATCTCGTAGGCGCCGGTGTCGGAGGCGGGAACGATGCCGCAGAGATAGTCGGCGGGCAGGCCGAGAATGGCCTTGGTCTTGTCGATGGCGAGCTTGAGGCGGGCCTTGCCTTCCTTGGCGCGATGCGAGCGGCCGAGGAACGCGTTGGAGAGGCCCTGCAGGCTCCATCCCGGGCGCTTGGCGCAGGGGCCGGACGAGAAATGCGCGACGGCCGGCCGCTTGGCCGGCTTTTGAGCAGCGGTCATGAGCTATCCTTCCAGATAGTTGCCTCTCGTTGGGGAGAGGTGTCCCGCCGCCTCGTTTATGGGCAGTGCCCGGCCAAGTCAATGCGGTCGATATGTGGATGGCGCCGGGCCATCGGCCAGCACCCACGACGAAAAAAGGGCGGACCCGGAGGTCCGCCCTTGCAGCTTTGCGAATTGAGATCAGATCAGTGAATGTTGAATCTCACGCCGGCGCGCAACTGATGATCGAGCTGGTCGCCAATCCGGGTGATTCCGGCCCCGCTCGCGGCGCCGACCTGCGACTCGCCGACGAAAAGCAGGCGATAGTTGAAATCGAGCGACGTGATCGAATCGATGTCGTAGGCGAAGCCAGCCGTGCCCATCGCCGCCAGCGAAACATCGTGCGTCTTCTCGCGGCCGGCGCCGTTGCTCGGGCCGTTCTCCGTGATGGTGTAGGTATGGTTCAACTCGTTGACGGCGAAGCCGATGCCGCCGCCGAGGTAAGGGACGAACCTGCCGTAGCCGGTGAAGTCGATGTAGCCGTTGAACAGCACCGGCACGGAGCGGAGAGTGATCGTGTCGGACGCCGTTCCATTGATCGGGCCGGGGGCGGTATAGGACCACGACTCCATCGAGTACTTTTGCTGCGAGCGCGTATCGACCGTCAGGTCGACGCGCAGATGCGGCGAGAACCGATAGCCGACGCCGAGGCCGTAGCCCGCATAGGCGTCGTTGTTCTCCGAGTACATGCTCTTCGTCGAATGCAGGGCACCGCCGGCCACGGAGAGGCCATCGGTCCGGAACGTGGGATCGCTCGGGATACCGAGAGCCAGATCGGCGCGGAAATACCAGCGCGCCTGAGCGTCCGGAATGGGCGCGGGCGCGGGCACGGCGGCACCGCCGCCGTAGCGGATCCCGGGTGCGGTGCGACCGAAGTCGGCGGCCTCGGCGGCGCCGAGGCTGGTCAGTGCGGCTGCGGCGAGCGCCAGTCCGGCAATCATCTGTCTCATGTGCGTCGATCCCTCACGTGACCGCGCGCTCCCTGGGGAGCCGATCGCGGCCAATCCACTGACAGTCCCTGCGGCTTACGGCGCGATGGCCGACCCCGCGGGACGGGTCCCCTCAACGTCTTTCCCCGGACGGGTGGAACGCACCCCTACCCAAGCAACGCATGACGGCGAACCAGGTCGACGACTCTCGAATGAACCTCTGCTCGATTGAACTCTGGCGTCTACTGAAGATGTCCGGCGCTGGCCTCAACGGATGTCGTAGCGCAGGCCGAGGCGGAACTCGTGGCCGTGAATGTCCTCGACCGAGGGGCCGCCTTCGGTGTTGACACCGTCGGTGGTGCCGCCGGCCTTGGTCTCGCCGAGGTAAAGGAAGCGGTAGCCGGCATCGAGGCTCAGACGGTCGTGCAGCGCGACGGTGAAGCCCGCGTTGAGCGCGCCGGCGACATGCCAGTCGTCCGAGCCCTTGACGATGCCGCCGGTCTGGGTCGTCCCCGCGTTGACCTGATGATAGACGGTGCCGAGGCCGGCGCCGACGTACGGGTTGAACCAGCCGCCGCGGTTGAAGTCGTAGTAGAGATTGGCGAGAACCACGGTGCTCTCGAGGCCGAAGCGGTGCGTGCCCGGAAAGGTCGCCGCCGCGGCGTTGCGGCCGTGCACGTCGGTGTCGAAGCGATAGTCGACCGTCACGTCACCGCGCAGCGAGGGTGTGAAATAGCGGCCGACTCCGCCGCCGATGGTCCAGGTGTCCTCGATGCCGGTGCTGACGAACTCGTCGATACCCTGGCTGACCATCACCGGCGCATCGTGCATCGCATAGGCGGTGTCGAGGCGCAGATACCAGCTTGCCGGCATCGCGAGTGCGGGACGCGAGCCGTAGTCCTTCATGCCCGGGGCGCCACCATAAAGGTCCGCGGCGCCAGCCGTTCCGATGAAGCCGACCATGGCTGCCGCACCGACCGTGGCGCTGCGCAGAAAGCCTTGCATGACGAAAGTCCTCTCAGGTGCTCATGCCGGGCTGCGCGAGGGACTTGGCGCCTCGTCGATCCCGTTTCTGAAAGGACTATGACCTGCTTCAGTGCCTTCATTTCCGCGACATCTACGTAACTCGCTGACCTAATGATCGAATCAGGTAGATCGCTTGCCGTGGGCGGTATCACTCGGCGGGTGAAGGCAGATGCGAAGCTTCGAGATCGTGCGATCGAGCACC
>CAMDBL010000156.1 GCA_945889015.1 Devosia equisanguinis
ACCGCATCGAAAATTAGACCGCGACATCAGCGACAATCAGAAACGACTTGCCGGCGGAACGAATCGAGATGATCGTGCACTCGCTATCGGCCGCCGCAATCTCTATCGATCGCCGCCCGCCGTCTCACCCAGATTGACGCGCTACACGCTCTCGAGGTCGGTGAGCGCGATGCAGTGGACGGCGGTGGTGCCGTCGAGCGGGCTCTCGCCGTCGACGTTGGCCAGATGCTCGGCGAGGCCGCGGCGGTTGGCGAGCCCCGTCACCGCGTCCGTCAACGCGGGATCGTGAAGGCGAGCCGGGGGGCGGCGTACCGGCGGGGCTGCCTGCGTGCCGTCCGCCACACCGCCCCTGTCGGTGGCCCTCCGACGCTGCCGGCCTGGAGGACGGCGGCCCGTGTCGAAGGCTGCGATCAACTCTCTGATCTCGGTGGGGACCAGCGTGTGTTCCTCGCGGGCTGTCGCGACGTCGTGCGGCGGCCGTCCTTGCCGTAGCTCGGCGGTGATCGCGCGGATCGGGGCCAGCATCTGCCGGGCCAGCAGCCAGGCCGCCAGTGCCGACAGCGCCCCCGCCCCCGCCAGTGCGAGCACGCCCAGGTGGTAGTCGCCGCCCAGTGAGACCAGTGCCGCCGGCGGCAGACTGACGGTCAGATGGGCGAGCAGCAGGGATTGCCGCAGGGACAGCCGGGGTGGACGAAAGGACATGCGGCTCAGTCTCGCGTGTAAAGTAGAACGAAAAACAACCTAAGGTAGTTTCATTGGTTTGTGGTTGAAGCAATTCCTCGAATTCGATCGAATACTGATCGAGGTGCGGGTCAGGCGTCGACCTTGGCGATGGCACCGATCGCGGCCAGGCCCTTCGCCGTCTCGGCGGTACGGTGGCAGCGCACGTGATGCCCCGGCTCCAGCGTCACCGGCTCGGGCGCGCTCGAACGGCAGGCGTCGGTGGCGAGGCCACAGCGCGGCGCGAACGCGCAGCCGGGTGGCAGGTTGGCAAGGTCGGGCGGGCTGCCCGCGATGGTCGGCAGCCGCTTGCCGGAGAGACGCCCACCGTGTCCCCGCGTCGACAGCAGTCCGATGGTGTAAGGGTGGCGCGGCGAGCGGATCACGTCGCGCACGGCGCCGACCTCGACGATCCGGCCCGCGTACATGACGGCCACCCGATCGGCGACCTCGACCGCGACCGAGATGTCGTGGGTGACGAAGATTACGGACAATCCGAGTTCGCGCTGCAAGTCGCGCAGTAGCAGCAGGATCTGGATCTGCACGGTCGCATCGAGCGCCGTGGTCGGCTCGTCGGCGAGCAGGATGCGCGGCCGGCTCGACAGCGCGAGCGCGATCATCGCGCGCTGGCGCATGCCGCCGGACATCTCGTGCGGGTAAGCGTCGAGGCGGCGCGCCGGGCTCGGGATGCGCACGCGCTCCAGCGACTCCAGTGCGCGCTTGCGTGCATCGTCGTGCGAGATCGGCTCGTGCTGGCGGATCGCCTCGATGATCTGTTGGCCGACGGTATAGACCGGGTCGAGCGCCAGCATCGGCTCCTGGAAAACCATCGACACGGTCTTGCCGCGGAAGTCGGCGAGCGCCCTCCCCTGCAGCGCCATCACGTCGATGCCCTCGACACGGATACGGCCTTCCATCCGCGTCTTCTTCTCGGGATGCAGGCGCAGGATCGAGCGCAGCGTCACGCTCTTGCCGGAGCCGGATTCACCCAGCAGCGCCACCACTTCGCCGCGCGCGAGACTGAAGTCGACGCCGTCGACGGCGCGCACGGGCTTGGCGCCGCCGGTGAAAGTGACGGTGAGCTTCTCGATCCCAAGGATCGGATCGGCGGAGTTGGAGGGGATGGGTGCGGCGTCGCTCATGGCATGGCCTCCGCGAGCGCGCCGGTAGCGGCGCTGTGCCCGGAGCCCGGATCGGCCATGTGGCAGGCGACCTCGCCGGTCGGGACGGGTTTCAACTCGGGCGCCTTGGCCGAGCAGACGGCCTCCGCGAACTTGCATCGGGTGTGGAAGCGGCAGCCGGGCGGTGGATCGATCGGGTTCGGCGGATCGCCGGCGAGCGGCGCGGTCTCGGTCCGCTGGTCGGGGTCCATCGACAACAGCGAGCCGAGCAGCGCCTGCGTGTAGGGATGCCTGCAACCCGTATACAGCGCTTCGGTCGGGCCGATCTCGGCGACGCGGCCGAGGTACATGACCATCACGCGGTCTGCGATGAAGCGCACCACCTCCAGATCGTGACTGATGAAGATGTAGGTCAGGCCGAACTCGTCCTTGAGGTCGAGAAGCAGGTTCAGCACCTGAGCCTCGACGGACTTGTCGAGGGCGGAGACGGATTCGTCGAGGATCAGCACCTCGGGCTCGAGCGCCAGGGCGCGGGCGATGTTGACGCGCTGGCGCTGGCCGCCCGAGAGCTCGTGCGGGTAGCGGCCGGCGAAGCGGACGGGATCGAGCCCGACACGCTCCAGCAGGCGGCGCGCGCGGGGATAGGCCTCGGCATTCGACAGGCCGTGGACCCCCGGACCATACGCAATGGAGTCCTCGATGGTCATGCGCGGGTTCAGCGAGGCGTAGCTGTCCTGGAACACCATCTGCACTTTCGAGCGATAGGTCTTCATCGGCAGCTCGGGGCCGCCGACGGCCTTGCCGCCGAGTCGGACGGTGCCGATATCGGGCTCGATCAGGTGCATCAGCAGGCGCGCGGTGGTCGACTTTCCACAGCCGGATTCACCGACGATGCCGAGCGTCTCGCCGGCGTTGACGTTGAAGGTGATGCCGTCGACGGCACGCACCACCGCGTTGGTGCGGCCGAGCAGCCCGCTCTTGATCGGGAAGTGCTTCTGCAGGCCGACGACCTCGAGCAGCGGACGGCCGGGAGCTGTGCTCAGTGCAGTCATGTCACGCCTTGATGTCCATGGCCGAGCGCAGGCCGTCGGTGAGCAGGTTGAACGAGATCGAGGTGATGAAGATCATCACGCCGGGCAGCGCGCAGAGCAGCGGCTGGGTGTAGATCGCGGTGCGCAGCGTGTTCAGCATCAGGCCCCACTCCGGTTCCGGCGGCTTGACGCCGAGGCCGAGGAACGAGAGGCCGGAGGCCAGGATCATCGACACCGCGATCAGGCTCATGGCGTAGACGAAGATCGGGCCGAGCACGTTGCCGAGCACGTGGTGACGGACGATCGAAAGTGCGCCCGCGCCACTCGCTCGAGCAGCCTCGACGTAGTCGCGCCCGCGCACGCCCGTCGTCACGCTTTCGGCGACACGCGCGATCGGCGGAATGAACACCACCGTCAGCGAGATCAGCCCGTTGGCGATGCCGGCGCCGAGTGCGCCCGACAGGGCGATCGCGAGCAGCACCGAGGGGAACGCGAAGAACACGTCGATCGTGCGCATCAGGATGGTGTTGACCCAGCCGCCGACGTAGCCGGCCGCGATCCCGATCGCCGAGCCGATGAACAGCGCGATGAACACCGGCGTCACGCCCATGAACAGCGACAGTCGCGCGCCGTAGATGAGACGCGTGAGCATGTCGCGGCCGAGTTCGTCGCTGCCGAGCGGGAAGCCCGGCGTGCCCGGCGGTCTCAGGCGGCGCAACGCCATACCCTTGTAGGGGTCTTGCGGCGCGATGTAGGGCGCCAGGATCGCGATCGTCAGCAGCAGCACGATCACGATCAGCGCGCCGACGGCGACGGGGTCGCGCCGGAAGCGCCGCCAGACCGTCGTCCAGTATCCCGGCGAACGGACGATGGCGGGGACGGCGGGCGTGCCGGGGAGTGAGGTGGTTGCCGGGTTGACGGGCATCGGCTCAGCTCCTCGCCACGCGTGGATCGAGCGCCGTCTGCAGCACGTCGACGGCGACGTTCAGCACGACGAAGAACATCGCGAGCACCAGGATCGTGCCCTGCAGCAGCGGCAGGTCACGCTGGAAGATGGCGTCGTTGAGCAGCAGGCCGGTGCCGGGCCAGGAGAACACCGTCTCGATCAGGATCGAGCCGCCGAGCAGGTAGCCGAGCTGGATGCCCATCACCGCCAGAGCGGTCGGGGCCGCGTTCTTGACCACGTGGCGGAAGATGCCGAAATCGTCGAGGCCCTTGGCCCTGAGCCCCGAGACGAATTCCTGCGACAGGATCTCGGCGACGAGCGCGCGTACGGTGCGGGCGATGATGCCCATCGGGATCACCGACATGGTGATCGCGGGCAGCACGAGATGGCGCATGTGCTCCCAGTTCCACTCCCACGCATCCGATCCGCCGGGGCCCGCGCCCGTCGGCGGCAGCCAGCCGAGAGTGGCGGCGAAGATGATGACCAGGATCATTCCGAGCCAGTAGTGCGGGACCGAGACGCCGATGACGGAGATGAACGAGGCGAGCTTGTCGACCCAGGTGTCGCGGAAGTAGCCCGCGACGAAGCCGAACAGCGAGCCCAGCACGAAGCCGATGAAGGTCGCCACCGCCGACAGCATCAGCGTGTTGGCGACCGCCTTCGACACCTCCACGGAGACGGCGCGATTGGTGCGGATCGAGGTGCCGAGATCGCCTTGCACGGCGCGACCGAGCCAGCGCAGGAACTGCTCGTGGTAGGGGCGGTCGAAACCGTAGATCACCATCATCTGCTGCTTGAGCTGCTCGGAGGCATCCGGCGGCAGCACCGAGACCAGCGGGTCGCCTGGGGCCATGTGCACCAGCAAGAAGCACACGAAGGCGACACCGAACATGATCGGCAGTGTGTAGACGATGCGCTTGGCGATGTAGGTGATCATTCGTCATCCTCGGCGCCGAGAGCGCGCAGCGCGAACGAGCCGGGGACCCAGCATGAGGTGACGGCCGAAGGCCGGCCTATGATCTTGGAGAGCCGCGATGAGCCGCTAATCATGACTTTTTGCATCTGGATCGATCAGACCTGACATTTCCCAATAGAGGTCGCGCCATCCCGGATTGGTTTTTTCGATCAGCGCGATCTTGTCCTTGCGGAGCCATTTCTTCAGCTGCTTTTCCCGCCCGATGGCAGCAAGCATGTCCGGATGGCGCTCGTAGAAGACCAGCAGATGCACGCCGTAGCGTTTCGTGAAGCCATCGATCAGACCTTGCTTGTGCTCCGACACGCGATTGATCACGTCACTCGTAACCCCGAGGTACAAAGTACCGTTTCTCTGGCTGGCCATGATGTGGACGGTGGGCCACAGGTCTCGCATCTCGCCCCTCGGCCAAAGTGAAATTTGGGCCTTCGGCACTTCTTGCGCTGGGTCCTCGAACAGCAACGGCTAAAGGGCCGTCGCTGTTCGAGGATGACGGCTACCCCACAACCGCCGGGGTCAGGTCCTGGAACCAGTTCTGGGCCTGCACGAAGCCTTTCACCTTGGGAGAGAGCGCGCGCGGATTGACGTCATGGGCGACGAACAGGAACAGCGCGTCGTCGACGATTTTCTCGTGGGCGCGGGCGACGGCTTCGGTCTGGGCGGCTGGATCGAACGTCGAGCGGATCGCCGCGAAGCGCTTGTCCATCTCGGGATCGGAGTAGTAGCCCCAGTTGGTCCCCTTGGGCGGGAACAGGCTGGTATCGAGATGGCGGATCAGCGCGGTGAAGGGGTCCTGGCTGAAGTAGGAACTGTTGGTCGAGTGCGCGCCGCGCGAGGACGGGTCCTTGGCACCGGCCCGCCAGGAGGAAAGCAGCACGTTCCACTCCATCACCTCGAACTCGACCTTGATGCCGACCTCGCCGAGGTTCTGCTGGATCGACTCGTTCATGGCGAGCGGCTGCATCTGCCCCGAGCCCGACGGCGAGATGATCGCCTTGACGGTCAGCGGCTTGGCCTTGGAGACGCCGGCCTCGGCCAGCAGCTTGGTCGCGGCGGCGGGATCGTATTTCACGTCGAAGCTCGGCTTGCCGAACCACGGGCTCGTCGTCGGCACCATGCCCTTGGCGGGCACCATCAGGCCGCCGAGCAGCTCCTTCATGCCGTCGCGGTCGACGGCGAGGTTGGCTGCCTTGCGGACGCGGATGTCGTTCCACGGGCTGCCCTCGATACGGCTGAAATGCCAGGGCCAGTTGTGCGGGTAGACGTTGGTGACGATCTGCATGCCCGCGGCCTTGAGCGAGGCGACGGTGTCGGGCGGCGGAGCCTCGATCCAGTCGACCTGGCCCGAGCGAAGCGCGGCCACGCGCGTGTTGGCTTCCGGCATCGGCAGCAGTACCAGTCGGGCGGATTTCGGCACGCGCGCCTTGTCCCAGTAGTCGGGGTTGCGGACAAGCTCCAGCCGCTCGCGAGGAATGTACTTGTCGAACTTCCAGGGGCCGGTGCCCGATGGGTTCTTGACGAAGTTGTCCCAGTTCTTGTCGGCCGCCAGCCAGCGCGCCGGGCTCGACATCACGATCCAGGCGATGCCGTAGGGCAGCAGCGCGTCGGGCGTGGCCGTCGAGATCTCGAGCGTCGCGGAGTCGATCGCGCGGTAGGCCTTCACGCTAGGAATGCGCGAGCGTCCCTGGGCCGCCTGCCGGCGGTCGAACTGGGGAGAGCCCTCCTTCAGGATCTTGTCGAAGTTCCAGACGGCGGCCTCGGCATCGAACGTGGACCCGTCGTGGAACTTGACGCCGGGGCGGATCTTGAAGATCCACTTCGTCGGATCGCCTGCGTCGACTTTCCAGCTCTCGGCGAGGCCCGGCACCAGCTTGGTCGCCTTTTCGGCCGAGGAGAGGTCCCACAGCACCAGACTGTCGAACAGCGTATAGCCGACGAAGCGCATGCCCTCCGCGCCCTGATCGGTCTGGCCGTTGGGGAGGGGCACGTCGGCTGCGGTCATGGCGACCCGCAGCGTCGAGGCGCCTTGCGCCCAGAGCTGCGAGGGATCGAGCGCGAGGCCGGCTCCGAGCGAGGCCGCGGTTGCGATGAGCTGTCGACGGTCTAAGGTGGGCATGACGGAGGCTCCTGATCCCGGTTCGGCCGCGCATTTGGCCGGGTTGTTCTGGTGCCAGTCTAACGAATGCCTATCGGGCGTGCATAGGCCAATGATTATGCACTGCCACCACGGTTGTGCCCAGAAATCCATCAAGACGGACGCCGATCGATGAGACTGTTGCTGATCAATCCGAACACGACCCAGACGATGACGGATCTGATGGTGCGGGAGGCAGGCAAGCTGCTGTCGCCTGGCACGGAGCTGAAAGCCGTCTCGGGGCGGTTCGGCGGCCGGTATGTGTCGAGCCGGGCCACCTACGCCATCGCAGGGCACGCGGCTCTGGATGCCTACGCGGAGCATGGCGCCGATGTCGATGCGGTCGCGCTCGCCTGCTTCGGTGATCCCGCCCTGCTGGCCTTGAAGGAGATCGCACATCAGCCGGTGGTCGGCATGGCCGAGGCGTCGTGCCTGACGGCAGCGGCGATGGGGGGCCGCTTCGCCATCGTGACGGGGGGCGAGCGCTGGGGACCCATGCTGCGGGAGTTCGTCGCCCTGATGGGCATGAGCGAGCGGCTGGCCTTCGTCCAGACCGTGGCGCCGACCGGAGCGGACATCGCGCGCGAGCCGGAGCGTGCGCTGGGCCTCCTGGCCGACGCCTGCCGGGCCTGCGTCACCGAGCACGGCGCCGACAGCGTGATCCTGGGCGGGGCGGGTCTCGCGGGGCTCGCGACCCGGATCTCCGACAAGGTTCCGGTGCCGCTGATCGACGGGCTGGCCGCGTGCGTGCGGATGGCCGAGCATCTCGCGCGAACAGGCGCTGGCAAGGCGAAGGTCGGATCGTATGCGCGGACGCCGCCGGTTGAGTCGGTGGGTCTCGGCAAGCCGTTGGCGCGGCTGCTGGCGGATAGTTGACGGGCGGGGCCGGTCCATTGCCTGGATCGGCGATCCTGCCACAGCGGCATGGCGCACCGACTGTCTGTAAAAAAAGAAACCCATCGCGCCGTGTCGGCTCGAACGTTGCTCCCGCGTCCTGGGATCGGAGCAACGATGGAGCACGCGATGAGCACGCGCCAGAAGATCACGCCCTGCCTCTGGTTCGACGGCAACGCCGAGGAAGCCGTCACGTTCTACACGTCGTTGATCCCGGACTCCGCGATCGTCGATGTGCACTACGCTCTCACCGACACGCCCAGCGGAAAGGAGGGCGGTGTCCTGCTGATCAAATTCACGCTCGGGGGCATGGTCTATCTGGCGTTGAACGGCGGCCGGCGGGATGCGTTCAACGATGCCATTTCGCTGTCCGTCGATTGCGAGGATCAGGCCGAGGTCGATCGCTACTGGGAGGCGCTGACCGCGAACGGCGGCAAGCCCGTGGCCTGCGGCTGGCTCAAGGACCGCTATGGCTTGTCGTGGCAGATCGTGCCGCGGCGGCTGCCCGAGCTGCTCGCCGATCCCGACAAAGCCAAGGGCCGGCGTGTCATGCAGGCGATGATGGAGATGGTGAAGCTCGACGTCGCCGAGCTCGAGGCCGCGGCCGCGGACGATTGAGCCCTGTTTCGCTCGTGACCAGCAGACAACCCAAGGAGACCCCCGAATGGCGATGATCCAACCGTATCTTTTCTATCGCGGCCGCTGCGCCGAGGCGATCGAGTACTACAAGAAGACACTCGGCGCCGAGGTGGTCATGCTGATGCAGTTCAAGGACAATCCGGACAAGCCGCCGCGGGACCAGGTGCCGGCGTCGATGGACGATCGGATCATGCACGCCGAGCTGAAGATCGGTGGAGCCAGCATTCTCCTGTCCGACGGAATGGTGAGTGGACCCACCGACTTCAATTGCATGTCGCTGACCATGACGGTCGCGACCGAGGCCGAGGCGGATAGGGTCTTCAACGCCCTCGCCAAGGACGGCAGCGTGCAGATGCCGATCGGCCCGAGCTTCTTCGCCCGCCGCTTCGGCGGCGTCGCCGACAAATTCGGCGTCACCTGGATGGTCATCGTGCCAAAGGAAGGGTGAGGCAGTCGCTTGCGGCTGGCCAATGGCCTCGCGCAGGGTGAGGAGGGGGATTTCGACTTCGCGCCGCTTCGGGTTGGCGTCGTTGCCCGGCCGGCCGATCTCGATTGATGTTCATTCTCGATACGAACGTCGTCTCGGAACTGCGACGGCCGCAAAAGGCCCATCCCAATGTGCTGGCTTGGCCGAGGCCATCCCAATTGCCCAGACGTTCCTTTCCGCAATGACCATCCTCGAGATCGAGCTCGGCGCGCAGCGTGTTGCTCGCCGGGACGCTCGACAGGGAGCGATATTGAGAACCTGGATCGATGGCCAGGTCCTCACCCGCTACCGTGGTCGCATCTTGCCGGTCGACACGTCGGTGCAATCGTCTCGGGGTCGAACGAGAAAGGGGCCGGATGTTTCCATCCGGCCCCCCTTGTGTCCTCACTCCATGCCCATCGTCGCGATGTCGATGAACCAGCTCTTGGGCTGGACGACATTCTTGACCTTTGGGCTCATCGCGCGCGGGCCGACATCGTGGGCGACCCACAGGAACGGTGCCTCGTCGACGATCCGGGCATGCAGGCGGCCGAGCGCCTCGTCACGGCCCTTGTCGTCGAAGGTGGTGCGCGCGTCCGCGACGAGCTTGTCGATCTCGGCGTTGCCGAAATAGCCCCAATTGTTGGAGACCGGCGGGAACGTCTTGGTCGACACGAAGCGAACCATGGCGAAGAACGGATCCATCGCCGCGAACGTCACGTTGGTCGCATGCGCGCCACGCGACTTCGGATCCTTCGCACCTTCACGCCAGTTGGTGAACAGGGCATTCCACTCGATCACCTCGAGCTCGACGTCGAAGAAGCACTCCTTCAGCGCCTGCTGCAGGTACTCGTTCATCGCGACCGGCACCATCTGGCCCGATCCCGACGCCGAGGTCAGCGTCTTCACCTTCAAGCGCTTCGACGCGCTGAAGCCTGCCTCGCCCATCAGCTTCTTGGCGGCGGCGAGGTCATACTTGATGTCGAACTTGGGATTGCCCCACCACGGATGGCCCGGCGGCACGGTGCCCTTCGGGATCTCCATCAGCCCGTTCAGAGCTTCTTTCAGCTCGGCGCGGTTGATGCAGAGGTTGGCGGCCTGGCGCACGCGCTTGTCGGTCCACGGCGAGCCTTCGACGAACGAGAATTGCCAGGGCCAGACGTGCGGCTGGGCGTTGGTGTAGAGGACGAAGCCCTTGGACTTGATCTGGGTCATCGCGTCGGGGGCCGGCGCTTCGATCCAGTCGACCTGACCCGACAGCAGGGCAGCGGTGCGGGCGGAAGCCTCCGGCATCGGCACCAGCACGACGCGGTCGAGCTTCGGCTTGCGCTTGGCGTCCCAGTAGTCCTTGTTGGCGACGTACTCGAGCCGCTCGCGCGGGGAGAACTTGGCCATCTTGAACGGACCCGAGCCCGAGGCGTCGGCTGCGAACTGTCCCCAGGCCTGCTTGGCGCGGTCGGCCGGATCGGCGACGGAGGCGAGGCCGTCGAACTTCTTCTTCCAGTGCGCCGGCGAGGCGATGAACAGGTTGGTCAGGTTGATCGGCAGGAAGCTGTCGGGCTCCTTGGTGGTGAATTCAACCGTCAGATCGTCGATCTTCCTGGCGCTGGCGAGCGTCGGCATGCGGCTGACGGTAACGCCGATCTGGTCGGGCGCGAAGTGAGGCGCGTCTTTCTTCAAGACCTTCTCGACGTTCCAGACGATCGCGTCGGCATTGACCGGAGAGCCGTCGTGGAACTTCACACCGGGACGCAGCTTGAACGTCCACTTGGTCTTGTCGGCGGCGTCGACCTTCCACTCGGTGGCGAGGCCCGGGATCAGTACGCTCGCCTTCTCGGCCGAGGACAAGTCCCATTGCGTCAGGGAATCGAACATCGGGATGCCGGTGAAGCGATTGCCCTCGAAGCCCTGGTCGGGCTGGCCGTTGGTCTTGGGTATGTCGGCGGCGGTCATCGCGACGCGCAGTGTCTTCTCCTGGGCCGACGCACCAGTCGTGAAGACGGCGCTCGCAGCCAGCAGGGCGGTTACGGCGCACGCTCCGAAACCAACTCTGGTCCTAAGAAACATTATGGGTTCTCCCTGTCTTGCACGGTCCGGATGCGCCGAAAAACAGCACCCGCCCCGAGTGCCCACAATGTATGCATGTGACCGGCTGGTTGGCCAGTGCCCGGCTGCCTGAAGTTCAGGCAATTGTGTGCCTAGGATATGGGCGAAGGTGACGGGAGAAGCGGGGAGAGACATGATGGGAAAGCGTCGCGGCTCGTGATCTCTTTTCGCAGCTCTGCCCTCACGCCTCCGATGGCCTCCCATGCACAAGCCGGCTCGCATCCGGCGGTCGGTCCGGCTAAGCTGGCAACGGCTAAGCCACAAACAATAACGGGAGCTGAAACACCATGCTGGTATTCGATTTCGCCAAAGAGCAGATGTGGGATTCCAAGAAGCACATCGAGAAGATCCTCGGCACGCTCGACGGCGGCGATTTTACGGTCGCGTGCTGGGAGCCGGGCCAGATCAGCCCGAACCACTGCCATCCCGAAGCGAC
>CAMDBL010000157.1 GCA_945889015.1 Devosia equisanguinis
TTAAGCCCTCCCTTCGGCCGTCCACCCCGGCGCAGTCTCACCCTGATTGACGACGTGTCTCACCTTGATTGTCGCGCGGCAGCGTGGCTGCGATGCAGCTCGATCTCTCCTTTTTGCGCGCGCTGATCGACCCGTCCACGGCCTCCGAAAAGGCGGCCGTCAGCAAGGCGTCCACCTCGGCGTCCGCGACAGGCGTGACCGCGTTGATCGGCGGGCTCGACGGGCTGGCCGCTGCCAGGGATCCGGCAGCGACCGCACCCGAGAAGCCGGCGGCCACCTTCGATGTCGCGCGGATAGATCCGGACGGTGCCTCCGTGTTCGCAGGCCGCGCCGCGCCCAATGCCGCCGTCACCGTGATCGCCAATGGCCAGGTCGTTGCCACGGTCAAGGCCGATGGCAGCGGCGAGTGGGCGGCCGTCACGGACAAGCGTATCGCCAGCGGGCCGAACCAGCTCGCGATCGTGGTCAAGGCCAGCGACGTCGAGCAGCCGGTGCAGGGGCAGTCCGTCAATGTCGACGTGGCCGCCGGCAAGCGCGTTGCCGTACCCGCCGACGCGCTGGCGACCGGCAGCATTCCCGCTCGCGGCAAGGGCGACATCCGTCTCGCCTCGGCCAGGCCCGATGCGACCCAATTGCCGTCCGGCGCAACGGCCAAACCGCAGCCGATCACGTTCCTGTTTCGCGAGGCGACGATGACCGATGACGGCCGCCGGGCTGCGTCGCAACTCGCCGACTTCCTGAAGCGCAATCAGGTGCCCGGCGTCACGCTCAGCGGGCACGCCGACGAGCGCGGTCCCGATCAACCGAACCTGGAGCTGTCACGACTGCGCGCGGAGGCCGTTGCGGCTCATCTGCGCAACAGCGGCTACACGGGCAAGGTCGACCTCATGGCGAAGGGCAAGGCGGAGCCCTATACGGGCATCGACCGCCGTGCCGCGCCGCGCGAGCAGGTCTGGCAGATGGACCGCCGCGTCGAGATGCGAGTGCAGGAGTGAGGGAAGAGAAGTGAGCCGTGAGAAGGCCGCTTCGGCTCGTCCATCCTCTTTAACTTCTCTCTCCTCTTCCCTCTCTTCTCACTGCGCCCATTCACCCTGGCGAAACACAGGTACACGGCGGCCGTTCTCGTGCACGCCGTCGATGTCGATCTTGCCCGAGCCGATCATCCAGTCGATGTGGATCAGGCTCTTGTTGCCGCCCTGCTTCGCGATCTGGCCGGGCGTCAGGTTGGCGCCGTCGAGGAAGCACTTGGCGTAGCATTGACCCAACGCGATGTGGCAGGCGGCATTCTCGTCGAACAGCGTGTTGAAGAACAAGAGGCCGCTCTTCGAGATCGGTGAAGAATGCGGCACGAGTGCCACCTCGCCGAGACGGCTCGCGCCCTCGTCGGTGTCGAGCACTTTTTTCAGCACGTTCTCGCCGCGCGAGGCCTTTGCCTCGACGATGCGGCCCTCCTCGAAGCGGACCTGGATGTCGTCGATCAGCGTGCCCTGGTAGGAGAGCGGCTTGGTCGAGGACACGTGACCGGAGACGCGGCGCGCGTGCGGTGTGGTGAACACCTCCTCGGTCGGAATGTTCGGATTGCAGACGATGCCGTTCTTCGCCTTCGACGCCCCGCCCTGCCACTCGTGGCCGTCGGCGAGGCCGACCGTCAGATCCGTGCCCGGCCCGCTGAAGTGGAGCGCGGAGAAGCGCTGCTTGTTGAGCCAGGTGTAGCGCTTGCGCAGGTTGGCGTTGTGCTCCTTCCAGGCGGCGATGGGATCGTCGAGGTCCACGCGCGAGGCGGCGAAGATCGCGTCGGCGAGCTTCTTGACGGCGGTTTTCTCGGTTGCTGCCGGGAACACCTGGCGAGCCCATGAGGCGCCGGGGAACGAGATGATGTTCCAGTTGATGTCGAAGCCGGCGATCTTCTCCAGCGCGGGCTGGTAGGCCATCGAGTTCGCCTTGTTGGCGCGCGCGACCTTGGCCGGATCCTGCTCGGTGAGCAGCATCGGGTTGTCGCCGACGACGGCGAGGCGGGCGGTGTTGGCGGAGAACGCCTTGGCGACGCCGTCATAAAGCCAAGTGGCGGCACGGTCGAAGCTGGCGTTGCGGCCGTACCGGTAGCGCGCGAGCGTCACCTCCTCGTCGGACATGATCGGCGTGACGAGGCCCGCGCCGGCCCGGTAGGCGTGCTCGGCGAGGCAGCGCACCAGCGGCAGGGCTGCGACCGGCGCGGTCAGGAACAAATCCTGTCCCGGCTGCAGGTTGAGGCCGACCTTTATCGCGACCTCGGCGAGCTTGTCGAGCTTCACGGGATCGATCGGCGACTTGGCGGCGGCGGGTGCGACGGGCGGCGTCTTCTGCTGCATGACGGATCTCACGGGTTGGATTGGGCTACCCCTTAGATAGCGCGGGCAAGTGGCGGAGGGGAGGCGGGGGAGTGTGAGAAGCGAAGGAAGAGAAAAGAGAAGCGAGAGAGCCAGTCTCACTCCTCGCTCCTCTCGCTTCTTTCCTATTCATGCCACCATCCCCGCCACCATCTCGCCGATGGCGAGGCTTGAGGTGAGGCCGGGGCTCTCGATGCCGTAGAGGCCGGCAAAATGTGCCATCCCGTGCAGCTCCGGACCGTGGATGGCGAAGTCGGCGACCGGCTCGTTCTCGCGATAGATCTTGGGGCGCACGCCGGTGTAGTCCGCCTGCAGGCCGCCGTCGGGCAGCCCGGGCCAATAGCGGCGCACCTCGCGGTAGAACGTCGCCTCGCGCTCCCCGTCGTTGTGCTCGAAGTGGTAGCTGATCTCGTCTTTCCACTCGATGTCCGGGCCGAACTTGGCCTTGCCCGCGACGTCGAGGGTGAGATGCAACCCGAGCCAGGCGCCTTGCGGCATCGGGTAAATCAGACGCTGGAACGGCGACTTGCCCGCATAGGAGTAGTAGTGCCCCTTCGCCGGATAGGTGGCGGGCACCGTATAGCCGTCCTTGAAGCCGAGCATGCGGCCGATGCGGGTCGCGCCGTGCCCGGCCGCGTTGACGACGCGGTTGGCGGTGATGACGCCGCTCTGACCATCCGATGTTGTCGTCACCTCGAACAGTCCGTCGGGGCGGCGCGTCACGCCGTCGACGCGGGTGTTGAGCACCACCTGACCGCCGCGGCTGGTGATGTGGCCTTCCAGCGCGACCATGTAGCCGTGGCTGTCGATGACGCCCGTGGAGGGCGAGAGGTAGGCCGCCTCGCACTGCGCCTCGGGCTCGAGCTTCTTGGCCTCGGCTTGAGTCAGGGGGACGAGATCGAGCACGCCGTTACGCTTGGCGGTGGCGCCGATGTCTTCGAGCTTGCCGATTTCCTCGCGCTTGGTCGCGACCAGCAGCTTGCCGCAGCGCTTGTGGGTGACGCCGTTGTCCTCGCAGAACCGGTAGAGCATCTGCTTGCCGGCGACGCACAGCCGCGCGCGCAGCGAGCCGGTCGGATAGTAGAGCCCGGCGTGGATCACCTCGGAGTTGCGCGAACTCGTCTCCGACCCGATCAGGCCGTGCTGCTCCAGTACGAGCACCTCGTGGCCATGCATGGCCAGCGCCCGTCCGATGGCGAGCCCGACCACGCCTGCCCCGATCACGATGCTGTCGACGTCTGCTGTCACGACGGTCCCCGGTTTGACGGAAGTGGCGGACAGTCACATTTTCTTCGGCGGCGGCCAAGGGGGCGATACACTCGCGTCGAGATAAGACTGTCCCCCTGCGAGGAAACCCATGACCACCGTCATCGTCACCGGCGGCAGCGGTAAGGTCGGCAGCGTGCTGATCCCGGAGTTGATCGCGGCCGGCTACGGCGTGCTCAACGTCGACCAGTCCGCGCCGCGCGAGAGCCACTGCCAGTGGCTGAAGGCCGACCTTACCGACATGGGCGCGGTGATGGACGCGCTCGCCCGCCATCCCGGAATGGTCGACCGCCGCCGCGGGCCGCTGGGAGTTCCCGAACTGATCATCCACCTCGCCGGCATCACCGCGCCGGCGCTGCTGCCCGATCATGTGACGTTCGCGACCAACACGGTCGCGACATACAACGTGTTCAATGCCGCGACGCGGCTGGGGTTCAAGCGGGTGGTGTGGGCCTCGAGCGAGACCGCGTTCGGCCTGCCGTTGACCCGCAACCCGCCGTGCTTCGTGCCGATGACGGAGGAGCACCCGGCGGTGCCGGAGTCGGGCTATGCACTGGGCAAGGTGCTGCAGGAGCGGATGGCGGAGGAGATGGCGCGCTGGTGCCCGGCGACGACGTTCGTCGGGCTGCGGCTGAGCCACGTCTTCGACGAGGCCGACTACGGCCCGATCCCCGGCTATTGGGACAAGCCCGAGACGCGGATGTGGAACCTGTGGAGCTGGGTCGACCGCCGTGACGTTGCCGAGGCCTGCCGGCTCGCGCTGACCGCAGATGTAACGGGTGCGGAGGTTTTCACCATCGCCGCCGCCGACACCCTCATGCAGGCACAGAACAGGGACCTGCTCGCCCGCTATTATCCCGGCGTTCCGATCCGCGGTGACATTGGCGAGCACACGACCCTGCTCTCCATCGACAAGGCGCGCCGGATGCTGGGGTATCAGCCCAGGCACACGTGGAGGGGGAAGGCGGCGTAGGGGGGGGGCGAAGCCGGGGCGCGCGCGATCACGGGCGGGCCCTGCGTCGCGCAGGTGGCCCGGCCTCGCGCCCGGCTGCGAACTTTCGGTCGAGGACTGCGTTCCGAAGACAACACAAAGTCGGAGCCACTCGATGTTCACCACGAAGGAAATCACGGCCATTGCATTGGCTACAGTGATGATGCTGGGGCCGCTCGCGGCGGTCAGCATCATTGCACCGCCCACGCCAGACGCGCCCGCCGCGGAGGTTATGCCGTCCATGCCTCGGTAGCGATCACTCGGAGCCGGCGCCGACCTTCCGTGGTGGCGGCGGTTTCGCGGTTTTCCTTTCGACAGCGGCCGATCTGGATCTTTTTTTTCGGTCGCTAAGCCCCTGCCCCCTCCGTCTGCGTCATCACCCAGGCGAGGAACCGGCTCGAGCCGCCTTCCACCGGCACCACGATCGCGGCCGGATTGTCGTAGCTGTGCCGCTCCAGAACCTCGGCGATCACCTGTTCGGCGAGGCTCGCGCGGGTCTTGATCAGCATCACCGTCTCGGCGTCACGATGGCGCTTCCCCTCCCAGAGATAGATCGACGTCATGCCCGCAACGATGTTGACGCAGGCGGCGAGGCCCTGGTCTACCAGCGCGCCGCCCACGGTTTCGGCCGCCTCGGGGGTCGGAAACGTGGTGTAGACGAGAACGGCCTTGTCGTTCTCCTGCATTTGCGCCAGCCTCTCTTTCACTCTTCCGTGCGCTCGGCCGGCATCGGCGCGGGCGCCTCATCAGCGTGGTCGATCGCAGTATGCCCCAGAAATTGCGCACGTTCGAGAGCATCGCGTTCGTCGCGAGCGAGACGGCCGAGGCGCGTGAGGCGCTGGCGCGGCTCGAGGCGCGCTACGGCAACGCCGAGCCCGAGCAGGCGGACGCCATCGTCGCACTGGGTGGCGACGGCCTGATGCTGCAGACGCTGCACCGGTTCCTGCTGACGCACATTCCGATCTACGGCATGAACCGCGGCTCGGTCGGCTTCCTGATGAACGAGTATGGCGAGGACGACCTGATGGAGCGTCTCGCCGCCGCAGAGATCGCACGCATCCATCCGTTGAAGATGAAGTCGCAGGACCGGCTGGGGCGACAGCACGAAGCGCTCGCCATCAACGAGGTCTCGCTGTTCCGCGAGACGTTCCAGGCCGCCAAGCTGCGCATCGCGGTCGACGGCAAGGTCCGGATGGAGGAGCTGATTTGCGATGGCGTGCTGGTGGCGACGCCGGCCGGCTCCACCGCCTACAACCTGTCGGCCTACGGACCGATCCTGCCGATCAACGCGCGGCTGTTGGCGCTGACGCCGATCAGCCCGTTCCGTCCCCGGCGCTGGCGTGGCGCGCTGCTGCCGAGCACCGCCCACATTCGCATCGACGTGCTGGAGGCGGACAAGCGCCCGGTGAGCGCCGTCGCCGACCATTTCGAGACGCGCTCGGTGCTGCGCGTCGAGGTCGAGCAGGCTGACGAGCACGAGCTGCTGATGATGTTCGACGCCGGCCACAATCTCGACGAGCGCATCCTGTCGGAACAGTTCCGATATTGAAGGCGGAGGTGGCAGCGCGCGCTTGGCGCCGCCTTCCGGGCCCTCGTTCCTGATTCGACCCTGCGGCCACGGTGCCACGCCCCGAGACCCGTCTGTCCATTCCGGTCTCGCCGAAGGGGATATCTGCGCCGAAGGGCTGGCCAGATTGCGCGCGAGCGGCGAGATGGCGACAGGCGATAGGATGGAATCAGGATGCAAGCAGGGACGGAGCGCGCCGCCCGTATCATGGCCGCCACTGCGGCGGTGCTCGCGGCTGCGGCGACCGGGAAGGAGCCACGGGCCGCCGAGCAGTTGGCCGCCGATCTGGCCGTTCGTCTCGACGCGCTCGCGGACGAGCGGATCTTCGCCGACTTGCCGGAGGCGCTGCGCGAAGCCGAGCTGCAGGCCCTGCAGATCTCGCTCGCGATCTACGCGGCCGGGCTGGCTCAGGGCCCGAGAGCGGGGCGGACCTTCCACGAGGCGGCGGTGGCATTTTCCGCTAGCGAACTCGCGACCACCCGCTCGATGCGCGCGACGCTCGGCAGCGCCCGCCGCCGCAAGCGTCAGCCGTTGGCGACCGCCTCCGCGCCGGAACCGATCACCGCGCTCAGGCGCGCCGCCGAGGAAGGCCTGCTGGTCGATCTCGATCTGGCGGTCGGCCCGTTGCCGCTTCCCGACCGATTCCTCGCCCTGTTCCTCGATGCCCAGCCGGACGGCTGCGGCTGGTTCGACGCGTTCTCCCTGTATGTCGCGTGGCACATCCGCTCCGACGCCGGTCTGCAACAGGCGCTGGCGGGCGAGCCGCCGCCGACGCTGGTGGCGCTCGATCTGACGGTCGCGGACCTGCTCGAGCGCGTGTTCCAGCAGGCCAAGCAGACCGCGCTCAGGCTCGAGGCGCGGCTGGCAGAGGCGGAGGGCGCCGCCGGTCGCATAGTCGAGACCGAAAATCGCGAGGTGGCCGGGTTCCTGGCGCGGCTGCCGGGGGAGGTGGCGCAACGGCTGCAGGTTCCCGCGCCCGCGCTCCATCGCGCGGCGGAGGCGTTGCGGACCGGTGGCGCCGATGCCGCGCGGCTCGAGGATGCGCTCGTGCGCCAGGCGCAGCGTTTGAAGGGGTTGCTCGACGATCTGCTCCCGGTCAAGCCGATGCCGCAGGGGAAAGCTGGTCATCTGTCGCAGGTGGTGGGACGGCTCGAGAAGGGCGAGTTCGCGCAGGCCGCGGCGGCGCTGCGGACGCTGCCCGAGACGGCCAGGCGGGCGCGCGCTGAAGGCTGCTGCGCGGCGCTGATGGGGGACTGGCCGGGGGCGCGCTCGCACGGCAATCGCGCCATCGAGTTGGTCGAGCCGACCGACGCGCGCACCGCCTCCGGCGCGGCGCTCGATTTGGCCGAGATCCTGGCCGAAACCGCCGTCGACGCGCAGGCGGATACACCAACCGGCACGGCCGACCCGGCGGTGACGGGCATGGCCGTGGATCTGTACGATGCCGTGCTGGCGGTCGGGCCGACGCATCTGTCGCCGTCGCGGCTCGCCGAAGGCTGTCTCGGCGCCGTTCGCTGCGCCCTGGCGCTCTTCGCAAGGGGCCGCGTCAGCTCAAGGCGCTGACCGGCTCCCTCGCCAATATCGACAGGGTTCTGGCCGACCGCGCCCGTGGGCTTGCGGGCGATCTGCAGGCGCGGCTTCTGCTGGCGCGCGGCGACGTGCTGCTGGCCCTCGTCGGGCACGGTGCCGACCGTCTTGCGGAGGCCGAGGCCGCGTTCAGGCAGGCGTTGCCGCTGGCGGCGTCCGGCCGCGATGTCCGGCTGTCCAGCCAGACGCACGCGCGACTTGCCGAGGTGATATTGCTCAGGGCGCGCACGGCTCCCCCCGAACAGGCGCCGGGTTTGCGCGAAGCCGCGCTGAGGGCCCTGCAGACGGCACAGATGCCCCGCTTGCGGGCCCGCGATCCACTATGGTGGGCCGAACTCAAGATTCGCACCGCCGACCTGCTGCTGACCATCGCCGGCGCACGCTCGGAAGAGGCCGGGCTGAAGGCCGGCGCGATATCCGCGAAGTCGGCGTTGCGGCTGCTGCCGGTCGAGGTGTCCCGCGAGAAGCGCGTGCGCGGCCTGACCGTGCTGGGCGGACTGTTCGCGGCGCTGGCCAAGGTGGAGCCCGGACGTCGCCGCCCGGAGCAGGCGCTCGCGACCTTCGAGGCGGCGCTCGCCACCACCGATCCGGGCGTCACCCCAGGTGTCTGGACCACCATTCTGATCCGCATCGGCACACTGCTGGTGCCCTCTCCCGAGGAGGCCGACGCGCCGCGCATCGCAGATCTGATCGCACGTTACCGGACGGGCATCGTCGCGGTGTCGGCGCATCCGCTGTCGGTCCAGCGGTTGCAGCGCGTGCTGGCCGAGGCGTTGGCCGCCGATGGCAAGCGGCGCTTGGATCCGGCGAGCTTTGCCGAGTCCGTGACGCTGCTGCGCACGGTGCTCGCCACGGTCACACGAGACGCGGATGCGGCGGCCTGGGCGCAGTGCCAGATGGCGCTCGCCGACTCGCTCCGGGAGATCGCGCGTCTCGAGCAAGACGCCGGGGCGCTGGCCGAAGCCCTCGCGCGGCTCGGCGAGGTCGAGGCACACGCGCAGGACACGCAGCGCCAGAATGTGCTGACCGGCGTGCGCCGCCGCATGGCCGCATGCCGGGCACTGGCCAAGACGGTCGGATCCCAGCCGCCGCGGCAGGCTGCGTCGGGCGACCCGGTCGGACAGGTGCGCCGGTTGTTGCAGAAGAGCGGCTGAGCGAAGGCAAGTTAGGTGGATGCGGCCGGTACCGCCAATCAAGTGTTGACGCAGCCGGTCAGTTTCACAGCATGCGTGCATTCGAGGTGCGAATCACCGAGAGGCGGGCCGAGCGAGAGATGACGTCGACCTTCAAGAGTGCCCGGCAAGGGCGCAGAGGCCGCCAGGAGCGAACCGACCTCATGCGTCTGGTGTCGCCCACCGGCGGACTTGAGAAGGCCTGGAGCCGCCTCAGGCGCTTGATGTCGGCGGACCGCGGTCAGATCCGCGCTCTGCTGCAGCCCTCCTTCGACGCCTCGTTCTACATCACCCGCTACCGCGATATCGCCCGCGTCGCCGATCCGCTCGCCCACTACATCAGTCACGGCTGGCGTGAGATGCGCGATCCCACGCCCTGGTTCTCGACGCGCCGCTATCTGGAGCTGCATGCCGACGTCAAAGCGGCCGGCGTCGATCCGTTCTACCACTACCTGCGCTGGGGCCGGACGGAAGGCCGCGAGATCCGCCCGGCAGAGATCGCCGCGCCACGCGGGCCCCAAATCAGCGACGACCTCGTCGAGGCCGCGATCGCGAAGGACTTCGACCCGGCCTTCTATCGCAAGGCCTATCCCGACATCGTCCGCAACAAGCTCGATCCACTGAAGCACTATGTCGGCTTCGGCTGGCGCGAAGGCCGCGATCCTTGTGCCTGGTTCTCGACGCGCGGCTACCTCGCGCTGCATCCCGACGTGCGCGACAACGGCATCAACCCGCTCTATCACTTCCTCACCATCGGCAAGGTGCAGGGTCGCAGCTTCGTCCCGCCGGCCGGCAAGTCGCGCGCGATCGCCAAGGATCCGGCGGCCATGCTGGTGCGCGATCCGGCCTTGCGCGACATCGCCGCCTATCGCGAGACGGCACTGGCGCCGCCGTCACCCACCTTCGATCCGGGGGCTCTCGATATCCACTGGGTGGTGCCCGATTTCGCGCCGGGCGGTGGTGGTCACATGACCATCTTCCGGATGGTCCGCTGGCTCGAGCTGTTCGGCCACCGCTGCACGGTATGGATCACGAACCCGGGCTTCCACGCCAAGGGACGCGACCCCTATGAGACGATGGTGCTGCATTTCCAATCCTGCCGCGCCGAGCTGAAGCTGATCGACGAGAGCTTCGCGACCGAGGCTGCCGGCGACGTGATCATCGCCACCAGTTGGGAGACGGTGGCGCCGGTGATGGCGGCCGCCCAATTCAAGGAACGGTTCTACTTCGTCCAGGATTTCGAGCCCTCGTTCCATCCGATGGGCTCGCGCTCGATCGCGGCCAACGAAACCTACCGGCGCGACATCGCCTGCCTGTGCGCCAGTACCTGGCTCAAGGGGCTGATGGAGGAGCGCTACGGCCGCTGGGCGAGGCACTTCAATCTCGCCGCCGACCCCAGCGTCTACAAGCCGGTCGATCGCGCCCCCAACGCGATCCCGCGCATCGCGTTCTACAGCCGCACCTCGACGCCGCGGCGGGCAGTGGAGCTCGGGCTGCTGGCGCTCGAGGAGTTGGCCCGGCGCGGTGTCGCCTTCCATGTCGACTTCTTCGGAGCCGCGCTCGACATCTTGGCGGCGCCGTTCGAGGCGGTCGATCACGGGGTGCTCGCCGTCGCCGACATCGCCGGCGTCTATCAGGGTGCGGACATCGGCGTCTGCTTCTCCTCCACCAACTACTCGCTGGTGCCTCAGGAGATGATGGCCTGCGGTCTGCCGGTGGTCGAACTCGACGGCGAGAGTACGCGGGCGGTGTTTCCGGCCGGTGTGGTGACGCTGGCGGGGCCCGATCCCATCGGCATCGCCGATGCGCTGGAAGCACTGCTGCTCGACGAGGCGCGGCGCAAGATGCAGGCGCAGACCGCCTTGGCCTGGGTAGGCCAATTCACCTGGGAGGGATCGGCGCGCGATATCGAAGCGGCGATCGTGGAGCGACTGACCGGCAAGGATTTCTCGGCTGCGCCAAATCGCGAGCCTGCCGGCGAGATTTTGCTCGGACAGGCGACGGCGCCTCATATCGTCCGTGCGCCGGCGCCGCACGCCAGCGTGGTGATCCCGACCTGGAATGGCGGCGAGGTCTGGAGGGACGTGCTCGCCACCCTGCGCCGGCAGCGCGCGCCCTGGCCGTTCGAGATCGTGGTCATCGACTCCGGCTCCAGCGACGGCAGCGCCGATGTCTGCCGCGACCAACCCGACATCGCGCTCTACGACATTCCCCAGGCGGAGTTCGGGCACGGCCGCACGCGAAACCTCGGCGTGCAGCGCTCACGCGGCGCATTCGTGGCTTTCCTCACTCAGGACGCCAAGCCCGTCGGGGATACGTGGCTCTACGATCTGGTCACGGCGCTGGAGCGCCGTCCCGACGCTGCCGGCGCGTTCGGGCGGCACACGGCCTGGCCGTCGGCCTCGGCGTTCACGAAGCGGGAGATAGAGCGG
>CAMDBL010000158.1 GCA_945889015.1 Devosia equisanguinis
AGACCGCCGGCGCGTTCGGCGCCGCAGCACACAGAGCTGAACCCGAAGCCGGCGATCCTCCGTCCGGCCTTCCCGAGTCGATCAATCATTCCCGCGCTCCAGTTGTCTCTCGAGAGATGGGCTTCTCGAGGAATTCCCGCCCCACCGAACCCTGCCGGCCGGCTTGATTCTACCGATGGTCGCACTGCGACCAATTGCAAAAGCTCATATCACCGCCGCCCACATGTCGTCACCACCTCGATACCGGCCGCGCCGGTCGTCAACGGTCTTCCGCGAGCTTCGAAGCTCGTGTCCAGATCTATGGCCATGAGCGATTTATACGAGCGTTTGCAAGCTCCTTGCTGCAAATCAAAGAACACGACCGCTGGTGGCCGCTCAAGGGCAAGCCATGCGGCATTTGCACGCGCGACCGGGGCCGTCCGCAGACCCCAATCGGACTGCCGTCGAACGCCCGCAGCCGCGCAGCGGATCGCAAGTCCCATTTTAGCCGGATTCGTCGTTGACAGGGCTGTGGCCTCTGCCCCGAATGCCGATGCCCCGTAGATAGGTCGCGAGACCCGTCGTCGGGCGCGGCTCGAGGTCGCGGCAGGCTCGAGGGAGCCGCGGGCCCGTGACGGGCGATGGCGTCACTGGTGACGCGACTGGCAGACGGAGATGGGTTTGGCGAGCACACGCGGGATCTCGGGACGGACCGACGCAGCCGCCCCGGTGGCGCATGGCCTTGCCCGCTCGCCGGCACTGGCGCTCGGCGTGGCGCTGGCGCTGATGCTGTCGGCGCTGTGGCCGCTGGCGGCCCGCGCCCAGCAGATGCAGCCTGGACAGGACGGCATCGTGAGGGGCCAGTTCGGCGACTGGCAGATCGTCTGCAAGCCACCGCCGCCCGGCTCCAAGGCGGAGGCCTGCGCGATCGTGCAGAGCGTGACGGCGGAGGACCGCAACAACGTCGGCCTGACCGTCTATTTTCAGAAATTCTCCAATGGCTCCCGCGTGTTGCGCGTGTTCGCCCCGCTCGGCATCCTGCTCCCGCCGGGCCTCGGCCTGAAGGTCGACGACAAGGATGTCGGCAACGCGCCGTTCCTCAGGTGCCATTCCTTCGCCTGCTACGCGCAGGTCGTCGCAGAGGACAAGCTCGTCGACCAGCTCAAGACCGGCAAGACCGCCGTCTTCATCATCTTCCAGACAGAGGAAGCGGGGATCGGAATTCCGATATCTCTCAAGGGCTTCGGTGAAGCGCTCGCGAAGCTGAACTGAGCCGGTCCGCGCGCTGCGGCCAACTCGGCGGGACGCTCGCGCCAGGCCTGCCCCGGCAATTCCCAACCGTAGCCCTTGCTGCGATGCAACCTTTCCCGTCTTTTGCCACTTTGTCCTGCGACCTTCACGCTGAACTCCAGCGGGCTAGTTGGTGAAGGGACGACCGACGTGACGGCGCTCCTCTCTGATCTTCCGGTATCTCAGGCCGACCTCGGCGGTCGCCGCCGTCGCCGTCTGTCGGCGTTTCACAGCAGCGTGCGTGAGCGGATCGAGGAGGTCACCGCGGCGTCCCGCGCGATAGAGGACCTCGCCGACAGCTTTCCCGCCCTCCTGTTCGCGGCCTCGACTGAATTCGCCACGCCCGCCCGCCGCCGCAAGGCCCTGCGCCTCGTCGTCGAAGGCGCCCCGCTTCGAACCGCGGCGAGCGCCCTTGGTCTGGCCTGGTGGACAAGGCGGCTGCCGGCACAGGCCTTCGTCGAGCCGCTGAGGCCCCTCCCGGACGACGACGTGTTCAACGATCGGATCGTCAGCTTTCTACCGATGTCGTCCGACCAGGCCCGATCCTGGCTTTGGACGGTGAGCTATGGCGTGCACGCTTGCCATCCGGGTTTCGCCTTGTGGAGCGCCGGTTGGGCGAGCCGCCAGCGCCGCACGTTCGATGCCGCCGTCGGCCGCGATCACTTCCGCTATATGGCGGCCTGGGCTTGGCACGCGGAACATCCGCTAGCGCCGGGGTTCGGCCTGTTGCGCCGCCCGTGGACGGCGCAGATGGGCCTCAGGCGCGCCATGGAGGAGTTGACGGTCTGGCGCCGGCGCCTGCGGCTGGCGCTGTGCCTGGGATCGGGCGAGGCGCCGATGTGGGTCGACGAGGGTGACGCCCACGGCTACCGGTTCGTGGCGCTCAAGACACCGGCGGATTTCATCGCCGAAAGCGAGGCGATGGACAATTGCCTCGATCAATTCGCGGATCGGCTGGAGGCGGGGCGCTCGCGCGTCTACAGCATTCGCCGCGACGGGCGGCCGGTCGCCGATCTCGAGATCGGCACCGACGAACTCGAGGCCGGCATGCCGACCATCCTGCAGTTGCGAGGCCCTCGCAATCGAAAGGCACAGCCCGAGATCTGGCGCGCCACCTATGCCTGGCTCGGCGCGCAGACCCTGCGCCCGCTGCAGCCGATCTCGTCCGATGCGATGTCCAGCACGCTGCGACGCTCGGCGCGGGCTTACTGGAAACCGTACTTCGCGGCATTGCCTGCAGATCTCGCCACGGAGCTCGCAGAAATGGTCTCGGGCGACCTCGGCTTCAAGATCGAGCCGCGCCCGCGCCGCTCGACGGCCACACGCTCGTAGCGCCCCCTGCGGCAGGTGCGGCGGATGTCGGGGGAGACGAGTTGAGGCTGACCAGCGAGGGCCGCGACTGACGTTCGTCCGGTACGCCTCGATCCTGATTCCGCAGGTAAACTCCGTAGACACACGATCCATGGACCGGATCGCCCGCGCCGTGACACCCGGCGGGGCATGCTCGAACTCATCCGCACAAAAGCGCGTTGGGGGGTGGGCCGCCATCGGTCCCGCACCCCGTCATGGTCTTGGCCTACGGCGGACCGCCCGCGGACCGCCTCAAGCGGCGCGGCGGCCGTCGGATTCGCCACGCGCGGGCTGCTCCGTCTCCGGAACCGCGATGTAGTCGCGCACAGGCTTGGTCCGCTTCGGCTCGGCGAAGGGCAGCTCCGGAACCGCGGCGGCGTACAGCTTCATCATCTTGCGCGAGCTGTCCTGGTACTGCGTGAAGGCCGTCTGCCAGAAGCGCATCTGCTCGGCGACGAGATCCTGCGGCGCCCGGCACTGCTGCAGGCGGGTCGGAATGTCGAGATAGGCCTGCGCGCGCCGGTTCCAGAAGCCGATCACCTCGAGATTGGCCTGCGCGAGACTCTTGGCCACGGGATCCCAGCACTGGGACGCCTTGTCGAAACCGCCGGCATAGGCCTGCATCAGATGCTGGCAGGGGCCTGTGAAGACCTCCGCGCCGTTACCGTCTTTGACCGTGCCGCTGCTCGTTGTCATGACTGAACTCCCTGGATGACAACACCCTCTTCCACATCACGCGACCGCAGCGCCCACCCAAACCGCAACCATCGACGAAATGCCTCGAAATTACAGCTCACAGTTTATCATTGCGCTTGACGCGTTGCAACAAAGCACGTGCAAAATCCGGCGTTTCTTTTGTCTCAAAAGCGTCGTTCGGCGCGCTCACTCGACGATCAAACCTTCGAGTGCCTCCAGACGATCCGCCTCCGTCGCCGGCTTGTCCCAGCGAATGCGATGCACACGGGGAAACCGCATCGCGACACCTGATTTGTGACGCGCGGACCGGTTGATCGCGTCGAAGGCGATCTCCAGCACCAGACCGGGCGTCACAGACCGCACCGGGCCGAACCGGTCGATCGTGTTGCGGCGGATCCAGCGGTCGAGTTCGATCAGCTCGGCGTCGGTGAAGCCGGAGTAGGCCTTCCCCACCGGGACCAGCTCGTCGCCGGCCGGCGTGCTGCGCCAGGCGCCGAAGGTGTAGTCGGAATAGAACGACGAGCGTTTGCCGGAGCCGCGCTGCGCGTACATCAGCACGCAATCGGCGGTCAGCGCGGCACGCTTCCACTTGTACCAGTGTCCCTTGGGGCGGCCGGCGAGATAGGGGCTCGACAGCCGCTTCAGCATCAACCCCTCGATGCCGGCCCCGCGCGTCCCCGACCAGATCCCCGCCAGCGCCTCGATCGACGTGAACGCCACCAGCGGCGACAGATCGGCGCGTTCCGGCCGGGACGCTGCGAACCAGGATTCGAGCCGCTGACGGCGCTCGGCGAACGGCAGCGCGCGGATATCCTCGCCGTCGATCAGCAGCGCGTCGTAAAGTCGGACGTGGGCTGGATACTGGAGCTGCTGACGGCGGGTGACGGCCTTGCGATTCAACCGCTGCTGCAGATCGTTGAACGGCGCCACCGTGCCCTCGCGGACCACCAGCAGCTCGCCGTCGAGCACCGCCGAGCGGCCGGCAAAGCTCGCCAGGATCTCGGGAAACACGATGCCGACGTCGTCGCCGGTGCGCGAGAACAACCGGACGTCGGCACCGTGGGCGGCGAGCTGCACGCGGATACCGTCCCATTTCCATTCCGCCGCGATCTCGGCGGGGTCGAGCGCGTCGATCTCGCCCGGCTCCAGCGGATGCGCCAGCATCATCGGGCGGAACACCGCGGCCGCGCCGACATCGGGCTTGTCGGCCTTGCCGTCGAGCCAGGCGAACAGGTCGAGATAAGGCGGCGTCAGCCCGTGCCAGACGCCTTCGATATCGTCGACCGCGACGCCACCCATCTCGGCGACGGCGGTCTTGGCGAGACGCGCCGAGACGCCGACCCGTAATGCGCCGGTGAGCAGCTTCAACAGCGCCCAGCGCCCGGTCGAATCAAGCCGGTCGAGCCAGGCGGCGAGCACCACCCGCAGCTCGGCGTTGTCGAGGGTCAGGAGACCATGCACCACCTCGCCGAAGGCCGGCGGGTCGATCTCGAGCCCGCTTTCGGGCCACAGCAGCGCCACCGTCTCGGCCGTATCGCCGACGTAGTCGCGCGACAGCCGGTAGAGCTCGGGATCGACTCGCGGCGCCATCAGCTCGGCGAGCAGACGGCGCACCGGCCGCTTGCGCGTGAGACCGTCGGTCAGCGCCGCCAGCGCCCAGCCGCGATCGGGATCGGGCGTCGCCGCGAGATAGGTCGAGATCAACCGCAACTTGGCGTTGCGCTGGGTCGCATAGACGAGCCGGTCGAGCAGGTCGGCGAAGGCCTTCATTCCGCCTCGTCCTCCTCGCGCCCGACCAGCGCCAGCGCGCGCGCCCGCTTGCCGATCCCGGTGACGTAGTGGACCAGCGCCTGCTCGCGCCCGTGCGTGACCCAGACCTCCTCCGCGCCGGTCTCGGCGATGGTGGCGATCAGCTCCGGCCAGTCGGCATGATCGGAAACCACCAGCGGCAGCTCGACGCCGCGCTGCCGGGCCCGTCCGCGCACCCGCATCCAGCCCGAGGCGAATACAGTCAGCGGATCGGCGAGACGGCGCGACCAGCGGTCCTTCAACGCCGAGGGCGGACACAGCACGATCTCGCCCGCGAGCACAGCGCGGCCGTCGGCGGGCACCGGCGCCAGCGCGCCGAGCGGCACGCCTTCGCGCACGTAGAGATCGCACAGGGCCACCATCGCGCCATGCAGGTGGATGGTGCGATCGTAGCCGGCAGCCCTCAGCAGCGCGATCAGCCGCTGCGCCTTGCCGAGCCCGTAGGCACCGACCAGATGCGTGCGCTCGGGGAACGCGGCGCGCGAGGCGAGCAGACGAGCGATCTCGCGCTCCGCCGCCTCGTGGCGGAACACGGGAAGACCGAACGTCGCCTCGGTGACGAACAGATCGCAGCGCACCGGCTCGAACGGACGGCAGGTCGGGTCGGCCGCCCGCTTGTAGTCGCCCGAGACGACGGCGCGCTGGCCCTTGTGCTCCATCACCACCTGCGCGCTGCCGAGAATGTGGCCGGCGGGGACGAGCGTGACGGTCACCTCGCCGATACTGATCGGCTCACCGTAGCCGAGCGGCTGGAAGCTGCCTGCCGCGGCCTCGCCGAGCCGCACCCGCATCACCGCCAGCGTCTGCGGCGTCGCCAGCACCGCGCCGTGGCCGGGCCGCGCGTGGTCGGAGTGGCCATGCGTGATCACGGCGCGCTCGACGGCGCCGGCGGGGTCGATGTGGAAGCCGCCGGCCGCGCAATAGAGCCCCGCGGGGGTCGGATACAGCCAGCTTTCGATGCGCGAAGGGGACATGGACCTGGACACGGGGACCTGGATACGGGGACCTGGATACGGGAGAGGCGGCGACTTGGACGATGTCGGCAACGCCTGCGGGAAGCGCAAGGGGACTGCCGCTGCGGTCGCGAGGCCGGTCGTCCCGAGCACGGGACGTCCAGAGCGCGGCGGGCATCGTGGCCGATGAAGCATCATTCCAATGAATGACCTCCATTAAAATCATTCCTACCAAAAGCGCTTGCGATATCATTCGTATGATGAATACAATCATTTCATCCTACTGAGTTTCGATGCGGTCCTATCGTGTTGCGTAGCGCCATCGACATTGCAGCAGCTTGCCTATGTGCCGCGCTCGCACTCGCCGCGACGGCCGGCGGTGTCCGCGCGGAGGGCGGCAAGCCGGCGGAAAAGAGGGCTGCTCCCTGGCAGGAGATCTCCGCGGGGGCCGAGGCGACCCGCAACAGCTGGTCGGCCTATTCGACGCTGACCGTCGCGCCGTTCTCTGCCATCGCCGCCGACGGCTTCCGGCTCCGCACCAGCGGCGGCTATGGCCGTTACCGCTACGAGGGCTCGCCCGCCAACGGCACGACATTCGGCGGCATCAACAGCTTCGCCGACGCGATGCTCGGCTATCAGATCCAATTTGCACGCACCACGATCAAGGGATTTGCCGGCGGCGCGGGCATCGGCCACGCCATCACCCCGTTCGACTCGGGCAACTAGGTCAATGGCCTTGCCCTTGGCTTCAAGGCGACGATCGAGACCTGGACCGACGTCACCGACGCTCTCTGGCTTTCGATGGACGGCTCGTGGACGCAGGCCCACGAGACCTATGGCTCGCGCATGCGCGGCGGCTGGCGCGTGCTGCCGGAGGTGTCGATCGGTCTCGAGGCCGGCCTGCACGGTAACGCCACGTTCGAGGGCGCGCGTGGCGGCGCCTTCGCCCGCTACGCGCCGGACTGGGGCGAGATCTCACTCTCCGGCGGCGTGACCGGCGATATCGAGACTCCGGACAGCCCCTACGGCTCGCTCAACGTGCTGCTGCGCTATTGAGCCTTCGCGGATGATCCGCCGACGCCTCGCGCCGCGCTCAGAGAACCGCCGATCCTTGCTCGAAAACCGCCCGATTCTGCGCTAGGCTGCCGCACCGGGCCATAACGTTTCCAATATCCGCCCTCCTCCGTCCAAAGAGAGGCCGCCTCATGAAGACGCTCCTACTGCCGGTCGAGCAGCACGATCTGATGGCAGCCACGATGCAGACCGCCTGGCTCATCGCGGAGAAGCTCGGCGCCACCGTCGACGGTATCCTGCTGCGCCCGAGCCTCGTCGACTTCGTGGTCCCAGATCCCATGGGCGCACTCGTGGTGCAGCCGCCGCCGCAGGACGAGACCGAGGCAGCGACCCGCTCGCGCGACCAGTTCGAGAGTTTTGCTGCAGCCCATGCGGAAGGGTCTGCCCGCTCGCTGTTCCGCTGGCGGGGCAGCCAGCCGGTCGACGACGCCACTCTCGGCAGCATGGGCCGCCTGTTCGATGCCACCATCGTCGGACGTCCCGGCACCGGCCGCAACGATCCGCGCATGACGACGCTGGAAGCGGCCCTGTTCGAGAGCGGCCGGCCGATCTTCGTCGCCCCGCCGCAAGCGCCCAAGACGATCGCGACCAATGCGCTGATCCATTGGAACGCCTCGACCGAGACCGCGCACGTCATCGCCTGCGCGCTGCCGCTGCTGAGACTGTGCGAGAAGGTGACGGTGATCTCGGTCGACGGCAACATCGTGCCCGGCCCGACCGCCGTGGAGCTGCTCGACTACCTGCGCGCGCATGGCATCAACGCGACCGAGATCGCGGCCAAGGGCTCGAGCCGCGGCGCCGGCGAGGTGATCCTCGACCACGCCCGCAAGCTCGGCTGCGATTTCCTGGTGAAGGGCGCCTACACCCAGAGCCGGCTGCGCCAGATGATCTTCGGTGGCGCGACCAACCACATTTTGGCCCACACGCACATCCCGACGATCATGGCGCACTGAGGCGGCGCACTGCGGGAGCACCATCGGACGCGCGGTCGGTCGGAGCCGGATATGAGCAGCCATACGTTCGCCTGCTTCAGCTGTCGAGCCAGCGTGCGGCGGGCTCGCATTCCGCTGCCGAGCCCTTCGAGCTCGGTGCGCTGCCCCCGGTGTGGCGAGCCATGCACATGGCTGGGAACGAAGATCCCGGTTCCGCCTCGGTCGAAGACGAGGAAATGGCTCGAGCTGCGCGATTGGCTGCTGGCTCGACGGGATGAAGCCCGGGCGCGGGAGCTCCACCTCGGGCTTGCAGCGACGCGCCGGTTGACGTCCAAGATCGACGACCTTCGGCAACGACCGCAGAACAAGGGGCGCGCGAGCTCGATCAAATTCCTGGAGGGCCAGCTCGTGCGGGTGCGGAAGCGGCTCTCACGCTCCGCATCCTTCTAGCCGTTCAGACACGACAACCTCACATCGTCACGACGACCGCTGATTGCGCCCGAACAGGCCGGCGCGGCCCTCCACCAGCGCGACGATGGCAAAGGCCGTCAGGCTCGCGCCGACGAGACCGAGTGCGAGCGGCAGCACGCTGCCGTCGAAGGCGCGGCCGATCGAGCCGCCGATGACGGCACCGGTCGCGGTGCTCATCGAGCCGATCACCGAGGACGCCATGCCGGCGTTGTGTCCCTGCGGCTCCATCGCCAGCGCGTTGAAGTTCGGCGCGGTCAGGCCGAACAGGAAGAACGCCATCGCGATCAGGCAGAGGAACACGGGCAGGCTTGCCAGCCCGAGCCGCGCCAGGACCGCCAGCAGAACAGCAACGGCGATGTAACCCGCGAGCGCGGTGTGCGACACACGCCGCATCCCGTGGCGCACGACGATCCGCGTATTGATGAAAGACGCCAGCGCGACCGTGGACGCCACGGCGCCGAACGCGAGCGGAAAGGCGAGGCCCAGGTCGAACACCTCGACGAAAACTTGCTGCGCGCTCGCGACATAGGCGAGCAGGCAGCCGAGCAGCAGACCCTGCGAGACACCGTACCCCACCGTCTGCGGATTCAGGATGGCCGCCCTGAACGCCGGCAGCAGGGCCATCGCAGGGCGCGCGCCCAGCGCGGCCTCGCCGGTTTCCGGCAGCCGGAGGCTGGCCCAGACCGCCGCCACGAGGCCGACCGCCAGCAGCGCGAAGAACGGCGAGCGCCAGGATCCCGCGAACAGCAGCAGCTGCCCGACCGAGGGCGCCAGCACCGGCACTATGATGAACACCATCATCGCGAACGACATCACCCGCGCCATCTGACGGCCGCTGTAGAGGTCGCGCACGATGGCGATGGCGACCACACGCGGCGAGGCGGCACCGAAGCCCTGTACCAGGCGCGCGACCAGCAGGGTGGTGAAGCTCGGCGCTGTCAGCGCGATCAGCGAGCCGGCGATGTAGATGGCGATGCCGAGCAGCAGCACGGGGCGGCGACCGAAGTGATCGGAGAGCGGTCCGTAGAGGAGTTGTCCGCCCGCGAAGCCGACCATGTAGGTGATGACCACGAGCTGGCGATCATTGTCGCTGGCCACGCCCAGGGCCGCGCCGAGGGCCGGCAGGGCTGGCAGCATGATGTCGATGGACAGCGCCGTCAGCGCCATCAGCAGCGCGGTCAGGCCGACGAACTCGACGAAGGAGATGGACAGGGTGGCGGCACCGCGCGGCCCGTCTGGCGGCGTCTGGCCGGAACGTTCGTCTTGCATGCCCCCTCATAGAGGACATGCCGGGCGGATGCCAGTGGTGAGAGCGGCGCCACGGGTCGGCGCTCGACACCTTCGGTCGCCCATCGCTTGACATCGCCGGGCGCAGCCGGAATCGCTGGGCCATGAACAAGTTCCAGGCCCTGTCGGTGTTCACGTCCGTGGCGGAGAACAGCGGCTTCACCGCCGCTGCCCGCAAGCTCGGCCTGTCGACGTCGGCGGTCACCAAGATCGTCGCCCGGCTCGAGGACGAGCTGGGCAGCCAGCTCTTCAATCGCTCGACCCGCCGTCTGAGCCTGACCGACTACGGCCAGGAGTTCTACGAGCGCAGCGTCCGCATTCTCAGGGACCTCGAGGATGCGGAGGCGGTCGTTCGAGAGGCAAACGCCACCCCGCGCGGGACGATCCGGGTGGTGGTGCCATTCTCGTTCGGCCGCGTCACTCTGGTGCCGGCCCTCACCGAGTTCAGCGCGCGCTATCCCGACATCCGTCTCAACCTGACCTTCCTCGACGACCCCGTCGACCTGATCGCCGAGGGCTTCGACGTCGGCGTCCGCACCGGTGTCCTCGACGATTCCCGCACCATCGCGCGGGTGCTCACTCGTGGTCCCCAGATCACCTTCGCCTCGCCCTCCTACATCGCGCGGTGCGGGCAGCCGGTGACCCCGGACGAGTTGCACCGGCACGCCTGCATCGTCGGGCGCTTCGGCGCCGAGTGGACGTTTGCGGCGAGGGGCAAGCAGGAGATCACGATCCGGGTCGAGCCGCGCCACTTGGTGCTGAGCGGCGACGCGTTGCGCGAGGCGGTGGTCGCGGGACTGGGGATCTCGCAGGCGACGTGGTGGCTGGTGCGCAAGGACCTGGAGGCCGGCCGCGTCGTGCCGATCCTGACCGAGTACGAGCGGGCGGGCCGGCCGGTGTCGGTGATCTATCCGGCCAAGCGCCACCTGCCGTCCAAGGTGCGCGTCTTCATCGATTATCTCGTCGAGATCACGCGCGACGAGCCGCCTCGGCCGGGAAGCGAGGCGAGCCCGCGCCCGGCCGCCGCCGCCAGGTCCGAGCGCAGGCCGAAACCGGTCAGCCCGCCTCGCCGATCGCCGCGTTGACGCGCGGCATCACCTGCGCCGCCATCAGCTCCATCGAGCGCCGCGCGA
>CAMDBL010000159.1 GCA_945889015.1 Devosia equisanguinis
AGCACCAACCCGAAGCCACCGATCCAGGGACCAATCATAGCCGTCGGTCTCGATCTTCGTCGCCGTGGCCAATCGCGCCGCCAGGTCCGGTTTCGCGTAGATCTTGAAGTGCTTCAACAGCGACGCATCATCACCGCCGAAGTCGGCAATGAACCACTTGTAGATCGAGGATACCTTGAGGCCCCCTGACGGTAGCACCTCGACGCCGCGTGGATGGTTGATGAACGCGCGGGCTGCGGCATCGAGATCGGCTTCGAGAGTCGGGGCACGCCAGGCGCGGCTCATCAGATTTGGGCAGCCGAACGAGGCGCAATTGACAACGTAGTGCACACGCGGATCCTTGAAGGTCGGCCGCATGACTTCGTGCTCGATGTTGTCCAGCGAGTGCTTCTTGCCCTCGACGGTCACGCGCTGCTCCCGCCAGGGACCTGTATACGACTTGAAATCCAACCATCCTCCGGAGCTCTTGATGTCGCGGATGGAGTCAACGGGATATCGATCGAGGATGACTTTCAGTGTGACTGCATTGTAGAGATTGCCCCAATAGGCGAAGGCCTCGCCACGCGGCATGGTGCTCGGCTTGCGGGTAGCGAGGCCCACCACGTACCCGTCCAGCGCAGTGCGGTCCTCTTGCGATTTGTGCCAGCGCGCATAGTCGACACGATTGACGCCATCCGGACTCGCGACGACATAGCGCTTCAACAACGTGTCGTAGATCGCATCGGGATCTGCGGCCGGCTGAGCGAAGCCGGACGTGGTCGTTGCGATCATGGTGATCACGCAGAGGGCGAAGCGACGTGTGATGGGTGCTTTGCACGACAGGTATCGCATGTGGGTCTCCGATGGGCGAGTTCGACAGTGATCAGGAGCTGCGCGATTCGAGCCGCTTGCGTATCGGGATCGCCGCAAGCGTCAGGGCGGCAAGCCCCGACAGGCCCACAATGATCTGGGGTGTCAGGATGGAGCTCGGCGTGATTGACCCGCCCTGATCCAGTACGGACCCGAGGCCGGAGCCTGCAAGCGAAAACACGGCCGTTCCGGGAATGATGCCGAAAAAGGTCGTCACGGCATAAGTCGCGAGCGGCACGCCGGCAAAGGCTGGAACGAGGTTGACGAGAAAGAACGGGAACAGCGGAACGAGCCTCAGCACGAGCAGATATGACGCGGCGTTGCGCCGAATGCCGTCCGCCAGTTTCTGTGCGGGCGCGCCAAGCCGATCGAGCGCGTTGTCCCCGAACATGGTCTTGGCAAACAGGAAAATCAGGGTCGCACCGATGGTGGCGCCCGTGACAGTCAGCAGCGTTCCAAGGGCAGCGCCGAATAGAAACCCACCAGACAGCGTCAGGAAGACGGCGCCAGGGAGGGAGAAGGCAACCGCGGCGACGTAAGCGAGCACGTAGAGGCCCGCGGCGAGGATCATGTTGTTGTCAACGAACGCCGTCAGCGCGACGCGATGTGTCTTGAGAGAGTCGAGTGACAGGTAGCTGCCGAGACCGGACCAGTGCAGGAGGCCGAACCCCGTGAGTGCGCCTGCCACAAGCCAGAGTCGTCGATCAGCAAGAAGCTTCGTGAGGGACATGGTTGGTCTCTTTTCAGGATAGCCAGCGCTGGACGAAGCCGACGATGCGGCGCGTTCCTGCGCTGAAGAGTTTGGGGGTGTAGTAACTGCCGGCCGCGCGTTTCGAGATTTCAGAAAGTGTCGGATAGGGCAGAACCGCCCCTGCGAGCGCACCGATCTTCAAGCGGGACGAGATCGCCAAGGCCCACGTCCCGATCAGCTCGCCAGCGCGCGGTCCGACGATCGTCGCACCGAGGATGCGACCTTTCGGCCCAAGGATGATTTTAGCGAGGCCTTCCGTCTCCCGCTCCGCCTGAGCGCGATCGTTCATATCCAGCGACCACATGAGGACTTGGACCTCGTGGCCGGCCTTGCGCGCATCGGATTCCGTCAATCCCGTATGGGCCAACTCTGGGTCCGAGTATGTCACCCACGGTAGGGCAGCGTAATTCGTCTTCGCCGGGAGGGCGAACAGAGCGTTTCGGATGACGATGCCCGCGTGATAGCCGGCAATGTGCGTGAACTGCGGTCCGCCGGCGACGTCGCCGATCGCAAAAACGCGCCGGTTCGTCGTGCTGCGGAGGCGCTCGTCCACCGTGATGCCCTTGGGTGTTGTGGAAATACCCGCCGCCTCCAGGCCGAGCGACTCGATGTTGGGTCGACGGCCCGCGGCGATGAGAAGGTGGCTTCCCCGGATCGTCGCCGGTGCGCCCGGCTTACCCTCAAGCTCAACCACCACTGCTGTTCCGTCACGTCGGACGGACGTCACGCCAACGCCCTCGACCACGTCGACGCCATCACGCCTCAACGACGCGCGGACGACGGCCACCGCTTCCGGTTCGTCCTTCGACAGGATGCCGATCTTCTCGATCACCGTCACCGAAGCACCAAGACGCCGGAAAGCCTGCGCCATCTCGATACCGATCGGGCCGCCGCCGACGACGATCAAATGATCGGGCCGCTCCGTGAGTTCGAAAATGTTCTCATTGGTGAGGTAGCTGACGTCGGTCAGCCCTGGGATCGGCGGAATGGCGGCCCGCGAACCTGTCGCCACGACAAAGCGGCGGGCCGTGATGCGTTGGCCGTTGGCCTCGACGGTATTGTGATCGACGAACGTCGCCGCTGCCTGGATGACGTGGACGCCTAGCCCTTCGAAGCGCTCGACGCTATCGTGCGGCGCGATGGCCGCGATGACGCCGTGGACGTGATCATGGACGGCCTGGAATCTGATCGTTGGTTCTGCTGCTTCGACGCCGAATTTCTTGCCGGCTCGGACCGCATGTGCGGCATGCGAAGCCGCAAGCAGAGCCTTCGAAGGGACGCAACCGGTATTGAGACAGTCGCCACCCATGGCTCCCTTCTCGATCAGCACGACGGACGCGCCCATTTGCACAGCGCCGGCAGCGACCGACAGACCACCCGATCCCGCACCGATGATGCAAAGGTCGGCGTAAAGAACGCCATTGCGGGGCGCAGGGCGCTTGGCAAGGTGATTCGGGTTCGTGGTAGGGGACATGGCTGCCAACTGATCCTGCAAAATTAGGGACTCTGCAGTTCAGTTCGCAGTCGGCGACCGGTTCATTACGCCGTTGACGGGCTTGTGAAGTGGAACAGCCGTTTTCGTGATCTGGCCAGCCGTCCGAACCGGTCTCGCATTCACATGGTCGGGTTCTTGTAGGCTTGCTCGCGGCGCAACCGCTGCGTCCAAGGCAGTCCTGCAGCCTTCCATCCCGCACCAATCCGGGACGTCGGATCGCCCTCGAACCCCTCCACCATCGAGTAGACGTTTTTGAAGCCGGACTTCAGAAGCAAGTTGGCGGCACGCGCGCTCCGCTCCCCAACGGAACAGTAGACGATGATGGTCGCTCCCTGATCGAGCTTCATCTCGGCCAGCAGATCGTCGACAGATCTCGGAAAGTACGGGTTCGGTTCGAGCTTGTAGCGTTCGTGCTCCGCGTCGTAACTGTGGTCGAAGTCGGCGATCACGTATGGAATGTGCCGATGCATCGGTGCAGCAACACCGTTGAACAGCGTCTCCTCGTGCGTACGGACGTCTATGAGCACCACACCCGACAGCGTGCTGACAGCGCGAAAGGCTTCACTTGCGGTGACATGTAAGCCGCCATCGACGCGATGAGCCAGGGGGAGAAGGTCTCGATCGACTGACACGGTGATTCGCGAATCCTGCGCGTGTGCGTGCTCGATGGTCGGGGAGGCGACCGACGCCAGCAGCAAAAGGACGCAGAGCCGAAACATGGCCGAACCCTCCCGATCCGCGAGCGGACATGGAGAGATACTACAGGTTCCGGAGGCAACCGCGGGTTTGAAGAATGGAACCTCGCGATTTTGTGTTCAGTACGGTCGAGGCGGCCGGTCGCACCAAAACCGATCACGGTGGCGTGATGATGTAACGAAACCGGTCCCGCTGCCGAATGGGAAGCTGGAAGCATGACCGGAGCCTCACTATGAATTTGCCTATTCTCGGTGAGACGAAGTTCCTCGACCCTCTCGTGACTGCCAAGGGCGAGAGGCGGGCAAAAGTGTCGCTCAAACACTTGGAAACGCTCTGGTTCAACACGGGCACGCTCTGCAACATCACGTGCCAGAATTGCTACATCGAAAGTTCACCGAAGAATGATCGGCTCATTTACCTGACGCTTGCCGAGGTGACGGGTTATCTCGACGAGGTCAGGACCGACAGCTATCCGGTCAAGCTGATAGGGTTCACCGGCGGCGAGCCGTTCATGAACAAGGATTTTATCCCGATCCTGACAGAGACGCTGGATCGCGGTTTCGAGACGCTCGTGCTGACCAATGCGATGCGGCCGATGATGCGGTACCAGAGGCAGTTGAGGACGCTACACGCGGCTCACGGCAGGCTGCTGCGCTTCCGCGTCTCTCTGGACGACCATCACGCCGCTATCCACGATAAGGAGCGCGGTCAAGGCTCGTTCGCCAAGGCGATGGACGGCTTGCGGTTTCTCTCGCGCGAAGGCTTCCAGCTGGAGATCGCGGGGCGCCGCCTCGGCAACGAAGATGAAGTGGCGGCGCGCGCTGGATACCGCGAACTGTTTCTCCGCGAGGACATCGCCGTCGACTGCGACGATCCCGTGCAGCTCGTCATCTTCCCCGAGATGATCCCTGACGCCAATCCACCCGAGATCACCGAGGCGTGCTGGGGTATCCTGCACAAGGATCCCGACGACGTCATGTGTGCGACCGCCCGTATGGTCGTCAAACGCAAGGGGGCTGATGCCCCGGCCGTCGTGGCCTGCACGCTGATCGCCTACGACGAGCGCTTCGAGCTTGGCCGCACGTTGAAGCAGGCGAACGTCGCGGTACCACTCAACCACCGCTATTGCGCCACCTTCTGCGTCCTCGGCGGCGCGGCGTGTGGCGTCAAGAAGATGTAACCTCACCGTATCAGGAGTTCACCCATGAAGCGTGTCTTAGCAACGGTTTTCGTCGCCTTGGCGCTGACCACATCCGCTGCCATGTCGCAAGCACTGACCACCGTCGAAAGCAAGTTTGCGGTGAAGGAGACCGGCGACCGCCTTGCGGCGGAACTGGAAAAGCGCGGCATCAAAGTCGCTGCTCGCGTCGATCACGCCGCCGGCGCAAAATCCGTAGGCCTCGACATGCCTGCCACGGAAGTGATCATGTTCGGCAATCCGCGCCTTGGCACGCCCTTGATGCTGGCGCAGCCCTCCGTTGCGATCGAACTGCCGATGAAGATGCTGATCTGGCAGGACAAGAGCGGCAAGGTCTTGATCGGCTACACGCCGCCGTCCACACTCAAGGATCGTTATCAGATCACAGGACAGGACGAGCCGCTCAAAACGATGGCCGCTGCACTTGCCGGCCTCGCAAAGGTCGCCAGCGGCCAATGATGGCTCTGACAATCAAACGCGCCAATCCGTTTTTTGGCCACGTTCTTCAGGCGCTTCATCACGTAGCGCCCGATTCAGTCGCGTGCCGCGCACGCGCTGTCGTAAATGTGCTGTAGAGCTTGAGCAGCGCGGCCGGCTGGTAGCCTGGCCGGGCGGTGTCCTTGGGCACCGCCCCGTCGAAGCTGCACTGGGTCAGATCGAGGCCGTCGGCTTCGCACGGCCAGGGTCATAGCCCGCGTCGGCGGCCCCATGGGTGTCCGCGGCTGCCACCGAATGACCAGCCCGACAGACTGTCATGCGGGCTGCGCAGTGAACGCTTCGTAGGTCGGACGGTCCATCAGCTTGTCGAGTTCGGCTTCGTCAGAGAGCCTCAGCTTGAAGAGCCAGCCCTTGTCCTCTGGGTTCTCATTGGCCAGGGTCGGGCTCGCGTCGAGCCCAGGATTGACCTCGATGACCTCACCTGAAACCGGAGAGAACACGTCGCTGGCCGTCTTGGCGCTTTCGACGATTGCACACGCCTCGCCCGCCTTGAGCTTACGGCCGATCTGGGGAAGATCGCAAAAGACGATCTCACCGAGTTGCTCGGCTGCATGCATCGTGATGCCGACGACGCCGATGTCGGAACCGTCCTCGATCCGAATGTACTGGTGTTCGTTATTGAAGCGCTCAAGTGCCATCGTAGCCTTCCTCCTGCTTGTTCTGTGACTCGTCGTTGCCGCGTGGACGATTGGAGCGCGACGCACTCGCCTTCTGCTTCCGCTATCCAGGCAGACTGCGGAGGAACTCCAAGCAGATCCGCGCGAACACGTCTGGCTGCTCGATCAGCGCGACGTGCCCGGTGCCGTGCAGGAGATGATACCGCGAGCCAGCAATCCGGTCGTGGATCTCCAACGCGCGGTGCGGGGCCACAATCATATCGCCGTCCGAGCAGGTGATGACAGTCGGAACCGATATGGCCGGCAGCCGCTCGTAGGTGTCGCCCCTCAGGCAGGCATCGAGTTGTCCTTCCCAGCCTTTGAGCCGGGTCGGCAACGTCTCGATCAGTCGGGTACGGCGCTCCCGCATCTCCAGCAGGTGAGTCTGATAATAGTTCTGGCCGTAGATGCCGAACAGGCTCATGTCCGCCAGCGCTTCGATCTCGCCGAGTTGAGCCAGGCGCCGGCGAATGCGCTGAAATCCTTCAAGACGCGGGTCGTTGCGCGCCCAGCTATGATGAATGCCAAGGCTCAACAGTCGATGTGAATAATTCAGCGCGAATTCCTGAGCGATGTGGCCGCCCATTGAGAAACCCATGACGTGGGCACGCTCGATGCCGAGCACATCCAGTACGCTGAGCGCATCGTCGGCCATATCGCGCAGTGCATAGCCTGGCTCGGGAACCGAGCTGTCGCCGACGCCCCGGTTGTCGAAGACGATGCAGCGATAGCGGGTTGAGAGCAATGGCAGCGTGCCCGCCCAGAACGACAGGTCGTGCCCCGTGCCGCTGATCAACAGCAACGGCGGACCACGCCCTTCACACTCGTAACGAATGGTCAGGCCTGACTGCACTTGAACGAATGGCATGGCGGGTCCGGTGATGAGGGGGAGACTTGCTGGACCGCCGGCCGACTGCGACCGGCCGTCTGTCGGTGATATATCAGTCCAACGCCACCCACTCGTTGCCGACCTTCAACCGATGCTTGATCAGGCCCGGCTGAATGATGACCTCGACGAAGCAACCCTTTGTCGCCGCGGCGATCACCCGCTTCTTATCGTCGACCGATGCGCCGCCGTGCAGGTCGATATCGAGTGTGAAGCCGATTCCCCTGCTCTCATAGGGCGCATTGCCCACCTGGGTTGCTTCCCACTGGCATTTACAGTTGACGGTGAAATCGGTGACGTCGACGTCGAGCCGCTTTGAAAATGCCCGCAGCTGCGTCATGATGCAGGTGGTCAGGCCGCTGGCGAAATAGGCGAGCGGATAAGGCGCAGTGCCGTCCCCGCCATGATAGGGACCTTCGTCTGACGGCAAAGACACCGTGGCGGGGCCACGTCCGCGTTTATGCACGGTGCAGTCGTTGCGGAATTTCGAGGTATTGGCGCCTTCTGTCTCGAAGATCACGTCGAAGCGCGTTGCTGCGGGCGTTGACATGGATGGTTCTCCGTGTGCGTCTGTGGTTTGAGTGTGACGATTGCGGCGACGCCAGCCGTTCATCGTTGTCGGAATGACATCGCAGCGATATCTGCCTCGCCACGAGAAACCAGATGCACAGGCAGCCTCGTCATGGAGGTGCCGGCAACCAGCTTCATCGACGTCGTCATTCGTCCCTCCGCTTGGATTTCACTCGAGGTTTACGCGCGTGCACGGGTGCTCCGCTGGGACGCAGGCGCGCCGATGTTTGTCGTCGAGCCTTGCGGCGCCGCCGCTGCCATGCGTCGCCGAGACCAAGAGGTACAAGGGCACCGGCCACAACGCTGTCCAGAAGAGGGCGTTCCGGCATCGAGCGAGCCAGGACGCGCAGCCCAAGGATCACGGCCATGAGGTTGTCGGCCGATGCCCGAAGATCGAGCCTCGCCGTTTCCGGCGCGGCGGCGAGGCTGCGTTGGAAGAACGATCTGACGGCTCCCAAATGTACGCCGATGACGCGGCGGAGATCTGGATGATGCGGCGACACCTCCAGAGCGGAATTGATCAGCAGGCAGCCGCGGCGATTGGGATCTTTCGCAGACCGGTCGACGACCTCGGCGAACAGCTCGGCGACCCTGTCCTCCGCCTCATATTCGGCCTCGATGCGTGCGATTACTCTATAGGTCGAGGTTCTGCAATAGTGCTCCAACGCCTTCTCGAACAACGCGCGCTTGTTGCCGAAAGCATTGTAAAGGCTTGGTCGCGCGATGCCCATGCGATCCGTCAGATCCTGCACTGACGATGCCTCGAAGCCCTTCTCCCAGAAGCACGTCATCGCGGCTTCGAGGGCTGCGGTCTCATCGAATGCTTTCGGTCTTGCCACGCCTTCACATCTCTCTGCAGTGCTGCAAAAGTTTTGTAGCAGCCCTTTCTTTCCGGGTCGATACAAAATAGGCTCCGGTCGACGGCAGAGCGTTCGCAGCTTTCAAAATCCGGCTATGCCTACTCGACGAGGACACGGTGACGGTCAAGATCACGTACTCGGATGGGAAGCGTGTGGTCGTCTGATTTGGTTGAATCGCCAGAAAGGCGAATGGGAAGAAGAGCCTGAACATTGGAGGAAAAAAATGTCGAACGTCGTGTCTCTCAGGTCGCGTCGCCAGATTCTCGAAGCCGCAGCCGCTATGGCCAGCCTGCCGGCGGCGGCGCTGATCGGAGCCAGCAATGCCTTCGCGGCCTATCCCGATCGACTGATCAAGTTTCTGGTGCCACAGCCCGCCGCCGGCCCGACCGACATCATAGGGCGCATCTTCTCGGCTGAGCTTGGTGAAGCGCTGAAGGCCTCGACGGTGGTCGAGAACAAGACGGGTGCCGGCGGAAATGTTCCGATCGGCGGCTTCGCCCGTGCCGAAGCGGACGGCTACAATCTGATGGTCGTCTCCAGTGTGCTGGTCGTCAATCCGGCTATTTTCGTCAGTGTCCCATACGACCCCATCAATGATTTCGTACCGATTGCCGAGCTGGGCGTCGCGCCCAATTGCATTGTCGCTGACGCCAAGCTCGGTGTGTCGAGTATGGCCGAGTTGCTGGCGATGGCCCGCAAGGAGCCGGGCAAGCTTAATTACACTTCGCCGGGGCTCGGCTCGAATCCCTATTTGGCGGGGGAAATCCTCAAGATCATAGAGAAGATCAATATCGTGCATATCCCCAACGTCGGGGGCGGCCCGGCACTTCAGGCGACGCTTGGCGGGTCTGCGCAGATCCTTTCCGGGTCTATCGCGCCGGCACTGCCCTACATTCAGTCGGGTCAGTTGAAGCCGATTGTGATCCTCGGCAAAAAGCGGTGGCCGACGCTTCCGGACGTTCCGACTTGGAACGAGCTGGGCTACCAGGGCCAGTCGTTCGAGACATTCCAATGCCTCGTGGCTCCCGCGAAAACGCCAGCGGACATCGTAAGACGGTTGGAGACGGCTTCGCTTGAAATCCTTGTCCGGCCTGCGGTGAAGGATAAATTGCTGAAGGCAGGGTTCGAAGTGACGGCAACGGATGGAGCCACGCTCAAGAAGCGGATCGCCGCGGAGGTACCCATGTGGAAGGACATCGTCGCAAAGGCGGGCATTAAACCCCGCTGAGGCAACAGTCCGCATGCCAGCAAGGAGATCATGCGGGTGAAGCTGTCGCGGGCTGCTGCGCTGCGCTATTGAGGCAATGTTCGGCCTGCTTCGGCGATGCGACAGAGACTGAGAGGCAGGCCGATGACCTGCCTCTCGTTTTCAATCTGCTGTCACGCCGGCAATCTTGAACGGCTTGCCGTTGACCTCGACCGTGCTCGTGAGCGGCACGGCCTGAGTGATCAAGCCTTCCGCAAAGCAGCCGGCCTTGGCATTCTTGATCAAATGAGCAAGCTTGTCGGCGGGTGCATCGCTCTCGACAATCAAATGCGTGTCGACACCCTGCCAGGTATTGAACACGGTTCCCTTCAGCACCGATCCGCCCAGGGTTTTGCGGAAGCGGACCGAGCATTTGGCGTCTTTGATTTCCAGCTTCATCATGTGCGCGTACCGCGCAACCTGAGTCAGCAGTCAGAAACCTGTCGCCATGGCGAGGTAGGTCATTGGCGTCGGCGCCGTATCGGTACCCCCGATGTTGGCTCCCTCATCGCTGAATACCTCGAACTTCCCGAATTGGGAGCGCTTGAGGTGCATATTGCCTTCGACCATCTCGGTCATGACGGTCTGGTCGGTGGCAATGCCACCTTTCGGCAGCTCGGGCTTGTCGATCACCCGTTCGCCTACCGTTGTGGAACTCTTGAAGCCGTCGATCGGCGAATCATCGTCTGCCATGCGTCCTCCGCGTCTGTTGCGCTTGGGCCCGATCCCAATCACACGATGCTAGACCCATCGGTGTCCCGTGCAAAGTGGGCGGCCGTTATTGTCTCGCTGTTTCTATGGCCGACAGCGCTCCGCTTCAGCGTTGATGCCTGCATTGGCGGAAGAGAATCGCGTGCATCGCAATTGCAAAGCGGGCGGTCATCAACAGTGCCAAGCGTTCCGTCCAACATCGATGGAGTATGCGGTCAAGGCTCTCGTTGTTCGATCAGCGCTGCCTTGTCGGTGACAGGAGATCACGCCCTCCGCATGCGCACACTGGGAACGCACGCCGTCCAATTCCGCTCAGCCGGCAGCGTCAGGAAAAGCCGGCACTTCGAGGTCTAGCCCGGCTTTCTCCCACCAGGTCCTTCGTGGGTAATGAACGGCGTGCGGCGACGCCCTGTCGGATACCGGCCGCAGTGGGTCGCGCCGCCGGTGAGGCAGGGGTTCGGTATCCGGCGGTGAACCTCTGCTGTTGATGCGTTGGC
>CAMDBL010000160.1 GCA_945889015.1 Devosia equisanguinis
TCTGACACCGCCACTGTCGGGGTGCCGGCGCCGGGGCGATCGAGCCCCGCGAAGTGCGAAGCTTGCGCGGTTTTCGTTGCTGGTGCCCCGCCCCTCGCCGCCGACGCCACAGCGTCAGCACCAACCCGAAGCCACCGATCCAGGTTGGAATCAAGTCGATCTCCTGCGAGGCGAGCAGAGATCGTGGCTCTCCGTATACCCTAGGAATCCTAAGCCAATGGATCTGCTGTTCCCGACCGGGGATGACGATCGATGGGGAGTACCAATAGAAATTACAATGCAAATCAAGAACTCCGGATCGGTCCCATGCGCAACGGCCACTCTTGCCAGTGGTCTGTTTGACATTGCGGACTTCGATTTCGACCGATTTCTTTCTGGTCAAATGGACTCCGAGATTGCAAGGCAACCTATCGGTCTGGTAACCCCCAACGGTCTGACACATAGCCACATCACGCCCATTGCAAAGGGGCGTCCGATTGGACTCGCTGACGGGCGGCAATCCGTGTCTCTGATTCTTGCAACGAGTCTTTGCTACAATGTCCATGATAAACAGCGGTTCACCAGGCAGGTTTTCTACGTATCGCGGATCACTGAGGGTGGCGATCCCAAGCCTGTGATTATCGGAGGCATGAAAGAAGGCGAAATTCGCTTCATAAGCGACAGAAGTTTCGCAGACTAGGTTGAAAACCAACACCGCAAGCGCCCGCACCAGATAGACATCTCACTCACCTGTTACTGGAGTGAGATGTGGTGCGGATACAGTCGGTTGGCTTGTGGCGCTTGCGCCATAATACCGCTGACTCGCCAGTTCACCGTCGAGTATTCAGCGCTGTTCGACGACCGGCGCCGTCCCTCGGGTCGAGTGCCCGATGCCCCCCACACACACCCTTCTTAGCCACGGGCCTTCAGACCCTTGCGGAACGCGCCGAAGCGCATGCCGAGGTAGGAGAACGTCATCGCGACGAGCGAGGCGCCGACGAGTGCGACCAGCGGGTAGGTGGCGGGCCGCCAGAGCAGGATGGCGGCGAACACCGCGTAGTTGATCCCGGCCGAGGTCCAGGCGACGGCGGCATAGCCCAGGAACTCCTTCGGCGTCGGCCGCGTCGGCAGGTCGAAGGTCAGCCGGCGATGCGCGAGCCAGCCCGCGACCATGGCGCAGGCGATGGCGGCGAGCCGCGCGACCAGCGGCGGCAGGCCCGCGAACCGCGTCAGCGACTCGAGCACCAGCGCATCGGTTGTGAAGGCGATGCCGCCCGAAACCACGAATCCGCCCCAGTGGCGCAACTGGCTTGCGAGATCGGTGCCGGCCGTCGTCCTGCCGGCTTTTTCCGTACCGGCGGTCTCGTCGTGTGGGGCGCTCATGCGCGCGCAAGCTCCTGGGGCCAGTCGATCATGCCGCCGTCCGCCGGCCGGCCGGGGTGCCAGATCCGCCCGGAGAGCCCGGGCATCGCCAGCAGTGCATCATACTCGCTGCGGCGGCGCACCGTCACCGGATCGAGGCTCGCCAGCTCGTCGTCGGGAAACCCCGGGTGGCACATGGCGATGTGAATCCCGGAGCGCGCCGCCCCCTGCAGGCTGCGCGCGAGATCGGCCCCCGCCGCCTCCGGCTCGAAGTCCGTCACGCCGCCGAAACTGTCGTTGACGACGAGCCCGGACGCCCTGGCACGGCTGGCGAACCCGGCCGACAGCCCCGCCAGGACCGCCGCCTTGGTGCCCGCACCGGCGAGCGCGGACAGCCGCGTCCCCGGATCGCGGATCAGCAGCGGCCGGGGCCACCGGCACCGCGCGATCGCCGCCAGCACGCCGTCGCGGACCCGCGGCAGGGCATGCACGTGCTGGTGCCCGTCGAGATAGTCGGGCGGATGACCGTGCAGGCGTTCGAAGGCGTCGAGCTGGCGGCTCGCCTCGGCCTCGATCTCGGCGGGATCGATGCGGCGGGTGAGGGCCGCGGCCGTCACCGCGCCGATCGTGGGCAAGCCTCCCCCGGGGGCCAGCCGCGGCATCGGACCGATCGGCGCGCCCAAGGTGAGATTGAAATGCAACCCGACCGCGACGTGCCCACGCAGCGCTGCCAGCCGGCCGGCGTGCGCGGGCCAGTGGCGCGTCGTCACCATCGCCCCGGTCGCCGACAGCAGGCCGCGGCGGGCCAGCTCCTCGATGCCGGCCGAGACGCCCTCGGTCAGCGCGTAGTCGTCGGCTGTGAGCAGCGCGAGCGCGGAGGTCCGGGTCATGGACCGGGGCTTTCGCCCGACGCGGCGCGTGCCGCCTCGACGGCGGCGTGAGGCGCGGCACGCGTGGTCGAGGATGTGGCACCCGGGGCCGGCGCCGGGCCCTCCAGGCCGATCTCCTCGGCGACCAGGAACAGCGGCCGCGCCTTCACCTCCTCGTACATCCGCCCGAGGTACTCGCCCATCACGCCGAGCGACATCAATTGCACCCCCGACAGCATCATGATCGACACGATCAGCGACGGGAAGCCGGGCAGATCGGTGCCGAAGACCAGCGTCTTGATCATGAAGATGACGGCATAGGCGATGGCGAAGATCGACAGCGCCAGGCCGAGATACGACCAGATCCGCAGCGGCACGGTCGAAAACGAGGCGACACCGTCGATCGCGAACCGCCACAGCTTGCGCACGTTCCAGCGCGAGCCGCCGCCGTCCTGGCGCACCGCGACCGTGAACGGGATGCCGATCGCGCGAAATCCGATCCAGGTGTAGAGGCCCTTGTTGAAGCGGGTGCGCTCGCCGATCCGGTTGAGCGCGTCGACGGCACGGCGGCTGAGCAGGCGGAAATCGCCGGCGCCCTCCGGCAACGACGTGCCAGAGACCGAGCGGAACAACCGGTAGAACCAGCGCGACAGCAGCCGGCGGAGTGGACTGTCGGTGTCGCGGTCCAGGCGCTGGCCATAAACGTCGTCGTAGCCCTCCCGCCAGCAGCGGACAAAATCGGCGATCAGCTCGGGCGGGTGCTGCAAGTCGGCGTCCATCAGCACCACCGCATCGCCGCAGGCGTATCTGAGGCCGGCGGCGACGGCGACCTCCTTGCCGAAGTTGCGGCTCAGCGAAACCACCTTGATGCGGGGATCGGAGGTATTGATCCGGCGCAGGACCTCCAGCGTGGCGTCGCGCGAGCCGTCGTCGACGAACACGATCTCGGCGTCGAGGCCGGTCGCCTCGACGACCGGTAGAAGCCGTGCGAGCAGCGGTTCGATGCCGCGCTCCTCGTTGAGGACCGGCACCACGATCGACAGCAGCTTACTCTTTGCTTGAGAATTCATGCTGTTGTGCTTCTTCTCTCTTGCGGCGTCCTGCGGTTCCTGTTTATCCCGGAGAGCGCATCGGGAGTTCGTGAGCTGAGGGGGGCGTCGAGAATTTCACGGCGCCGGCCGATCGCAGTCGATCTGGCGCGGGCTGTGTACGTCGCGTGATGAAAATCGGGATCTAATGTACATTCTTTCAAACTCGTGACCAGCGGCGATACTTGATGACTTGGCGAGACTATTGGAACAGCGATACGCCGATCTATGTTAACGACCGGCACAAGATCGTACATTACACGCGCATCGCCAACGAGGTTCTGGCGTTGTTGCCGGAGCCGGGCCTGAATGTGCTCGACTACGGATGTGGCGAGGCGTTGGCGTCCGACCGGGTGGCGCCTGCAACTGGACACCTATATCTGTGCGATGGCGCGCCGCTCGTCTGCCGGCGCCTGTCCGAGCGATTCGGCGGCATCGGCAACGTCACCGTGCTGACGCCCGAGGAGACCGACCGGATCGACCCCGGCTCGATCGATCTGATCATCGTCAATTCGCTGATACAATACCTGAAGAAGCCAGAACTCGAGGCGGCGATGGCGGTCTGGCACGGTAAGCTCGCTCGCAATGGCCGGCTGTTGATCGCCGACGTCATCCCCGGCGATGTCGGTCCGCTGACCGATGCGCTGGCCCTCGTCAGGCTGGCGGCCACGAACGGATTCTTCTTCGCGGCGCTGGGCGGGCTGGTGCGCACGGCCCTCTCCGACTATTCGCGCATTCGCGCCGAGCTCGGCCTCAGCCACTATTCGGAGGCCGAGATGCTGGCACTACTCGCCGATGCCGGCTTCACGGTCGTCAGGCATCATCCCAATCTCGGTCACAATCAGGCGCGGATGGCTTTCATGGCGCGCCTGAAGCAGGAGCCGGCGGGTTGAACAGCGGGTGACGTGCGATCATGGCGGCGACATCAATGCGGCGACGCAGCGCTCGACGGCGTCCTGCCAAGGCGGCATGACGATGCCGAACGCCTGCCCGACGCGCGTGCAGTCGAGCCGTGAGTTGGCCGGCCGCTTCGCCGGGGTCGGATAGTCGGTGGTCGCGATCGGGCGTACGGGCACGACCCTTCCGCCGTGGCGAGCCGAGGCCGCGATCGTCGCCTCGGCGAGACCGGCCCAGCTCGTGGTGCCCGCGTTGGCGAGGTGGTAGACCCCCCAGCGTGGATCGCCGGACGTCATCCCGGCCACCTGGCCCGCGATCTCGATCAGCGCGGCGGCGAGATCGATCGCATAGGTCGGCGAGCCGACCTGATCGGCGACCACGCGCAACTCGTCTCGCTCGGCCGCCAGACGCAGCATCGTCTTACAGAAATTACCGCCGAAAGGGCTCACCACCCAGGACGTGCGCGCGATGACATGGCGCGGCGCGTGTTGCGCGACCAGTCGTTCGCCGGCGAGCTTGCTCGCGCCATAGACGCCGATCGGGTTCGTCGCGTCGCTCTCGAAATAGGGGGCCGGCTTACTGCCGTCGTAGACGTAGTCGGTGGAGACGTGGATCAGCGACACCCCCGCGGCGCCCGCGGCCCGCGCCAGGACGCCGACACCCTCGGCATTGATCGCGAATGCGGCATCGCGCTCGGCTTCGGCCTTGTCGACGGCCGTGTAGGCGGCCGCGTTGATCACGACATCGGGCCGGTGCGCCGCGATCGTGGCACCGACCGAGTGGGGATCGGCGAGGTCCGTCTGTGGCCGCCCCACGGTGACGAGATCGACGCCGGGCGTGGCTGCCCCGCATCGCGCCAGCGATTGCGCCAATTGTCCGGTGTGGCCGATGACGAGAATGCGCATGTGGGCTCCTGCTGTTGCGGCCAGATCCAGCAGATTCGAGGGCCGGGTGAAACGGCTGGCGGAGGTGAGCACGTTGCGAACCTGCCGTGTCCTGTGGTTTCATTAGGCTCTGGGCGGGTCGAACAACGGCGACTGGGAGTATGAACGTGTCGATCGAGCCGGCGAGGGTCAACGGGAAACTGGCAGAACGGCCGGCGGGCGCCGCGGCTGAGGTTGCCGACGAGGCACGGCTGGAGGAGCAGCGTCTACGCAGCGAGGCCGCGCAACGGGGCGCGACCGTGCTCGGCACCATCGTCTCAGTCATGATGCAGGCTCCGGCCTTTGCGGGCCGACCGGTTGGCGATCTGAAATGGCTGGTCGTACCGGCCATCGCGACGGGACAGTATTCGCTGGCGCAGGCGAGGTCCAAGGCCACCGGCGAGATCAGGACCGTCGGTGTTCTGCTGTGGGCGAGCGTCTCGGACGCCGTCGATGCGCGGCTTTCGGGATCGACGGATCATGTCACGCGCCTCGATCCGGAGGACTGGCGCAGCGGCGACAACGTCTGGGTCGTTGAAGGGATCGGCGAGCGCAGCGTCATCGCCCAGCAGATCCGCCAGCTCCGGCAGAGAGAGTGGCTGGGCCGGCCGGTCAAGATGAAGTTGCGCGGACCGGACGGGGCCCCGATCGTGCGCCAGCTTCCGGCCGGCTGAGGACAGTTCGAGCCGATACAACGCTCTGCCGGTGAATTCCCCGGCAGACCGCCGCGGCAGTCCTCGCCCCTTGGGAGAGCGTCAGCCGGCCGCACATTGAGACTTTATTAGGGTTGGCAGATCAAGGTCGGTGCGGGCGTCCCCCCGTGATTCGACTCGTATTCAGTTGCTCGTGCATCACCTGGACGAACAGCAGTCCTGCGTAAGACAGCCGCCTCCGCGTGCCGGGGGCGTGGAGCACTACGCGCAAGAGCGCTGCGAGAGGGTCCAGGATGCGGCAAGTCAAACGTGACGAGATCCGGGAGGCGCTGCAACTCAGCCGCAACGCATTCTTGGCGACCGGCGCCTTCAGCTTCGTTTTGAACGTGCTGATGCTGGCAGGCCCGCTGTATATGATGCAGGTCTACGACCGGGTCATGTCCAGCCGCAGCATTCCGACGCTGGTGGCGCTGACCGTCCTGATCGTCGTGCTCTATGCGCTGAGCGGTGCACTGGAGCTGGTCCGCTCGCGCATCCTCACACGCATCAGCCTGTCCTTCGACAAGCTGACGAGCGAGCGCGTTTTCGACGCCGCAGCCCGCCTCGGCCTCGTCAAAGGTCGAGCCACCATGCAGCCGCTGCGCGATTTCGAGTCGATGCGGCAGTTTCTCTCCAGCCCGGGTCCGAGCACCTTCTTCGACCTGCCGTGGACGCCGATCTACCTGATCATCATGTTCATGTTCAACTGGGTGCTGGGTGCCTTCGCGCTGGCTTGCGCGATCGCGCTGTTCTCGATCGCCCTGGTGACCGAATGGAAGACGCATGCGGCGGTCGCGGAGGCCACCCAGGCCACGCGGCTCTCGACCGAGCTCTCCGATGCCGGCCAGAACAACGCCGAGGTGCTCGCTGCCATGGGCATGCTCGGCGACTACCGGGACCGCTGGGCCGAGGCCAACCGGCAGGCACTGCTGATCCAGAGCCAGTCCGGCGATACCATCGCGCTGCTCACCTCGATCTCGAAGACGCTGCGCATGCTGATGCAGTCGATCGTGCTGGGGCTCGGTGCCTGGCTTGCCATTCGCGGTGACATTTCCTCTGGCGCGATCATCGCCGGCTCGATCCTGATGGGCCGCACGCTGGCTCCGGTCGAGCAGGTCATCGGCCATTGGCGCGGGTTCGTCCGCGCCCGCCAGGCCCACCAGTCGCTGAACGAGCTGCTGAACGCGCTGCCGCCTCCCACCGACAAAGTCGAGCTGCCGGCGCCGAAAGGCCTGATCGAGGTCCGCGGCGTCCGCGTCGCACCGCCCGGCTCGCAGCGCGTCACCGTCAACAACGTCTCGTTCTCGGTGGGACCGGGACAGATTCTGGCGATCGCCGGTCCGAGCGCCTCGGGCAAGTCGACACTCAGCCGTGCGCTGGTCGGTGTCTGGCCGGTTCTCGGTGGCGAGATCCGTCTCGACGGCGCCAAGCTCGACCAGTGGGACCAGCAGCGGCTCGGACGGCACATCGGCTACGTTCCCCAGGACGTGGAGCTGTTCGCGGGCTCGGTGCGCGAGAACATCAGCCGCTTCCGGCCGGAGTCCGACGATGCCGACATTATCGCGGCGGCCAAGCTCGCGCGTGCGCATGCGATGATCCTCGACCTGCCGCAGGGCTACGACACCGAGCTCGGCTCGTTCGGCAGTCACTTGTCCGCGGGACAGAAGCAGCGCATCGCTCTGGCTCGCGCGCTGTTCGGTGATCCCCAGGTCCTGGTGTTCGACGAGCCGAACTCGAATCTCGACAGTGACGGGGACATGGCGCTGATCGATGCGATCGGCGAGCTGAAGAAGCTGGGACGCACGGTGATCATCGTTTCTCACCGCTCCTCCGCGATCACGCGCGCCGATTTGCTGCTGCTGATGGAGCAGGGCCAGGCGCGCGCATTCGGCCCGCGCGACGAGGTGATCCGCAAGATGCACAACGCCGGTGCCGGTGCTGGCGGCGCGCCAGGGGGCGCGCAGGGCGGCTCCGCTCCCGCGCCGCAACCGGCGATGACGGTCGCAGCGGCCCAGCCGCAAGCCCGTTCGCCGCAGCCTCAGCAGCCGACGCCGGCCGCGGGTGTCGCGCAACGGCCGCCGATGCCGGCTACTTCGCCCCAGCCCTTCGCGGCGCGCGCGTCTGCACCGCCTCCGCTTCCTGCCACTTCCCCCACCGTGCACTCTGCCGTCGCGGGTGCTGCTGGTCTGCATGGTGGTCCGGCTGCGTCGACCATGACCGCCGCCATGTCCGTTTCCAGCGCCAAGTCCTGAGGAGGCCGTCCCATGAGCCAATCCGATAAGGCGCCGAGGAAGCGTACCGAGTATCCGACCGCAGAGCCGTGGATCCGCATCGGCTTCGTGATGATCTTCGCCACGCTCGGGAGTCTGATGGCTGTCGCGGGCTTTGCCGGCATCTCCGGCGCCGTGATCGGTGCGGGCACCGTGACGGTCGAGACCAACATCAAGACGGTGCAGCACCTCGACGGCGGCATCGTCTCGGAGCTGCTGGTCAAGAACGGCGACCGGGTGCGGGAAGGCGATGTCGTCATGCGCCTCGACGACACCTCGGCCAAGTCGAACCTCGGCATCATCCAGGGCCGCCTCGACGAGCTCTACATCCAGCGCGCGCGCCTCGAGGCGGAAGCACGCGGTGCGGATGCCATCACGATCCCGGCCGGTCTCGTGAACGACAAGGACGACCCGCGCATCGCGACCTTCCTGTCGTCGCAGGTCGCCCTGTTCAACGCCCGCCGCCAGCGACAGCTCGGCGAGGCATCCCTGCTGATGCAGCAGCGCGCGCAGCTCGAGGAGCAGGTCCGCGGCTTGAGCTCGGAGGTCGAGTCGCGGTCGCGTCAGTCGACCCTGATCCGGCGCGAGATGGAGAGCGTCAAGCCGCTGCTGGAGCAGGGCCTCTACACGATGACGCGCATGCTTTCGCTGGAGCGTGAATCGGCCCGGCTCGAGGGCGAGATCGGCCGTCTTCGCGGCGACATCGCCCGCGTCAAGGGCGCCATCTCCGAGAATGAGGGCAAGGTCGCGCAGCTCAAGAAGGAGACGTTGCAGCAGGTCTCCATCGACGAGCGCGAGGCGCAGGCCAAGATCGCCGAACTCGAGGAGCAGAAGGTGGCGATCGAGGACAAGCTGAAGCGGGTCGAGATCCGGGCGCCCCGCTCGGGCTTCGTACACAATCTCGCCATCCATACCGTCGGCGGCGTCGTCTCGCCAGCGAGCCCGATCATGGAGGTCATCCCCGAGGAGGACCGTCTGATCATCGAAGCGCGCGTGTCACCCAACGACATCGAGCAGATCGTGGTGGGACATCCCGCGAGCATCCGCTTCCCGGCCTTCAACCGCACCACGCCGGTGATCAACGGCACGATCACCAAGCGCTCGGCCGCCAGCATCCTCGAGCGCAACCCGAACGCGTTCGGGCCCTACTTCACCGTCACGGTCGAGGTAGCGGCGTCCGAGCTGGCCAATCTCGGCGAGGGAAAGAAGCTGATCCCGGGCATGCAGGCCGAGGTTTACATGGAAACCGAGCAGCGCACGGTCCTGAGCTATCTCATCAAGCCGTTCACGGACAACTTCGAGCGGGCGTTTCGCGAGCGCTGAGCCGTCCCCGCCGCGTCGAGCCTTCAGCCGAAGACCTACTTTTGCGATCGCTGCGGCGAGGACTGCGACGACCAGCCGCCGCCGACCTCGGGCCGCACCGCGCGCGGCGCCGTGACGCCACCTCTTGCCGGCGCCGTCTTGACGCTGCCTTGGGGACCGACGGAGCGCACCTGAGGCGCTCCGTTAGGCTTTGCCTCGTCGCGGGGCGTGATGCGCTGGTCGCCGCCGGTCATCTCCATCAGCGTGCGGAAAATTCCGGGGGTGACCAGCGACAGCGGATTGACGATCACCTGGGGCTGCTGGATCGAGCCCTGCACGAGGAACGTGATGCCGAAGATGCCGTCGCCGCGAGGCCCCGACACGATCTGGCCAATCAGCGGAATGTCGCCGAGCACGTTGTTGAGGCCCTGGAGAGGGATATAGGTGCCGTCGACGTTCATCCGGCCGGATTTGAAGTCCACCTTGCCGCGCAAGCTGACGCCGAACAGGGCGCCGCGCATGTAGCTGTCATTGAACACGAACTGGCCCTGGCCGACCGAGAACGGCACCATCATCCGGTTGAAGTCGAACGCCTGGCGGACGACCTGCCGCTTGCCGGGAGCACGCCCTTCGTTGGCCTTGGCCGGATCGACGCTGCCGAGAACCTCGCTGGCGACCGGATCGCCCCAGATCCGGAAATCGTCGACGATCAGCATGCCGGTCTTCTCGGCGAGCCCCTTGCCGTCGAGGTCGACCTCGAGCCGGACGCTGCCGTTTTGCATGCTGGGGTAGAAACCGACGAGACGCATGGCCTGGCCGGCATCGGTCGAATCCGCGCGCAGGCGGCGCGGCTGTCCGGGCGTGTTGACCAGCGTCACCAGCAACGGCTTGCCACCATCCAAAGTGCCCCGCGCGTCGACCGCCACCAGCTTGTCCGCCCGCTTCGACAGTTTCAGTTTGAGCCCGCGCAGCGCGATCTCCGAGAAGCCGGCGAGCGAATCGATTTCCGCCGTCAGGTCGACACCGCGTGCCTTCTGCGGCTGGAGCTGCTTGTCGCTGATCTGCCCGAGCGAGAACAGTGATCGGAAGAACTCGCGACCTTCGAAGTGGCGGCTTTTGACCTTGACGTCGAGGACATTGTCGGCGCGAGCGACGCCCTGCATTTCGAACTGGCTGACGAGATCGAGCGTGAAATTGGGAAAGTTGAACTCTCGCAGCCGGTTGTCGGCGCCGATCACGATCTGGCCGTCGGCGGTGATGTTGTCGCCGCGGATCTGCATGTCGTTGAATTCGGTACGGCCCTTGTTGCGGACGATGTCCACCGTCACGCTGGCGCGACTGCCGACGGCCTTCTTCCAGGCGACCATGCCCAGAATGAGCTCGGCGTTGGTGAGAT
>CAMDBL010000161.1 GCA_945889015.1 Devosia equisanguinis
AACCGCATCGAAAATTAGACCGCGACATCAGCGACAATCAGAAACGACTTGCCGGCGGAACGAATCGAGATGATCGTGCACTCGCTATCGGCCGCCGCAATCTCTATCGATCGCCGCCCGCCGTCTCACCCAGATTGACGCGCTACAACCAGCATAGTGTCGTCGCGCAGCCGCTCCACCGCAAGCAACAGGCGCACCTCCGCATTGTCGATACGGCCGTCGAACGGGCGCTGCATCACGCGTCCAGGCTCGCCGACACTGCTCAGCAGTCCGCGCAAGGCGGGCTTCAGCTCCGGCTTGCACATCTCGAGCAGGCCGAGCTGCGCCCGCCCCGCCGACAGCTCGAGAAACCGCCCGGTCCGCCCCGACGCATAGACGATCTCCCGGCGGGCGTTGACGACCACGAAAGACGGCGTGTGCCGCGCCAGCACGGCACGCTCCCACAGATCGGGCGGACCGGTTGGCGCGGGGTGATCGTGGACCACGGCGATGTCGCTCGCCACCTCCCGACGCGCGCCCGACGGCGGCAGGATCAGCGGCCGCGCCGGACCATCCTTGCGGCGAAACAGCCGCTCGTTGTGCTCCACCGGCTCGAACTGCTCGCTGGCCGCGCCGAGGTTCTCGCTGGGGCCGAGCAGCAGAAAGCCGCCCGGCACGATCGAATAATGGAAGATCGAGAACGCCCGGCTCTGCAGCTGCGCGTCGAAATAGATCAAAAGATTGCGGCAGGAGACGAGATCGACGCGCGAGAAAGGCGGGTCCTTGGTCACGTTGTGGTTGGAGACGCGGACCATGTCGCGCATCGCCGGCGAGATCCTATAGCCTTGCGGCGTGCTGGTGAAATGGCGCTCCAGCATCGCGGGCGGCACCTCGCCGGCGATCGAGGTCGGAAACACGCCATCGCGTGCGGTCTTGAGGCTGTCGACATCGATGTCGGTAGCGAAGATGCTGACGTTGGGGCGGGCATCGACGCGCTGAAGCTCCTCCTCCACCAGCATCGCGATCGAGTAGGCCTCCTGACCGCTGGAGCAGCCGGGCACCCAGATCCTCACGTCGTCGCCCCGACCTTTGCCGCGCACGATCTGCGGAATAGCCGATCGCCTCAGCATGTCGAAGGCGGACGGGTCGCGAAAAAAGGAGGTGACGTTGATCAGCAGATCACGAAACAGAAAAGAGGCCTCGTCGGCGTCGGTGATCAGCTTCTGCAGGTAGGCGGTCGGGGTGGCGACGCCGAGCACCGACATGCGCCGGGCGAGGCGGCGCAACAACGTCGGCCGCTTGTAGTGTGAGAAGTCGTGGCCGGTGCGGTAGCGGATGTGCTTGGCGACGCGCTCGACGAACTCGGCGTCGTCCTCCAGAGACGGCTCGATGCCCGAGCGGCGGTCGAAGTACTCGTCGAGAACCGACACCATGTCGCCGACCGGCAGCACGAGATCGACGGCATTGGTCGCCAGGGCGCTTTTCGGCATGCCGTCGTATTTCGCCTGCTTGGGATCCTGGACGAAGACGAGGCCACCGGCTTCCTTGACGGCGCGGATGCCGACGCTGCCGTCACTGCCGGTACCGCTCAGAACGATCGCGGCACAATTCACGCCACACGCCACGGCCAGGCTCTCGAAGAAGACGTCGATCGGCCGGCGCAGACCCCGCGGCGCCGCAAACGCTGCGAGACGCAGCGTCCGCCCACTCACGCGCAGCTCCTCGCCGGGAGGGATCAGATGGATCACGCCGGGCTCGAGCCGCTGTCCGTCCTGAATGGCCACGACAGGCAACCGCGTCCGCCGTGCCAGAAGCTCGGGCAGGAGGCTTTGATGGTCCGGATCGAGGTGCTGGACCAGTACCCATGCCCGCTGCTGTTCCGGGGCGATGCTACTGATCAATTCCTGGAACGCCTCGAGCCCGCCCGCGGATGCGCCGACCCCGCCGACGGCAAGCGTGGCGCCGACCTCGGCACCGCCCCCCCCGTCACCCCCCTCGCTTCTCATCGCCTCCTGTCGGGACTTTATCGCCACCTTGCCGCCGCCGCGCGTTGACTGTCGAGAACGTCATCTCGGGATGCCACCGTCACCAGTAGTGAAAGGCAGCTCTTGTAAACGCCGTCCGGCCACGCGAGTTCCCGGGCGAGGTCCAGGACAGAGCCTGACGACCACTGACTGGTGCGACGCCTGACCGGGAGCGCAAGAACATGGCTACGAACACGGCGAATAGCGAAAGGTTCGCTGTGTTCAACGATGCTGTGGGGCGCGGCAAACGCCGAATGACCCTTACTATTCCAGGGCGGCCCGATACGTCAGGCTGGAATCTGGCTTCAATCGGCTGACGCCATCCTGACCCAACACCATCAGATCCTTGTTGTTCCTCTGCGCCAAGGCGCGGCCGAAAGCCTCGGCACAAAAGCGCTTTTTGAAGGTGAAATGATTGAATTTCTGTCCGGCCAGCTCGACCAGCCATGAACCGTCGGGCGAATGCCTCACTCTCACAAAGTCCGTCATGGGCCCTCTCCATGAATGGAACAGATATAGTAAACGCTCGCGAGAACCCACGGTTCCCTAGCGCCATCGAAAATCCGCCGAGGGCCAAGGTAGTCGACCTTGATTGAGACGTAAACGCAGGAAATGCCGTGATGTTCCGAAAAACCGGGATCTCCCCAGGTATCGCGCCCCCGTGATGAGGGACTTGCGGCGGGTCACGGCAGAACGAGGGCCGCATCCTTCTCCCCCGCCACGATCGACAGCTCGACCAGCGGCATCGACATCGCGAGTGCGAAACCCGGCTCGGAATAGGACAACTCGACATCAGCGCCGAGCTGCTCGGCGCTGGCCTCCAGAAGCCTCGACCCGAAGCCCTTGCGACGGGGTGCCGCCACCGGTGGACCGCCGCGCTCCGCCCAGGCGAGGCCGAGCCGCGCGGGCGCCCCGCCATCCGGCTCCTCCCGGGTCCAGGACACGCCGATATGTCCGCCCGGCCGTGACAGCGCACCGTACTTGGCGGCGTTGGTCGCCAGCTCGTGCAGCATCAACGTCAACGTCACCGCACCGTTCGCCACAATCCGCACCCGCGGGCCGGCGACATCGATGCGCTGATTGGTTCCGGCATCCCGGTAGGGCGCGAGAGCCACCTCGACGATGTCGGCGAGGTCGGCCCCTTGCCAGCTTTCGCGCGTGAGCAGGTTGTGGGCACGCGCCAGCGACATCAATCGCGCCGAAAACTGCGTCGTGAACTGGGCCGGCTCGGGTGTGGCGCGCAGGGTCTGACTGGCGATGGAGCGGACGATCGCCAGCGTATTCTTCACCCGGTGGTTGAGCTCCTCCAGCAGCAGCTTCTGACGGTCCTCCGCCTGCTTTCGCGCCGTGATGTCCTGCGAGAGGATGACGAAATTGGTTGGCGCGCCGGTCGCGTCACGCGTCACGGACACACTGTTCTGGACCCAGATCGAGCGGCCGTCCTTGCGCACGTAGCGTTTCTCGACGGTCACCGTCGGCATCTGCTCGGTGCGCAGCGCCTCGAGCTGGGCGGCCATCAACGGCGAATCCTCGGGATGGGTCAGCGTCAGGCAGTCCGTCGAGAGCAGCTCCTCGCGCGGATAGCCGGTGATCGCACAGAAAGCGTCGTTGACCTCCGTGTACCGGCCTTGCAGCGTCAGCGCGGCGACGCCGACCGCGCTCGAGTTGAAGATGCCACGAAGCTGCTCCTCGCGTCTGCGCAGGGCCTCCGTCGACCGCTTCCTCAGCCGCCCCAGTCTCAGATTTCCCTCGATCCGCGCGACCAGCTCGCGCGCGGAGAACGGTTTGGTCAGGTAATCGTCGGCGCCCGCCTCGAGCCCGCCGACCTTCGCCTCCTCGCCGGCGCGCGCAGAGATCATCACCACCGGCAGCGTCCGCGTCCGCTCGCGCGATCTCAGGTCGGCGAGTAACGCGAAGCCGTCCATGCGGGGCATCATCGTGTCTGTCAGCACAAGGTCGGGCAGGCGCCTGTCGATCGCGTCCAGTGCCTCCAATCCGTCGGTGGCGGTGACGACGTCGAACCGCGACGCGATCAGGCCGCGGATGTACTCGCGCATGTCCGGATTGTCGTCGACGAGCAGGACCAGGCCGCGCCCTTCGTCGTCACCGTCGAGCAGCGCTGGTGCGGCTGGATCGTTCGCCGCATCGGAGGAGACCGTGTCCGAGCCGATCAGCGATTGCATCGCCTCCTCGACGTAAGCGCGGCTGTGCAAAGGTCCGGACGGCATCGCCGCCGTGTCGTCGACGTCGGCCGGCGGCAGATGCGCCGATCCCAGCGGGATCGTCACGGTGAACTCGCTGCCGGCACCGGGCGTGCTCTCCACCGAGACCGTGCCGCCATGCGCCTGTGCCAGCTCGCGCACGAGGGCGAGACCGAGGCCCGTTCCCTCGTAGGAGCGACTCCTCTGGCCGCTGATACGGTGAAAACGATCGAACCCGTGCGGCAACTGATCGGCGGGAATGCCGACGCCGGTATCGGCGACCGTGAGGATCGCGGCCCGGCGCTTCTCGCAAGCTTCCAGTCGAACGGTAATCCCGCCCTCGAACGTGAACTTGTAGGCGTTGGAGATGAGATTGAGGACGATCTTCTCCCACATCTCGCCGTCGACGTAGACCTGTTCGGGCAGCGGCGCGCAGTCGATGTCGAGGTCGATGCCAGCCCGCTCGGTAGCGGTGGCGAAGCTCGCCGCGATGCTGCGGGTCAAGCGGTCGAGTTCGCACGCGGCGAAGCGCGCCCGCGCGCGTCCGGCCTCGAAGCGGGAGAAGTCGAGCAGCGTGTTGACCAGCCGCAGCAGCCGCAACCCGTTGCGATGAACGAGCTCGATCTTGTCGCGTTCTATCGGCTCGTCCTTGCCGGCCTCGAGTATTTGCTCCAAAGGTGAGAGCATCAGGGTCAGCGGCGTCCGGAACTCGTGGCTGACGTTGGAGAAAAACTGCGTTTTGGCACGGTCGAGCGCGGCGAGCTTCTCCGCCCGCAGACGTTCGGCCTGGTAGGCCTCGGCATTGGAGAGGGCGGAGGCGATCTGGCCGGCGACGAGATGCAGGAAGCTGCGATAGCTGTCGTCGAAAGCCAGGAACGGGCTCAGCCCCACTATCAGTACGCCGACCCGGCCAGTCTCGCCGCTGATCGCGACCGGCACCAGGGCCGCGGCCCGTGGCGGCTCGCCCCAGGCATCGGCGGGCAACGGACCAAAGCGCCGCTCGAGATCGGCAGCGATCACGAGCGTCTGCTGTTGAATGGCATCGGCGGCCGGCCAGTCCCCCGGCCCAGACAGCGGCTGCACGGGAGGCGCCGCTCGGTGCCCGGACTCGATGCCGCTGGTTCCCGCGAGCTCAAGCTCTGTGCTGCCCGGCTCCGCCAGATAGAGCAAGGCGAACGGCAAGTCGCGGTGATCCCGCCCGAGCGCATGCATCACCTTGGCGCAGGCCTGCTCGAAGCTGCGGCCCTCGGCGCTGGAGGCCGCCATTTCACGCAGCACGGACAGCCGGCGCGTACTGATCACCGACTGCGTATCATCGGTGTTGGCGCAGATGATGCCGCCCGCGCTGCCGTCGTCGTTCGGGATCGGACTGTAGGAGAACGTATAATAGGTCTCCTCGCGATAGCCGTTGCGCTCCATGATCAGCAACTGGCGCTCGACGTAGGTGCCCTGTCCCCCGCTCATGGCGGTCGCGAGCATCGGCTCGATGTCGGCCCAGATCTCATTCCACACCTCTGCGACCGGCCGGCCCAGCGCCCAGGGGTGCTTGCCGCCGATGATCGACTTGTAGGGATCGTTGTAGAGGTACGTCAGCTTCTCGCCCCATCCGATCCAGATCGGCTGACGCGACGTCAACATGATGCGCACACAGGTCTTGAGGCTCTGCGGCCACAGTACCGGCGACCCGAGGGGCGTCGTGCTCCAGTCGAAGCGACGCAGCAGGCCGGCCAGCTCGCTGTCACCTGGAAAGAGGTATTCGAGATCGGCCGGGGCACCGTGCGCGGAGACCACCTTCGGGGAGTAGATGCTCATCCTGTCCGCCCCTGACTGCTGGTGATGGCACGCCGCAGGCAGCGATCACCCGGCATGTCCTGCAGGCCCAATCCCGGCGGGGTCTCGTCCTCGACCATCCGACCCCCGACCCCGTGCATGTCCTTCATCTGTTTCCCCGTCTCAAAGCTTTCGAACTACAGGACATGGCCCAGCGTTGAACGTATGCGGCGACGAAGTGGTTCCATCGCCACACGTTCGGGGCCGCTACAGCGCCAGGCTCTGGATATCCTCGCGCCGCCGGTTGGCAGCCGACCGGACTCGGGGCACTGATCGCCCCATGTCCGTGCTGATCATCACCGAGAAAACCAGTCAGGCGCGCGACCTGCGCGCCGCGCTCGGCGAAGCCGCGGGCCAGATCCTGCCGGCCGAAGGCCACCTGCTGCGGCTCGCCGAGCCGCACGAGGTCAACCCCGACTGGAAGAGCTGGGCCTGCGTGCTGTTGAAGCCCGCGGCACTCTATCCGACGCAACCTGCACGTGAAGGCAACAAGCCCTCCAAGCTCAAGGCGATCGCCGCGGCCCTCGAGCGCTGCGACCGGGTGATCCTCGCCACCGACTGCGACCGCGAGGGGCAGCTGATCGGGCAGGAAATTCTGGAGCACCTGGGCTATCGCGGCGAGGTGCGCCGGGCGCTGTTCACGGCACAGGATCCGAAGTCGCTGCGCCAGGCCTTCGCCAATTTGAAGCCCAACCGCGAGTTGCAGCCGCTTTACGAGGCCGCCGTCGCGCGCCAGCAGGCCGACCAGATCTTCAACCTGTCGCTGACCCGCACCGCCACCCGCACACTGCTGACGCGCGGCACCAAGGGCGTGATCGGCATCGGACGCGTGAAGACACCGACGCTCGCCATCGTCTGCCTGCGCGAGATCGAGATCCGCGACTTCAAGTCGGAAAGCTATTTCGAGATCGTCGCCGCGGCCAAGGTCGACGGCGGCGGCTTCACGATGCGGCACGCGCCCCCCGCCAAAGCCCGAATCCGCGACCGCGCGGTCGCTGAGGCCATTGCCAGCGCCGCCGCCAAGTTCACGGGGCCGATCTCGGTCAGCGTCGAGGAGCGCCGCCAGGCCCCGCCCCGGCTCTACGACCTGCCCGCGCTGCAACGCACCTGCGGCCAGCGCTGGGGCTGGACCGCCGACAAGACGCTCGCCGTCGCGCAGGAACTGTACGACGGCGACGGCAAAAAGGTGATCACCTACCCGCGCGCCGAGGCCAAGCATCTGGCCGAAAACCAGATCGACGACGTGCCCGCGATCGTCGGGGCGATGACGCGGCTCAGGGGCTTCGCCCATCTCGTCATCGACCCGCCCGTGATCCGCCGCGGCAAGAGCGGACATTTCTGCGACAAGATGCTGGAGGGCGTCTCGCATCACGCGATCGTGCCCAACGTCAACGTCATGGACGACCTCGAGAGCCGCATCTCCAGGCTGTCCGACGACGAGAAGCGGCTGTTCGCGCTGATCTGCCGGTCCTACCTCGCGGCCGTCATGCCGGACTTCGAGTATCGCCAGACCGTCGTCACCATGACCGTGCCCGTGTCGGAGCTCGGCCCCGAAGCGAAGCCCGAATTCCGTGCCGTCGGCCGCATTCCCCTGAAACAAGGCTGGAAGGCCGCGTTCGGCGCCGCCGATCCCGAGGCGACGGAGGGTGGCAAGCGGAGCGCCAGCGAGCAGGCGGAAGCCGAACAGACCCTGCCGCCCCTCACCGACCGGCAGAGCGCGACGCTGACCCGGCCGAAGGTGCAGGGCAAGGAGACGCAGCCGCCACCACGCTACAACGAAGGTACGCTGATCGACGCCATGCAGAACGCGTGGCGATTCGTGAGGGACGAGGCCCTGCGCGAGCGGCTGAAAGAGGCCAAGGGCATCGGAACGCCCGCGACCCGCGCCGAGATCATCAAGGGCCTGAAGCGGCAGATGATGCTCGCCGCCGACGGCAAGCTGGTCGTGCCGACACCGGCGGGTCTGCAACTGTTCGAGCTGCTGCGGGGTGCGGCGCCGCAGCTCGTCGATCCCGGTACCACCGCGGTGTGGGAGATGCGGCTCGACGACGTCGTCGTCGGCAAGGCGCATTTCCGCGGGGTCATCGACGAGATCGCCGCCGAGGCCGATCGGCTGATCCGCATCCTGCGTGCCCACAACGGCACCACGGTCGACTTGAGCCAGCCGCCGCCCTCCCTCGGTAAGGGCAAACGGGCGCGCAAGACGACGGACGACGGCGAGCGCAGCCCCCCACGGCGCGAGGCCAAGCCCCGCCAGAAGAAGGCCGATCAACCCGCCAACGGCTCACAACATGCACGCCGCCGCGACGACGAACATGCGCGGACCGCCTCTCGGGAGACCAATCGCGCCCCGTCGCGCAATTCCGCCCCGCCGACGCCGAAGATGGTCGCCTTCGCGCAGCGCCTCGCCAAGGACAAGGACGCGAAGCTCCCCTCCGGCTACGACCGCGATTTCGAGATCTGCCGCAAGTTCCTCGACCAGCACGCGGGCCGGTGAGGCGGGCGGCACGAGCCCCCACGACCCGCAACTCTCAATCGGCGTACTTGACCGAGCATCCATAGGGCCGCGTCGCGGCCGCCTTGACGGGCTGGCCGGCCGTGATCGCGTCGAGTGCCTCGCGCACGTAGGGCCTCGCTCCCTGCAGGCTTGAGGCGCCGGCCGATGGCTTGTCGTCGATGGCGCCCATGTAGCGCAGCGCGCCGGATGGATCGATGACGAACATGTGCGGCGTCGTGGTAGCGTTGTAGAGGCGGCCGAGCTTGCCCTTGGGATCGAGAAGGACCGCGGTCGGCTTCGCCTTGCGATCCGACGTCAGCTTGTCGGCCTCGAGATCGCCGACATGACCCTGCATTCCCGGAGCCGACGAGATCACGGTCAGCCAGACGACGCCCTTGCCGGTGGCGTCGGCCTGCAGCCTCTGCATGGTGCCGCTGTTGTAGTGCTTGGCAACGTACGGACAGCCGTCGTTGGTCCACTCGAGCACCACGGTCTTACCCTTGAGTGCGGACAACGTCACGGTCTTGCCGCTGGTGTCGGTCGCCGTGAATTCAGGAGCCGGCTTGTCGAGCTGCACGGCAAGGGCTGGCGCCGCGACGCCGAGCGGTAGGGTCATCAGCACGAGGCCCATGACGATGGCTCGAGCAGACATGCACAGCATGCGTGTCATTGCAAAACTCCTTCGACAGCCAGACCCGGCGTGCATCGAGCGTCGAATATCGCATACCGTTTCGCCGTCTGTCCGTCGAAAACGACCGGTCATCGGGGCAGGCGCCGGCACGCTGCCGCCGCCTGTCGGCCCAGCGGATTTCCGGTCGCGGTGATCCACAGCTTCAAGCCGCGGCCTTCTTGAAGTTGGCGGCGGCCTTGTCCCAGTTCAGCGTCGCCCACCAGGCTTTCAGATAATCGGCGCGCCGGGACTGGTGCTTGAGGTAATAGGCATGCTCCCACACGTCGATACCGATCACCGGCATCGCCGACTGGTCCATGTGCGGCGTGTCCTGGTTGGCGGTGCTGAACACGGCAAGCTTCTTGTCCTTGCCGACGGCGAGCCAGGACCAGCCCGAGCCGAAGCGGGCCAGACCCGCTTTCGTCATCTCTTCCTGCAGCTTGTCGAGACTGCCGAACGTCCCCTCGATGGCTCCTTTCAGCTCGCCCGCCGGCTGCTTGGCGCCACCCGGTGTCATCGACTCCCAGAAGAACGTGTGATTGAAGTGGCCGCCGAGGTTGTTGCGGACGGGAGTGCGCACAGCCTCGGGCACCTCGCCGATCGCCGACAGGATCTGCTCGATCGGCTTTTTGGCGAGATCGGCGTACTTGTCGGTCAGCCCATTCAACGCGTTGACGTAGGACTGGTGGTGGTTCTTGTGGTGGATCGTCATGGTCTGAGTGTCGATGTGTGGCTCCAGCGCGTCGTACCCGTACCCCAGCGGCGGCAGCGTGAACGCTCCCGCGCCGGCAGGCGACTGGGCCTGGGCCACGCCGGCGAACACACCTGGGATCGCGACCGTAGCAGCCGCTCCAAGAAATCCCGTCAGCAACTCGCGTCGACTCATGCTCACCTCCCTTGCCACGGTCGCCTCTGTAGGGGACCAACGTCACTGAGGACCATCGTCTCTGGGAGCCCAACGTCGATCATGCGCGATCGGACTTACGCCACGCGCTCACATTCCGGTGTACGAGCCACGATGACAGATCAACCGGCCAAGGCAGCATGACCAGCGACCGCCGCAGGCTCGACGAGGAGTTGGTCGCGCGCGGGCTCGTCGCCACGCGCTCGCGGGCGCGCGACCTGGTGCTGCGGGGCCTCGTGCGAGTGGGCGCGGTGCCCGCAGGAAAGCCTTCGCTCGCTGTCGGACCAGACGATGCCGTCACCGTCGACGAGGCCGCCGCGAGCCACGTCTCGCGGGGTGCGGAGAAGCTGATCGCCGCGCTCGACGCCTTCGGGCTCGACCCGGCGGGCCGCGTCGGGCTCGACGTCGGCGCTTCCACCGGTGGATTTACCGAGGTGCTGCTGGCACGCGGAGCCGCACGGGTCTACGCGGTCGATGTCGGCCGCGGCCAACTGCATCCGCGGATCGCCACGGATGGCCGGGTGGTGAGCCTGGAAGGCCGCGATGCGCGCAGCCTCGACGCGGCCCTGGTGCCCGATCCCGTCGGTGCCATCGTGTCCGACGTCAGCTTCATTTCCCTGACGCTGGCGCTGCCTGCCGCCTTGAGGCTCGCGGCGCCGGGATGCT
>CAMDBL010000162.1 GCA_945889015.1 Devosia equisanguinis
CATCACTGGATCACGTGGATCGGTCTCATCATCATCGCCTACGTGGCCGTCGACATGATCTGGGCGGGGACGTACGAGGTGGCCTGCCAGTTCGTCGACCCGGCGACGTGCAAACTCGGGGCAGTGGAGACGCTGAGGTCTCTCGCGAAAATGTAGCCGAACTCTACCGAATGGCAGATGGCGCCGGCCGCGACACCGGCGCCATTCGCATTTCAAGCCGATCGGAAACCGGCCCGAACGCATCAGCCTCCGAGCAGCTCGCGCTCGGTCTCGGCCGTCAGCGGCAACTTGACCGGCCGCTTCAGCTTCGCCGACAGATCGAGCGCCTTCGTCAGCATCAGGCGCGAGTGGCCATCGTCGACCGTGGCATGAACCGAAGGAATCCCCAGCGCCAGCCGCGTCAGCCACTGGTCGGTCTCCTCCCGCATCGGTCCGCGCAGCTCGCCCTGAACCATGTCGCCCGGCGGATAGCTGCCGAGGAAATCCACGAGACGGCTCTTGTCTGGCGCATAGCCGACCGACTGCGGTTGAGTGACCGCCATCACCATGTCCCGGTGCGTATCGTCGATCGTCAGCACGCCACCGGTGCCGACGATGGCGACGTCGAGGCTATAGACCGCGCCGGGCCAGACGACCGGCAGCGCCCAGTTGATCGACAGGTTGTAGATCGAGCCGTCGGAGAAAAAGATCTGCCCGACGGTGCCGTCGATTCCGCCCATCTCGCGGAACGCGGTATCGACCGAGCGGGCGTACACCTCGACCGGCGTCTTCTTCTCCATGTACCACATCACCACGTCGAGCGCGTGGGTGCCCGAGATCACCATCGGTGTCGCGAGGTCGGGCCGGTTTGTCCGCCGAATGCATTCGAGCGCGACCAGGCGGTTCATCAGCACGCGCGACGTCACCATCGTCACGTCGCCCAGCGCACCCGATTCGACCTGCCCCTTGCCCGACAGCCACTTGCGGCGAAAGCGCTGGGTGTAGCCGAGCACCGCGTCGACCTTGGACGCCTTGACCGCCTCCAGCACCCGCTCGCTCTCGGCGAGATCGGTCGCCAGCGGCTTCTCGATGATCATGTCGATGCCGCGGGCGACGCAGGTCATGATCGGATCGACGTGCAGGTGCTCCTCGGTGGCGACGATGCAGGCCGTCACCTCCTTGCGGGCGAGCAGCTCGCGGTGGTCGGCGGTGACGAAGTCGGCACCGATCGCCTTCGCCGTCTCCCTGGCCCGCTCCGGATTCTTCTCGGCGAGGCCGATCCAGTCGACGGCGAGGTGGCGGCGGGCGACGCCGCCGCGAAACAGACCCATGCGGCCGCCACCGATGATGGCGAGCCCGATGCCCTTGGATTTCGGCTTCATGTGTTTCGCTCCCGCGTTCTCACCGGCTTGGTTGCCGACAGTTGAAGCACGCGGGTGGCAGGCCGGCAATCCGCACCGGCGCAAGGCAGGCGCGCTCGCGTCGGGGCGGGAAGTTTCAGTCGACGGGGTTGGACTGGCGCGGCTGAGGGTGGCCGAAAGGCTTCCTCGACGCCGCGTAGGCAGCGCGCGCGGGCACCGAGACGATCTCGCGCTCGGGCCAGCGCAGCGCCGTGAGCGATCCGCCGAACACCGCCCCCGTGTCGATGCACAGCGTGCGGTTGACCCATCCGACCTCCGGCACCGGCGTGTGGCCGTAGACGACGTGGGTCGGGCCGCGATACTCGGCCGCCCAGTGATAGCGGATGGTCAGGCCGAGATGGTCGCGCTCGTTGTCGGTATCGCCGAACAGGCACATGTGGCGGACGCTCTCGCGCGTCTCCCCGATCATGTGCTCCTTGATCCCCGCATGGGCGACGACGAGATCGCCCCGGTCGAGCCAGAGATAATGCGGCAGGCTTTCGACGAACGCGCGGACCCGATCGTGAAAGCCCGGCGGCTCCGCCTGCATCTGCTCGACGCTGACCTCGAGACCGTGTGTCAGCTTGACCGGACGGCCCTGGAGCCAGCGCATGAACTTGTTGTCGTGATTGCCCGGCACCGACCAGGCCTGCCCCGCCTCCACCATCGCCATCACGACGCGCAGCACGTCCGGCGTCGAGGGCCCGCGGTCGACGAGGTCGCCGACCAGCACGAGGCGCCGGCCTGCCGGCGCGGACGTGATCGCACGCCGCCCCTCGCCCTCGCCTTCGAGGCGCACCCCGTAGCCCAGCCGCGCCAGCAGCTCGATCAGCTCGTCGATGCAGCCGTGCACGTCGCCGACGATGTCCAGCGGCACACTTTGCGATCTGAGATCGAGATAGCGCGCCTCGAGCGAGCTCATTTCGTCATTGCCCCGTCAGGCCTGCAGGTAGTCTTCAGGCGTGCGCGCCTTGATCGGCACGTCGTTGACGAACTGCGCCAGTCCGTCGAGGCCGCTCGGCACCGGCCCGCCATAGGCCCAGTCCAGAAGCTCGACACTGTGCACGATCGGAACGTCGAGGGCAGGCGCGAGCTGGGTGATGCAGCCGATGTTGCCGGCGGCGACCACATCCGGCTTGGCGTTGCGGATGTTCTTCGCCTTGCGTTCGCGCAGTTGCCCCGCGATCTCCGGCTGCAGGATGTTGTAGGTGCCGGCCGACCCGCAGCAGATGTGGCCTTCCGCGATGTCGGCGACCGAGTAGCCCGCCTTCGACAGCAGCGCCTTCGGCTCGTCCGTGATGCGCTGGCCATGCTGCAGCGAGCAGGCGGAATGGTACGCCACGCGGATCGAGGACCAGCGCATCGGCGGCCCTAGATCGCAGCCGGCGAGGAACTCCGTCACGTCGCGGGTGAGGTCGGAGATCCGCTTGGCCTTGTCGGCGTAGAGCGGATCGTGGCGCAGCATGTGGCCGTAGTCCTTGACCGTCGTGCCGCAACCCGACGCGTTGACGATCACCGCGTCGACGGGGCCGCGATCCATCACCTTGGTCCACGCGTCGATGTTGCGCTTGAGGTAGACAAGCGCCTCCTGCTCCTTGCCCATGTGATGGACCAGTGCGCCGCAGCAGCCCGCGCCCGGCGCCACCACCACCTCGACACCGCGGCGCGCCAGAAGGCGGATGGTGGCGTCGTTGATCTCGGGGCGCAGTACCTTCTGGGCGCAGCCCGCGAGCAGGATCACGCGACTGCGCGTGACGGCCTTGGTCTCGGCCGTTCCCGGCCCCTCGTACTTGGCCTTGCCGGTGCGGGTCTCGCCGGCGAGCTCGATCATCGCGGCGACCTCTTTCAAGCCGAGCTTCTTCAACAGCGGCAGGAACGGCTTGCCGAGTGGTGCCGCCTTCAGCGCCAGCCGAAAGCGCTCGGGGTAAGGCAGCACGCTCGCCAGCACACGGCGCAGCGTACGGTCCTTGAAGCTGCGCTTGCCCGTCTCGTCGATGTGGACCCGGGCCTGGTCGACGAGGTGCATGTAGTCGACCCCGCCGGGGCAAGTGGTCATGCAGGAGAGGCACGACAGACAGCGGTCGACGTGATGGCGCACCTCGCCACTGGCGTCGCGGCCCTTCTCGAACATGTCCTTCATCAAATAGATGCGGCCGCGCGGGCTGTCGCGCTCGTCGCCGAGCAGCACGTAGGTCGAGCAGGTGGCGGTGCACAGGCCACAATGCACGCAGCGCCTCAGGATGCGATCGACCTCCGCGATGCGCGGATCCTTGAGCTGCTGCGGCGTGAAATTGGTCTGCATGGACGGCGGTGCTCTGCGTGGTGGGCGGCCTAGCTGATCTATACCAGTTCGGCGGGCGAGGCGAGGCGGCGCTTGCGCGGGGACGCGGCTCTTCCCGTGACCGCGCTTCCCATATAATGGCTGCGAGAGGCCGCTGCATCCCGCAGCCGCCCGATCCGGGAGCCGACGTGGCCGGGCAATACAGTACAGGCAGGGCAGTGGTGGACTGGCCACCCCTGGCGCTGACGATGGGGGATCCCGCGGGGATCGGGCTCGAGATCTCGCTGATGGCGTGGCGCGAGCGCACGCGCTGGAGCCTGCCGCCGTTCGCGCTCGTCGGCGACGCCGGTGCGGTCCGCGAGCGCGCCCGCCTGATCGGTGCGGACGTCCCCGTCGTAGGGATCGCGGATCTGGCCGAGACCGCCGGTCGCTTCGGCGCGGCACTGCCGGTGCTGGATGTGCCGCTGGCCGAGCGCGCCGAGGCCGGCAAGCCCGACAGCCGCAGTGGCAAAGCCGTCATCCACTCGATCGAGACCGCCACCGCGCTCGTCTGCCGTGGCGAGGCCGCAGCGATCGTCACCAACCCGATCGCCAAGAGCGTTCTCTACGCCGCGGGCTTTGCCCATCCAGGCCACACCGAGTTCCTGGCGGCCCTCGCCGGGCAGCATTGTCCCGGGCGCTCGTATCACCCCGTGATGATGCTCGCCTCCGACGAGCTGCGTGTGGTGCCACTGACGGTGCACGTGCCCGTAGCGAGCGTGCCGGCCGCCATCACCGGCACGCTGATCGTGGAGACCTTGGACATCATGGCATCGGCCCTGACGCACGATTTCGACATCGCGGCGCCGCGCATCGCCGTGGCAGGCCTCAACCCGCACGCGGGCGAGGCCGGCACCATCGGCTGTGAGGACCGCGACGTCATCGCGCCGGCCATCGTGCAGGCGCGCGCCAAGGGTCTCGCCGTCAGCGGCCCCCACTCCGCCGACACGCTGTTCCATGCCGAGGCCCGCCGGCACTACGATGGGGTGTTGTGCATGTACCACGACCAGGCGCTGATCCCGATCAAGACGCTCTCGTTCGACACCGGCGTCAACGTCACGCTGGGGCTGCCGTTCGTGCGCACCTCACCCGACCACGGCACCGCCTTCGACATCGCCGGCAAAGGCATCGCCTCGCCGCTAAGCCTGATCGAGGCCTTGCGGATGGCGGACCGCCACGCCGCCAACCGGGCGGCACGCCGATGACCGACGACGTCTACGACGAGCCGCCGCACACCGGCGCCAGCCTCGACGGGCTGCCGCCGCTGCGCGAGGTGATCCGCTCGATCGATCTGATGGCGAAGAAGAGCCTCGGACAAAATTTCATCCTCGATCTGAACCTCACCCGGCGCATCGCCCGCATCGCCGCCCCGCTCGCCGAGCGCACCATCGTCGAGATCGGGCCGGGCCCAGGCGGCCTGACGCGCGGCCTGCTGATGGAAGGCGCCCGCCGCGTCGTGGCCATCGAGCGCGACGAACGTTGCCGACCCGCACTCGAGGCCATCCAGCAAGCGTATCCGGGCCGCCTCGAAGTCCACTTCGCCGATGCCGTCGGCTTCGATTTCCGCGCACTGCTGGCGCCGGGCGAGACCGCGACGATCATCGCCAACCTGCCCTACAACATCGCCACCGTCCTGCTGGTCGGCTGGCTCGAGGCCGATCCCTGGCCGCCCTGGTGGGAGCGCATGGTGCTGATGTTCCAGCGCGAGGTCGCCGACCGCATCGTCGCCGAGCCGAACACCAAGGCTTACGGGCGGCTCGCCGTGATTACGCAGTGGCGCACGGTGCCCCGGCTCGCACTGACGCTGAAGCCGGACGCGTTCACGCCACCACCCAAGGTGTCCTCGGCGATCGTCGAGTTCACGCCGCGTGCCGTGCTCGATCCGCCGTGCAACGCGGCGACCCTCGGGCGCATTACGCAGGCGGCCTTCGGCCAGCGCCGCAAAATGCTGCGCGTCAGCCTGAAGCAGGTGGTGCCACACCCGGAGTTGCTGCTGGCCAAGGTCGGGATCGATCCCCAGTGGCGCGGCGAGAAGCTCAGCGTCTCCGACTTCGCAAGGCTAGCGATCGCGCTGGATGGCGAGGCATTCTAGAGCAGAGCTATCCGCCGGTCGCGCTCCCCTCCCCCTTGCGGGGAGGGGGGGGTAAGCTGCTGGCGTAAACGTTTTACATCACTCGAGGAGGGGTTGGTGCAAGACAGACGCCATCGTGGACACCCCCACCCCTACCCGCTCCCCGCAAGGGGGAGGGGACCCGTGGCGCTCCATGTGTGTGGGCTGCTCCCCAATCACAGTCCCGCGAGCAGCGCCTTCACGAAGACCTCCAACCCAGGCTGCCGTGCGCGGCGCAAGCGCTCGGCCGTCAGGATCGCGGTGAGCTGACGGTAGCAGGCGTCGAGGTCGGAATTGACCAGCACGTAGTCGTACTCGCCCCAATGGCTGATCTCGCCCGAGGCTGCCGCCATCCGCTTGGCCACCACCTCCGGCGGATCCTGGTTACGGCTTGTGAGACGCTGATACAGGGCCTCGGCCGACGGCGGCAGGATGAAAATTCGCACCAGATCGGCGAGTGCACGCTCCGACAACTGCCGCGCACCCTGCCAGTCGATGTCGAACAGCACGTCGCGGCCTTCGCCGATCGCCGCCATGACCGGAGTTGCCGGCGTGCCATAGAAGTTGCCGAATACCTCGGCCCATTCCAAAAGATCGCCGCGATCGCGGGCTGCGATGAACGCCACTTTGTCGATGAAATGGTAATCGCGGCCATCGACCTCGCCCGGCCGCATCTTGCGCGTGGTGAAGGAGATCGACGGCGTGATCGCGGCATCGTCGGCCAGCAGCCGGCGGGCGAGAGTCGTCTTGCCGGCCCCGGACGGAGAGGACAGCACCAGCAACAGGCCGCGGCGCACGATCGGCGGGGGAGCGGTCTTGGTCATGGCGTCACTCGGCCCATCACTCGGGATGTCACTCGCGCATTCACCGGGGATCACTAGATGTTCTGCACCTGCTCTCGCATCTGATCGATCACGGCCTTGAGCGCAAGTCCGGCGCGCTGGATGTCCCCGTCGTTGGCCTTGGAGCAGACGGTGTTGGCCTCGCGGTTGAACTCCTGCGTCAGAAAGTCGAGCTTGCGGCCCACCGGCTCCTTCGCCACCAGCAGCTCGCGCGCGGCGATGACGTGTGAGGCGAGCCGCTGCAGCTCCTCCTCGATGTCGATGCGGGTGGCGACCAGCACCGCCTCCTGATGCAGACGCACGGGATCGAAGCTCTGCGAAGCCTCGAGCAGACGCGCGACCTGCTCCTTCAGCCGCGCCTGGATCAGCTCCGGCGTGCGGCTCGGCGAGGCAGCGATCCGGGCGGTCAGCGTCTCGACCTCGGCCACCTGCGCCGACAGCACCGTCGCGAGACGCCGGCCTTCGTCGGCGCGCGCCTGCACCACGCCTTCCAGCGCCTTGCGCAGGCTCGCCATCACCGCCGCCGTGCGGGCCTCGCGTGCCTCGTCGCTCTCCTCCGCCTCGACGATCTCGAGCACACCACGCAAGCCCAGCAGACCCTCGACGCGCGGCACCTCACACGACGTGAGATGTGCGACACGGTCGGCGGCGACGATCACCTGAGCGAGCACGGTCTCATTGAGGCGGATCTCGCTGACGCTCCGCTCGCCAGCGACACTCAGCGTGATCGTGACGCTACCGCGCGCGAGGTGCTGTCCGACAGCCTCGCGAATGCGGGGCTCCAGCGAGTCGTAGCCCGGCGGCAGCCGCAACCTCAGATCGAGGCCGCGCCCGTTGACCGTTCGGATCTCCCAGTGCCAGCGGATGTCCCCATGGACGCCGTCGGCGCGGGCGAACCCCGTCATGCTTCTGATGGTCATGTGAGTCCTGCTGCGGCTCGCTATCTGCTCGGCGCCACCCGGCACGGATTGGGCCGTCGGCTCGACGAGGCCGCAACCTAGCCGAACCCGCCGCAAAGCACAGCCGCGATCTCGCCGGCACCACTGCCGCGCGCCAAGGGCAGGCTATTTCTTGGCGGGCGGCGGTGCGGGCACGGACTTAGCCTGCGTCGCCGGGGCGGCTGTCTTGCCCTTCTTGACCACCGATTTGAGCGTCGATTTGCCAACCATCGCTGCCGCTGCAGCTGCAGCTGCAGCTGCGGCAGCAGCCGGGGCCGCGGGCGTGGCCTCCACCGCCGCCGGCGCCTGCTCGGGCACCTCCTCGGTGCCGACCATGCCGCGGGAAACGGCCCGCGTCGCATTGGCCGCATCCTGGCGTGCGCGCGCCTCCCTTTCCACCTTTCGCCACGTGGCGACGGCGGTGTTGTGGTCCTTGAGGTTTTGCGAGAACGTGTGCCCGCCGGTGCCGTCGGCGACGAAATACAGGTCGTTGGTCTTGGCCGGACTCAGCGTCGCCTTGATCGCGTTGCGCCCAGGGTTGCAGATCGGCCCCGGTGGCAAACCGTCGATCTGATACGTGTTGTAGGGCGTCCTCGTGTCTATGTCGGAACGGGTGATCGGGCGGCCAAGGGGACCTTGCCCGCCGACGATGCCGTAGATGATCGTCGGGTCGGACTGAAGCCGCATGTTCTTGCGCAAGCGATTGACGAACACGGCGGCCACCCGGTCGCGCTCGTCATCGCGTCCGGTCTCCTTCTCGACGATCGAGGCCATCACCAGCGCCTGCTCGACGGTCTGGTAGGGCAGGCCCTGTTGGCGAGTCTTCCACGCCTCCGCGACGAGCTTTTTCTGCTCCGCCATCATCCAATCGAGGATCTCCTGGCGCGACATGCCCTTGGCGAAGCGGTAGGTGTCCGGCATCAGCGCGCCTTCCTTCGGCACGCTGGCGATCTCGCCGGTCAGGTTCGGATCGGCCTTCAGCCGCTCGACGATCTGCTGGCTGGTGAGGCCCTCGGGAATGGTCAACTTGAACTGAACCGAGCGGCCCTCGACCAGCGTCTCCATCACTTGCCGCAGGCTCGCCTGACGCTTGATCTCGTACTCACCAGCCTTCAGCTCGAAATTCTTCTTGTTGCCCCAGCTCTGATAGATGTGACCGACGACGAACGCATAGCGGTCCTTGATGATGCCTTCGCGCTCCAGCCGGGCGGCGATCTCGATGCGGCCCTCGCCCTTCGGCACTGCCACGGATCGCGTGACGTCGAGGGGACCGGCAGCATCCATTTGATGATAGAGATAGGCGCCAACACCACCGGCGCCGAGCAGACCGACCAGCATCAGCGTCAAAAGGCCACTCAGCCATTTCACCGCGCGATTCAGCCGGGGGCGATCACGGCGGATCTTGGCGCCACGCGGCCGCTGCGGCGCGCGGGTCGGCTCCAGCGCCTCGGCAGGGCTGCGCGGACGCACGCCAGCCAGCGCCTGGCGGGGCTGCCGTGGTTCTGCGCGTAGCTCACTCATCTGCGAAACCTGCTCCTCAGACGTCCCCGCGTGCTCCGTCCCCCAGTGCACGCAGGTCCCGGCGATTCGATCCGGCCACCGGGTTGGACCCTACGCCAAAATATGGCGAAAGAGGGAAGGGTTTCACCGGGGCGAGAGGACGACGACGGGTCGCAGCCGCGCAGCACTCTCACATCGTCAACACCACGCGTCCGACGTTGCCCTCACCCGCGACGAGTGCCGTCGCCTCGTTGGCCTGCTCCAGCGGCAGCACGTGGTTGACCACCGGCCTGAGGTGACCGAGGGCGCTGAGCTCGAGGCAATCCAGCACCTCTTGCCGGGTGAAGCCGCGCGAGCCCAGGATCTCGATCTCGTTGCGCATCACCAGCCCCGCCGCATACGAGGGCACCGCGTTGGCGGTGAGTCCCACGATCACCAGCCGCCCGCCCTTGCCGAGGCAGGCGAGGCCCTTCTCCAGGGTCTCCCTGGAGCCGACGTAGTCCGCGACGACGTCGGCGCCGAGCCCGCCCGTCAGCCGCATCACCTCGGCCGGCACGTCCACCTTCGCCGCGTCGATCACCTCGTGCGCTCCGAGTTTCTCAAGCGCCTTCAGTTTCGCCTCGCCGCGGTCGACGGCGATGATGCGGGCGCCCGCCAGCCGGATCACGTCGAGCATGTGGATGCCGACGCCGCCGGCCGCCCCGTACACCACGCAAGTCTCCAGCGGCGCGAGGCGCGACTTGCGGGCGACCTTGAACGGCGTCGCCATGGCATCGCAGATCGGCGCGATTTCGGCGGGCGTGTAGCGCTCTAAAAGGCGCGGCGGCAGCTTCAGCAGGTTCTTGTCCGGCGCGGTCATGTACTCCGCATACCCACCGTGCCGTACGTTGCCGATCATGCCGGGACTGTCGATGCACACGCTCTCGCGCCCCGTGCGGCAGAACCGGCAGTGGCCGCAGTGCACGATGCAGTAGAGCGTGACCTTGTCGCCGACTGCGATCCCTTCGGCGGCCGAGCCGAGTTCGACCACCTCGCCAAAAATCTCGTGACCGACGATCGCCGGCAGCGTCACCGGATTGGTCCCGCGCAACGCATGATGCAGCGTCAGTCCGGCGCCGCACGCCGACACCTTCACCAGCGCCTCGCGCGGCCCGGGCCTCGGCACCGGCAGATCGCGCAGCTTCAACGGCGTGTCGTAGGCCTCCAGCACCATCGCCCGCATGTCGCCATCCTCCAATGTCGTTTTCTGTTGTCGTCGACAGTAGCTTTCCCGCCGGCAAAGGCAAGCGGCGCACCCCATTCCTGACGCGGCACTTATTCGAGACCAGGCCGCTCTTGCGGCGGTTTTCGGAAACCGACGCGGATTGTATCCGCCAGGAGCCGTTTTTGAAATGCAATGGAAATGGCACTTGACAATGCGCAGGCTTTCCGCGAAAAGAACCGCGCAGTTCAGATTGCCGGTCATTCCGGTGGCTTCATCGAGGAACCGATGCGCATCGCATCTCATATCGCCCACGCGCAAAGCGCTGCCGACCGGTCCGTGCGACCGGCGGCCCTGCGTTGCGCGACGGCCATGGGGTGGATGCCGCTGGGTTGCCTCGGCGG
>CAMDBL010000163.1 GCA_945889015.1 Devosia equisanguinis
CGAGGTCAAGTTCAGGCGTCCTGTAGCCGGGTCAACTGTCGGCGATACAATTCTGACCGATCGTCCGTCCCCGATCACATTCGCGCGAGGATGCCATGACCCCCGAGGTCGTCAGGCGATATGCGGCTCCTGTGCCGCGCTACACGAGCTATCCGACGGCAAACCATTTCAAGGCGGTGGTCGGGCCGGGCGAGCAGAGCCGCTGGCTCGCGGGCGTGGGCGAGAGCGCCAAGGTGTCGCTCTACGTGCACATCCCATTTTGCCACACGCTGTGCTGGTACTGCGCTTGCACCACCAAGATGACGCGGCGGCCCGAGCCGGTGCGTCGCTATCTCGTTGCCTTGGAGCAGGAGATCGATCGTGTCGCCGAGCAGCTCGCGCACGGCAAGTCGCGGGGTCACAAGATCACGCACATGCACTGGGGTGGCGGCTCGCCGAGCCTGCTCGACCCCGACTCGATCCGCCGGCTCGGCGCTGCCCTGCGCACGCGCTTCGACTTGGCCGAGGACATGGAGTTCGCGGTCGAGGTCGATCCACGCGAGATCACCGCCGAGCAGGTCGCGGCGTTCGCCGAGATCGGCGTCAATCGCGTATCGCTCGGCGTGCAGGACTTCAATCAGAAGGTCCAGGATGCGATCAACCGCCAGCAGAGCTTCGAGCTGACGCGGGACATCATCGAGCAGTTCCGTGCCCGTGGCGTCGCGTCGGTCAACATCGATCTCGTCTACGGGCTGCCGCATCAGACGGTCGACAGCGTGAAAGAGACGATCGCGCAGGTGCTGCAACTCGAGCCCGATCGCATCGCCATCTTCGGCTATGCGCATCTGCCCTCGCGCGTCACGCATCAGAGGTTGATCGATGAGAGTGCGCTGCCGGGCATCGACGAGCGTTTTGCGCAGTCGAATGCCCTGGCGCATGCGGTGACGCATCACGGTTACCGGGCCGTCGGCCTCGATCATTTCGCCCGGGCGAGCGACACGATGGCGTCGCGGCCGGTGACGCGCAATTTCCAGGGCTACACCACGGATGCCGCCGACGTCCTGATCGGCCTCGGCGCCTCGGCGATCTCGAGCTTTCCCGAGGGCTACGCGCAGAACGCGGTCGCGGTCGGCGACTACGAGCGGCGGATCGCGCAGGGCGGCTCGGGTACCGCGCGCGGCTTGGTGCTGAGCGAGGACGACAAAGTCCGCGCCAAGGTGATCGAGCGGCTGATGTGCGATTTCACGTTCTCGGCGCGCGACCTGCTCGCCACCTTTGGTGAGGCGGCGCGTCCCGTGGTCGAGGAGGCGGCCGACATCGCCGATCTAGAGCGTGACGGCATCGTCACGCGTACGGCCGACGGTTTCGAGCTGACACGTCTCGGCCTGCCGCTGGTGCGCACGGTCTGTGCCCGTTTCGATTCCTGGCTCGGTGGCCATGCCATGCGGCGTCACGCGCTGGCGGTCTAAGGGCGGTGTGTTGCGCGCGTCGCTCCGTCAGCGGATTTGATCCTGGTCAAAGTCGTCGCCAGTGCGCGGCCTAATCTTTCGCACGCAGGGTGTCCCGCCAATCACATCCGCGCCGGGAGGATTGTCATGACCGAGATCCGCAAGATTGCCGTTCCCCGCCGTGCCGGCGAGCTCGGCATCCATTCCGTCGACCACTTCAGTCTTGCCGTGCCCGATCTCGTCGAGGGCGCGAAGTTCTATGCCGCGCTCGGCCTCGACGTGAAGGCTGATGGCAACAGCGTCGGTCTCTACACGCACGGCAACGCGCATTGCTGGGGCCGCCTCGTCGAGGGGCCGAAGAAGCAGATCGCGCATCTGTCGTTCGGCGTGTTCGAGGACGACCTGCCGCGGTTCAAGGCGCGCCTCGACCAGCTCGGCATCAAGCAGCTCGATCCACCGGCCGGGCGCGAGTCGAACGGCATCTGGTTTCGCGACAACGACAACAAGCTGGTCGAGATCCGTGTCGCCGAGAAGACCTCGCCGAACGCCAAGTCGAGCTTCGACATGGTCTCGGTGCCGGCGGGCGAGCGCGGCGCGCCCCAGCGCAGCAAGGCGCCGTTCGTCAAGCCGAAGCGGCTCGCGCACATGCTGATATTCACGCCCGACGTCGACAAGTCGATCGCGTTCTACAGCCGCGTCATGGGCCTGCGTCTCGCCGATCGCGTCGGCGACATGATCGCCTTCATGTATGCGATCCACGGCAGCGATCACCACGCCATGGCGTTCTGCAAGTCCGAGGCTCCGGGGCTGCATCATACGAGTTGGGATGTCGGCTCGGTCAACGCCATCGGCCACGGCGCGATGCAGATGGCGAGCGTCGGCTATACCAAGGGCTGGGGTGCCGGCCGGCACGTCCTCGGCTCGAACTACTTCCACTACGTCCGCGATCCCTGGGGCAGTTATGCCGAGTACACGGCCGATATCGACTACATCGGTGCCGACCAGGACTGGGACACGGGCGACTACCCGGCGGAGGATTCGTTCTACGTCTGGGGCCCCGAGCCGCCGAAGGATTTCGCTGTGAACTTCGAGGCGAAGGCTTAGCGGTAAGCGGCGTTGCGCCGTTTCGCAGCGCCTTGCACCGGACTGCTGGAGAACTCAGCGCGGTGCGATGCGTGTGAAGCGGCGTAGCACTCAGCGCCCAAGCCGCCTTCAACCCTGCTCGTGCTCGGCCTGGCGGCGAAGGGCTGCGATGTCGACGACGGTGACGCCGCGCTGGCCCTCGAACTCGAGGATGCCGAGCTTCTTCAAATGCTGGATCTGGCGGCTGACGGTCTCGATGGTCAGTCCCAGAAAGTCGGCGATGTCGGTGCGCGAAATCGGCAGGGTATAGCTGATCGGCGCGCCGGGCCCGATATGCCGATGATGACCGCACTCTGTGGCGTTCTCGCGGTCGGCGAGCATCTGAAACAGGGTCGCCACGCGTTCCTCGGCGGTCTTGCGGCCGAGCAGCAGCATCCAGTCGCGGGAGGCATTGAGCTCGGCCATCGTGTTCTGCAGCATGAGCCTGAGCATCTGCGGAAACTCCGACAGCAGCATGTCGAAGCGCTTCTGGTCGAGGCAGCACAACTCGACGTCGGTTGCCGCCACCGCCACCACCGAGCTTCCAAGCCCGAGCGGGCTGCCGATGCAGTTTCCCGCGAACTGCAGCGCCACGATCTGCTGACGGCCGTCGACCATCCAGCGCACGAGCTTGACGACGCCGGAGATGATCGTCGCCAGCCCCTCCTGCTCCTGGTTCGACAGCACGATCATGCGGCCGGCTGGAACCCGCTTGCGGATCGACAGACGGTTCATGCGCGCGATGCCCTCGGGCGGCAGCACATGGCAGAGGGCTCGGTCGCGCACAGCGCAGGTATCGCAAGCGGTTCGCATCGTCATGACGTGATCAGAAGCAGCTCGACTATTGACTGACATTGATCAGGCGCAATCGATCATTGCAACGACGAAACGTGGCGCCGCGCAGGGCTGCAAAAAGAGCCGCACTTCGATTTGATCGAGATCAAAAGCACCGTCGACGGTACGAACAAAATCTTCCATTCAAGTCCGGTTCCGCGTCCGCGGGCGGGCTCGCGCGCGCGAAGGCAGCCGGCTTTCGCGCGGCGAGGGCGTCGGCACGGTCGCGAGCCGCAGCGCGGCGCGCAACGGAATCCCTGGGGAGGAAGCTAGGCATGGCATCTGCGACGGCACACGCACACGACGATCATCCGCGCGGCCTCAAGCGATGGCTGTTGTCGACGAACCACAAGGACATCGGCACGATGTACCTGATCTTCGCCATGGTCGGCGGGTTCATCGGCGGTGCCATGTCGATCGGTATACGCATGGAGTTGGCGGATCCGGGCCTGCAGTACTTCAAGGATCCGAACATCTTCAACGTGTTCACGACCGCTCACGGACTGATCATGGTGTTCTTCATGATCATGCCCTCGCTGTTCGGCGGCTTCGGCAACTGGATGGTGCCGCTGATGATCGGCGCGCCGGACATGGCCTTCCCGCGCATGAACAACATTTCGTTCTGGCTGCTGCCGTCGGCCTTGATGCTGCTGGTGCTGTCGCTGTTCGTCGAGGGGCCGCCGGGCAGCACCGGCGCCGGCATCGGATGGACCGCCTACGCGCCATTGTCGACGAAGGGGCATCCCGGGCCCGCGGTCGACTTCGCGATCCTGGCGCTGCACGTCGCCGGCGCCTCCTCGATCCTGTCGTCGATCAACTTCATCACCACGATCTTCAACATGCGCGCGCCCGGCATGACCATCCACAAGATGCCGCTGTTCGTGTGGTCGATCATGCTGACCGCGTTCCTGCTGCTGCTGTCGCTGCCGGTGCTCGCTGGCGCCATCACCATGCTGCTGACGGATCGCAACTTCGGCACCACCTTCTTCGATCCCGCCGGCGGCGGCGATCCGGTGCTGTTCCAGCATCTGTTCTGGTTCTTCGGCCATCCCGAGGTCTACATCATCATCCTGCCGGGGTTCGGTCTGATCAGCCACGTCATCTCGACGTTCTCCAGGAAGCCGATCTTCGGCTATCTGGGTATGGCCTACGCGATGACCGCGATCGGCGTCGTCGGCTTCGTGGTGTGGGCGCACCACATGTACACGGCCGGCATCTCGGTCAACACGCAGGCCTACTTCGTGTTCGCCACGATGGTGATCGCGGTGCCGACGGGTGTGAAAATCTTCTCGTGGATCGCGACGATGTGGGGCGGGTCGATCCGTTTCACCACACCGATGCTGTTCGCACTCGGCTTCATCTTCCTGTTCACGGTCGGCGGCGTGACGGGCGTGATGCTGTCGAACGCCGGCGTCGACCGCGCCATGCACGACACCTATTACGTCGTCGCGCACTTCCACTACACGATGTCGCTCGGCGCACTCTTCACGTTGTTCGGCGGCTGGTATTACTGGTTCCCGAAGATGTCGGGCTACATGTACTCGGAGTTCCTCGGCAAGTTGCACTTCTGGCTGGCGTTCATCGGCGTCAACATGACCTTCTTCCCGCAGCACTTCCTCGGTCTGTCGGGCATGCCCCGCCGCTACGTCGATTATCCCGACGCCTTCGCCTACTGGAACAAGATCTCCTCGATCTGCTCCTACATCTCCGGTGTGGGTGCGCTCGTGTTCTTCTTCGGCATCGCCTACGCGTTCATGCGCAAGGAGAAGGCGGCGGGCAATCCGTGGGGCGCGGGCGCCACCACGCTCGAATGGACGCTGTCCTCGCCGCCACCGTTCCATTGCTTCGAGACGCTGCCGAGGATCGAAGGCGATGGCCACCACTGAGGGGTCCGCGAGCGGCGGCCGGAGCGATCCGGCCGCCGTTTCCACAGGTGACGACCGCATCGTGCTCTGGCCGAGTCGATCGCTGCCGGCCAAGGGACGCGTCGCGGTGGTGGCGGCGGTGACCGTCGCCGTGATGCTGCCGCTGTGCCAGGTGTGCCTCTCGACCGTGGCTGGGAAGAGTGCGCTGGCGATGGTGGCGCTGCCGTGCCTGACGGCGCCGGCAGCACTCGCACTGGCGTTCTGGTGCAACACCCGCGCCGCCCGTATCCAGGAGAAGATCTCGATCGCACCGGAGCGGCTCGTGTTCGCGCGCAGCGGGCCGGCGGCGCGGGCCAGGACCGAGACGTTCAATCCGTACTGGGTGCGCGTCGAAGTGCGCTCGGACGGCCGCATACCGCATCGCATTCTGCTGGCCGAGGGCAGCCGCCGTATCGCGGTCGGGGATTTTCTCAGCGCGGACGAACGTCTGGAGCTGGCACGCGAGCTGCGCGAGCGGCTCGGCGCCGCGCGCGTACGGCTCCCGTCGGCGGCGGCACTCGCGGCCGATGACCGGCGCTCCGCGGATTTTGGCTGACGCTATCACCAAGACGGATGGCGGCTATCGCGATACGGCACTTGCGATGCGGCGTTGCCGTTGGCTACTGATCGCACGATCACGGGACGAGGCCCGCCCATCGAGCCGCAGTGCTGAGAAGAGGGGCGAACGAGCCCGGGCACTCCAAACGTCCAGTGTGTGAGCAAGACGTCCCGCGAGCGGGCCCGTTCGAGGCTCGACCGGAAATCAGGAGGAGGCAAACGTCATGGAAGAGATGTTCATCACCAACGACGACCAACGGGCGATCCTGGAGACCGTGCGCCGGTTCTCGGAGGAGGTCGTCGCCCCCGTGGCGGCGGGACTCGATGCCGAGAAGGATCCGCTGAACACCTTCTCCTGGGACATCGTCGAGAAGGCGCACGACGCGGGCATCCGCACCATGACGCTCGACGAGAAGTGGGGCGGTCTCGGCGTCGACTGCCTGACGGCGGCGATGGTCGTCGAGGAGCTCGGGAAGGTCGATCTCGGCATTTCCGTGGTGATGGCACAGACGCTGAAGATCGCGCAGATCATGCAGCGCGCGCTCAATCCCGAGCAGCAGGCCCGCATCATGCCGCAGATCGCGGAGGACAAGCGCTGCGTGCTCGCCATCGCGATGACGGAGCCGAACCACGCCTCCGATTACATCGTTCCCTTTCCCAAGCCGATGAAGACCTTCGCCGAGAAGACCAAGGGCGGCTGGATCGTCAACGGCATGAAGCACTTCATCTCGAACGGGCCGCGCTCGCGCTACTATCTGCTGTTCGTGCAGACCGACCGCTCCAAGCCGCAGACCGAGGGCACGAGCTGCTTCGTGATCGAGCGCGACCACCCCGGCTTCACCATCGGCCGCTATCACGACAAGATGGGCGAGCGGCTCGCCAACAACGCCGAGCTGATCTTCCAGGACTGCTTCATTCCCGACGAGAACCTCGTCGGCGAGGTGAACAAGGCCTACAAGTTGATCGTCGAGTTCTTCCCGATGTCGAACGCCTACGCGGCGGCCTCGATCCTCGGCGTCGCCGGTGCGCTCTACAAGAAGTCCGTCGAGTGGTGCCAGATCCGCAATCAAGGCGGCAAGCTGCTGATCGAGCACGACGGCATCCGTGCGCAACTCTCGGAGATGCGCATGATGATCGACGTCGCGCGCTCCTACACGCATCGCTCGTGCTGGCTGTCCGACCACCGCGATCAGGGCTGGGACTCGACGCTGGCCGTCTATCCCAAGGTGTTCGCGAGTCAAATCGCCTGGAAGATCGCCGGCTGGACGCTCGAACTGCACGGCGGCTACGGCTACATGAAGGAGACCGGCGTCGAAAAGCTGGTGCGCGACGCGGCGGCGTTCCTGCACTCGGACGGTGTCAACCGCACGCTGCTGCTGAAGGCGGCGAACTTGCTTTACAAGTAGGGCCAGATGGTCAGGTGGCGAGGTGGTGAGAAGGTTGGCATCTGACTACTCACCATCTGGCCGCCTCACGTTGCTCTGTTCAGCCCGCAATCTTCTGCCACTCGCTGCCGTCGATCCTGTTGATCGCGATCACGGCTTGCGTGCGGCTGTCGACGCCGAGCTTCTGCAAGATGGCCGAGACGTGCGCCTTGATGGTCGCCTCGGAGACGCCGAGCTTGTAGGCGATCTGCTTGTTAAGCAGACCTTCGCCGAGCATCATCAGCACGCGCACCTGCTGCGGCGTCAAAGTCGCCAGCCGGCTCAGGAGGTCGCCGGTCTTGGTATCGGCGGGAACGCTCATGTCGATGTCGGGCGGCGTCCAGACGTCGCCGTTGAGCACGCGGCGCACGGCCGAGCGGATCTCGTCGACCGGCTGCGATTTGGGCACGAAACCCGAGGCCCCGAACGCGATCGAGCGGCGGATGATCTGGGGATCCTCGGTCGCGGAGACGACGACCACGGGGATCTCGGGGTGCTGGGCACGTAGATAGAGCAAGCCGGACAAACCCTGGACGCCCGGCAGCAGCAGGTCGAGCAGAATGAGGTCGATCTCGGCCGCCTTGCCGATGATCTCGGTCAGCTCGTCGAGCGATCCGGCCTCGAGGATCTCGGCCCGATCGAGGGAGGAGCGCAAGGCCTGGCTCAATGCGCCTCTGAACAGGGGGTGGTCGTCGACGATGACGATCCGTGTCGCCGCCTGGCGGGCTATTGCCGTCATGGCCCAGAACTCCCCATGATCACCTTCGCCTGTGACAGGACTCCCACCGAAAGTAGGGGGCCTCAGCCCAACATCTAAGCAGCGGGACGTGAACAAATGCAAGAGATGTCGGCAACCATTGGTTGCCAGCGCCATTTTGGCCTTCCGGCCGCCTGATTCGGTGGGCATTTACCAACGTGCGACGGTGCCCGGGATTGCGGACCGGTGGCGCGGACAGGGACGATTCATGGCAGCATCGGTGCGCCGATGTTGTTTGCAGTGCCGGCGACGAGGGGGGCGGGATGCAGCTCAAGGAACGCAAGCCGTACTGGCGGCATACCAAGTGGCAGCTTCTGGCGAGCCTGGTGCCATTTCTGGTGGTGATGATTCTGCTGCCGCTCTATGGCAACCAACTCAATTCGAACAAGTTCCTCGGCTTCCCGCTCGGCTACTTCCTGGCGCTGCACGGCATCGTCCTGATCGGGGTGTTCACGATCGGCACCTTCATCAACCGCCAGGATGCCGTCGATCGCTGGCACGGCGCGCACGAGGACACCTGAGAGGACACCTGACGGTCTCCGACGGGCCGTGTCGCGCGCTTCCGACTGATCTCCTCAACCTGGCACTCTGAATGTCTCTCGTCACGCATACACGCCTCGTCAATCCGCGGCTCGGCACCTACTACGGCATCGTCGCGGCGGCCGTCGCTGCGTTGTTTTTTCTGCTGCTCATCTTCGAGCAGCTCGGCGCCCCCACGTCGGCGCTGCGGATCGCGATGCTGGCGGGACCGGTGGCGCTCTATGTCACGATCGGTGCGATGTCATGGACGTCGGAGCCGCTCGAATATTTCGCCGGTGGCCGGCGCGTGCCGGCGGTGTTCTCCGGATTGATGCTGGCGCTGACCGCGTTCGGGGCGACCGGGATCATGGTGATACCCGGCGTGCTCTACGCGATCGGTTTCGACGGTCTCTGCATCGTCATCGGCGGCGTCGGAGGCTTCGTCGTGATGGCGACGGCGCTGGCGCCATATCTGCGCAAGTTCGGCGCCTTCACCGTGCCGAGCTATCTCGGTCGCCGCTTGCGCAGTCGCGGGGTGCGACTGACGGCGGCAGGCGTCGTCGCGGTGCCGGTGCTCCTGGTGATCGCCGCCGAGATCCGCCTCGGCGCGACGGCCGCGGGCTGGCTGATCGGCCAGCCGTCGTCGATGATGGTGCCGCTGGTGGTGCTGACACTGCTGGCGACGATCGCCCTCGGCGGCATGCGCTCGCTGACCTGGGCTGGCGTTGCGCAAGCGATCCTGCTGCTACTGGCGCTGGCGGTCCCCGCCGGCATCGTCGGCGTGATCGAGACCAACATGCCGGTGCCGCAGCTCAGCCATGGGCCGCCGCTGCGCACGCTCGGCCGCAACGAGATCGACCAGGGCTTGCTGCTGTTCCTGGCGGCACCGCTGGGCGTCGACTTTCCCGAGCAGGGTATGACGGTGATCGCCAAGCGCTTCGCCTCCGCGTTCGGCAACATCGGCTCGCTCGGCTTCACGCTGCTCTCGCTGTCCGTGATGGCAGGGGTCGCGGGCGCGCCCTGGCTGCTGCCGCGCGTGGTGACGGTGCCGACCGTGTTCGAGGCGCGCAAGTCGATCGGCTGGGCGACCTTCTTCTTCGGCCTGATGATGATCACGCTCTCGACCATTGCCGTGTTCATGCGCGAGGTGGCGATGGATCTGGCGACCTCCACCAAGGCGGCCGATGCACCCTTCTGGCTGCGGCGGTTGATCGAGATGGGCTGGATGGTGATTCCGGCCGATGTGGCACGCGTGCCGCTCACCGAGGTGCGGTTCGAGCGTGATGCGGTGCTCTTCGCGCTGCCGGTGGCGGCGGGCATGCCGCTGGTGGTGCTCTATCTGGCGCTGGCTGGGGGCGTCGCAGCGGCGCTGGCAGGCGCTGCAACGGCGGTGACGGCGCTCGGCAACGTGATGGCCGAGGACGTCGTGCATGGCACGAGTTGGGATCCCCCGACGAATGCGATTCGCCTGACGGTGGCGCGCGGCACGCTGATCGGCGCCGGTGTCGCCGGGGGGCTGATCGCGGCGGTGACGCAGGCTGATCCGCTCTATCTGCTCTTGTGGGCGCTGGTGCTGTCGGCGTCGGCGACGTTTCCGGTGCTGCTGTTGTCGGTGTGGTGGAAGCGGCTCAACGGCCTGGGAGCGATCGCCGGCATGGCGACGGGCTTCAGTGTCGCGGTGTTGACCATCATCGCATGCGAGGCTGGCATTGTCGGCGTCAGCAGCACGCTGGCGGCGGTCGTTGCGTTGCCGTGCGGCCTCGCCGCCACCATGATCGTGAGCAAGATGACGGCACATGCCGACCGTCATGTCCTCGAGTTGACGCGCGACTTGCGCATTCCCGGCGGTGAGACCGTCTTCGACCGGGAGATGCGGCTGTTGCGTCTGAGGCAGCGGCAGCGCGGCTGAGAGATCTTCTCCAGCGGCGTCTTGCAGGTGGGACTTGCGCACCGTAAGTCAGCAGGACGCCATCGGCATT
>CAMDBL010000164.1 GCA_945889015.1 Devosia equisanguinis
CACGTAATAGGTGTCGACGTGAGGATTGGCGTCGTCGTCGGGGTTCCAACGGTAGATGCGGAACTCCTTCCAGCGGCCCTTACCCTCGGGCTTGTTCCATACTTTGCCGGTCTTGATCTGCGAGTTCTTGGGAAGGGTCAGCTGGACCATCGGGCGTGTGCCTTGCGAAGTTCGGGACGGCATTCAGATGCAGGTCTGAGCCTACGGTGTCAACGTCTCGCCGATCGGGACGGATGTCGCTCTGCGACATACTGTCCAACACGCCGAAAGGGGTAAGGGAGTCCCTCGGCGGTCGGCTGGGTCAATCGGCCTTCAAGTGGCGCAAGATGCGCACCTGTGCGGTCAGTTTCTCGGCGATATCGAGCCCGGTCTCGACACAGGTCTTCAACGGCGACCGCTCCTGCATCAGCTTGTTCAGGCGCTCCTGCTGCTCCGCGAAGGCGTAGAACAGTTCTTCGGGCGCATTGATGTCGCCATCCTCGATCGCACACATGACGTCGAAGCTGTTCTGCGCCGCAAGCACCAGCATCGAGGCGATGTCGTTGATGAGTTGCTGGTAAAGCCGAGCCGCCGACGGCTCGATGCGGGCGCCGTGCACGCCGAACTTCATCGGCGAGGATTGCGCGCCACCGTCGCCCGCGAACAGGCGGGGATGGCGATGGAAGCGGCGGAAGATCTCCTGCAGGCCGAGGCAGCAGGTCTCCAGATCCTTCACGACCACGCCGGACTTGCGCTTGGAGCGGGGCCGGTCGCCCGTCCGCTCCTGGGCGGTCCAGTTGATCGCGGCGATGGAGGAGATGGCACCGAGCGCCGCGAGTGCGGGCAGCACCGCCGCGAAAGGATCGGGCGCGATGCGGCTGTCCGCATCGTCCACCGTCGATCCTTGTGGCTGGCGCATGTCCGATGGCCCTTTTCCTGATCGCCGCGCATCGCTGCGACGCACTCTCGCATGCGCCTTCACGGCTCAAAGCGCAAGCCCCGGCAACGGCGCGCGGGGCCGAAGAAACCTCCGGCCCCGCATGTTCGCAGCATCAAAAACACATTGGAATCAGATGCTTCCGCTCAGACCAGACGCTGTCCTCCGCGGGTCGGCATGCCGACCATGATCTTGTCGACGAGGCCGGTCACCCCATCGGTCTCCTCGACCAGCACTCGCAGCGCCTTGTGCTGGTCCTCGGTCTCGACGAAGCCCCACAGCTCGACCACGCCGTCCTTGATGGCCAGATTGATATGGCTCTGGTCGGCACCTAGCCAGGGCTGGCCGCGAATCCGCTGCTGCAGGATCTTGTGCAGGGCGGAATTCTCCACCTTGGCCTTGTTCGCGCCCTTGGCGAGTTGCGACAGGCTGAGCGCCCGCACCAGATCGCCGCGGGTGATGATTCCGACCAGGCGGTCGCCCTCGATCACCGGCACCCGCTTGATCCGGTTGCTGTCGAGAATGTCGGCGACGTCCGACAGCTCGGCGTCCGCCTTGACCGAGATCACGTACCGGGTCATCACGTCGCCCGCCCGCAGACCGTGCGCCTTCGAATATTCTCGCGCCATATCCTTAGTGTCGGCGAGAATGCGGAACCACCACTTGTGCTTGCGCTCGGTGCCGACCTCGGCGCGATGCAGCAAGTCGCTCTGGCTGACCATGCCGAGCACCTTGCCGCCCTCGTCGAGCACGGGAAGGCCGCTGATGTGCTTTTCGACCATCAGCGCCGCGATCTCCTGGATCGAGGTGTCCGGCCGCACCGTCGCGACGGTCTTGGTCATGATGTCCTGGGCTTTCATGGGCAATCCCGCTCGCTGTGGATGATGTCCATGACATCTCGCAGCTTGCCCCTCATCCAGCCTTGATGCGTGTCAAGATCGCCCCGTCGCCATTGGCAGACTGCCATCCGGTCCCCACTCGTTGAGCGAGCCGTCGTAGATCGCTACGCCCTGGCGACCGAGCAGGGTCAGCAGAAAGGCGTTGCCGGTGGCGGAGATGCCGCCGCCGCAATAGACGATGGTCTTCGGCTTATCGAGCACGCCTGCGTCCGCGAACCGTTGCTTGATCACGTCGAGCGGCAGCAGCGCGTTGGTGTCGGGATCGACCAGCTCCTTGGAGGAGACGTTGACCGAGCCCTGGATGTGGCCGGGACGGCCGAACACGGTGCCCCCCGTCCCCTCGTGCTGCTCCCGGGTCAGCGCGTTCAACGTGCAGACCTCGCCACTGCCGATCGCCTCGACGACCGCGTCCTTATCGACCCACAGCCCAGGACGCGGACGCGCGACGAAGCGCGCGGCCGGGTAGGATTCCTCGCCCGTTGACACCCGCCGCCCCTCGGCCTGCCATTTGCGGAAGGCGCCGTCGAGGATCGACACGCGATCGAAGCCGACCGAGCGCAGCATCCACCAGATCCGCGTCGCCCAATACCAGGTGCCCTTAGAGTAAAGCACCACGTCCTTGCTGTCGTCGATGCCGTAGCGCGACAGCGCCGCCTCGATCTGCGCCTTCGGCGGCATCATGAAACGCAGCTCGCTCGAGCCGTCGGACAGGTCGTTGTGCAGGTCGATATAGGCAGCACCTGGCACATGCCCCGCGCGATACTCGTCGCGGCAGTCCTCGACCCGGTACTGGACGGCGGGATCGGGCACCAGGCGGACGTTGCAGTCGTAGATCCTGAGTGCCGGATCGCCGAGGCGGGCGGCGAGCGTTTCGGTATCGATCAGAAGCGGCATCGGCATGATTTCGTCCTCCCAGGCAGCGGCATGTTGCTGGGAACCTATCACGCCGCGAACGTCACCCAAGGCCCGGCTCACTCGTTCTTCTCACATCTGGTCCGCACGCGCGGCATTGATTGCGCCACAGTTGTCTGCCATCTCGTCCGCATGATCGATCCCGCCGTCATCGCCGGCCTGCGCGCCGACCCCGCCCTCGCTTCCCTCCGCCGCTCCCTCGACGTCTATTACGGCGACGAGGCGCGCGATGCCGCCATGGACGCGCTGTACAAGCGCTTTGTCGGGCGAGATGGACTGGCGTTCGATATCGGCTCCCACGTCGGCGACCGCATCGGCAGCTTTCGCCGGATGGGCGCGCGGGTCGTGGCGCTGGAACCGCAGCCCGACTGTGCTCGCGCCATCCGCGCGATCTATGCCGGCGACCACGACGTGACACTGGTCGAGGCCGCGTGCGGACCAGAGCCCGGCAAGCTGACGCTGCACATCAACTCGGCCAATCCGACCGTCACCACCGCCTCGACCGACTTCGTCAGGTCGGCGGGCGGCGCCGGCGGCTGGGAGGGCCAGATCTGGGACCGTTCGATCGAGGTTCCGGTGACGACGCTCGACGCCCTGATCACCGTCCACGGGGTGCCGGACTTCATCAAGATCGACGTCGAAGGCTTCGAGGCGGACGTTCTCGCGGGTTTGAATACGCCGTTGAAGGCCCTGTCGTTCGAGTTCACGACGATCCAGCGCGACGTAGCCTATCGCTGCCTCGAGCGGCTCGCAGCGATCGCCCCCTACCGGTTCGACGTCGCCCTCGGCGAAAGCCAGAGGCTGACCTTCGGCCGCTGGGTCGAGCAAACCGCCATGATCGGTCACATCGCAGCGCTGCCACACGAGGCAAACTCGGGCGACGTATACGCGGTGTTGGGCGACGTTTGAGCGCCATTTGCCGGCACCATCGAAGAATGTTCTTGTTATGTTTCCGTTGGCGCGGTAATCGTGCCCGGGAATGTGACGCGCAACGGGGGATCGCCGTGAAGGGCAGCCTGACCAGCTCCAGAATTGTGAACGGCGTGCTCACGGCCTGCGCCGCGGCCTGGATTTCGGCGGCAGCCGTCGCGCCTGCCGCCGCCGCGACATTGGATGGCCTCGCCGTAGAAGTGACGAACGCGTCCGAGCCGGTGCTGTGCGCTGAGAAGGACAACGTCAGTGTCGGCTTCGCCAGCGCCGAGGTGAAGAGCTTCCGGATCGAGGCGGCGCATCCGGTCTATGCCGGCATGCTCCAGCGCGACAGCTTCGAGGCCGACTGGACCGCGTGCGACATGAGCCGCGATCCGGTGGTCGCCTCCGCCGTCAAGGTGCCGACCCGTAAGACCATCTACGAGGAGCCCGACTTCTGGCTGGTCGGATGGACGCTGCCGACCTATTGGCGCGCCGCACCCGCGACCGTCCGCATCGGCGACCGGGTCGAGAAGGGTTTGCACATAGTACAGGTCTGGATGATCCGGCCGATGGGCGGCGAGGAAGTCCTCGTGGTCTACCCGCAGGACGGCTATTGGCGACCGCGGCCGCTCGCACCGGAAGGTCGCGCGCCGACCGCGTTCGGATCCTCGTTCCTGGTCGGCCCGGTGGAGCAGGATGGCGGCCGGCCGATCGTCCGCTTCAAGGAACTCGCCTTCGATCCCAAGCTCAGGCGCTTCACGGTGTCGTTCGAGCGCGGCGGCACGGCGCGACTGGACATGGTGCGCAATGACCAGAGGATCACCGCCATCGACGTGGCCTTCGACAAGCCCGTGACGGCTGGCCCCTTCGCCATGATCCGCTCGATGTACGTCACCGAGTTCAACAACGACGTGGCCCGCATCGCCGTCCGTGAGAAAGGCGCGGCCGGCTGGCGCGAGGATGCGATCCTGTCGTTCGGCAACGCCGCAGCCACCGACGTCTGGCTCGGCCGCCGCTCGCCCTCCCAACACAACACGTCGTCACCCGATATCGTCCTCAATCGCTTCTCTTCTCAAGCGCCTCCGAAGAAGCCCACAGGTGAGGCCGCCGGCATCAAGTCCAAGTGAACGGGGCCGGTGGGTTGGACCCGACGAGCGGTCGGGCCCTCAGCGGCATCGAGTCCGCACGTTCGAGCCGGAATTGTCGGTCGGACCGTCGGTTGGCCTGTCGGAAAGTGCAAGGCTCGATCGTCCTTGGTGCATGGCTTGACGTCTGGGCCGTGAAATTGATCGTACACGGGCGGGGCTTGCGGATTGCGTCGCCACGTCTCACGTAGCCGTTACCGCAGTGCGGCATAAACCTTGTCCCCCCTTCACCAAAATTCCGCTACTGGTTCGGCATGATCAAACGCTTCCTCTTCGTCGGCATCTTCATCGCCCTGCTCCTGGGCGGTCTTGGCTACTTCCAGACCGTGTTCAAGCCGAACATGATCCGTGGCTTCATCACCAAGAACGTGCCGCCTCCCGCCGCGGTGGCGGCCGAGCCAGCACGCGCCGAGCGCTGGATCGAGCGGCTGACCTCGATCGGAACGCTCACCGCCTCGCAGGGGATCGACGTCGCGCCCCAGGTCGCCGGTGTCGTCAAGGACGTGCTGTTCGAGAGCAGCACCGACGTGATGGCCGGCGCACCACTGGTCGCACTCGACACTTCGGTGGAGCAGGCCGACCTCGCCAGCACGCAGGCGTCGCAAAAGGAAGCCGAGCTGGCCTATGCCCGCCAAGCCGATCTGATCCGGCGCAACGTCACGTCCGAGGCCAACCTCGACACGGCCAAGGCCAAGCGCGACACCACCGCTGCCGCCGTCAAGAAGATCGAGGCCGTGATCGCGCAAAAGAACATCGTGGCGCCGTTCGCGGGCCGGCTCGGCATCCGCAAGGTGGAAAAGGGCCAGTTCGTCTCGCCCGGGATGGCAATGGTCTCGCTGCAGCAGCTCGATCCGATCCGGGCCGACTTCCCGATACCCGAGAACTTGATCGGCAAGCTCAAAGTCGGCCAGAAGATCGAGGCGACCGTCGACGCATACCCAGACCAGGTGTTTCGCGGGGAGATTCAGTCGCTCGATGCCCGCGTCGCGACCGACACGCGAACACTGCTGGTGCGCGCAATCGTCGTCAATCCCGAGCGCAAGCTGTTGCCGGGTATGTTCGTCAATATCGCCGTGCTCGCCGGCGAGCCGGCCGATGTGGTGACCGTGCCACGCACCGCCGTCACCTTCAGCCTCTACGGCGACAGCATCTACGTCGTCGCGCCCGCCCCGGCAGCGGCCGGATCGGCCGAGGCGAGCCCAGCGGCAGCAACACCCACGACGGCGGCCCCGGCCGGCGCGGGCACACCTGCCGCGGCACCGCCGCAGATCGCCGAGCGACGCTTCGTGCGGACGGGACAGACGCGCGAAGGACGGGTGGCCATCACCTCCGGCATCTCGGCAGGCGAGGTCGTCGTGACCACCGGGCAGCTGAAGCTGAATCCGGGCGCCCGCATTCGCGTCGACAACTCGCAGCCGCTGGAGCGGTCCGGCGAGCGGCCCAGGCTCTAAGGCAGATCACCCATGTCGTTTACGGACATCTTCATCCGGAGGCCGGTGCTGGCGAGCGTCGTCAGCCTGCTCATACTGCTGATCGGCCTCGCCTCGGCGTTCAATCTGCCGGTGCGCCAATATCCCGAGATCACCAACACCACGATCACCATCACCACCGTCTATCCCGGCGCCAATGCCGAGCTGATCAAGGGCTTCATCACGACGCCGATCCAGCAAGCTGTCGCGAGCGCGGAAGGCATCGACACGCTGACCTCGTCGTCGCAGCAGAACACCTCCCTCGTCACGCTCAATCTGAGGCTCGACGCCGACCCCGACCGCGCTGTCGCCGACGTGCTGGCGAAGGTCAATCAGGTCAAGAGCCAGCTGCCGCGCGAAGCGCAGGATCCGGTCGTCATCAAGCAGACCGGCGAGACCACGGCGCTGATGTACATGTCGTTCAACTCCAAGGATCTGACCGCCTCGCAGATCACGGACTACCTGACCCGCGTCATCCAGCCGAAGCTGCAGGCCATCAACGGCGTCGCCAACGCGCAGATCCTCGGCGGGCAGACGTTCGCCATGCGCGCCTGGCTCAATCCCGACAAGATGGCATCGCTCGGCGTCACTCCGATCGACGTCCGTAATGCGCTTGCAGCCAACAACTTCACCTCGGCCGCCGGCCAGGTGAAGGGCGACTACGTGCAGACGACGATCAACGCGGAGACCTCGCTCGTCACGCCCGATGCGTTCCGCAAGCTGGTCGTGGTCGCGCGCGGCGACGCGCTCATCCGCCTCGACGACATCGCCGACATCGAACTCGGCCCGGAAGGTGCCGACAGCTCGTCGGTGTTCGACGGTCTCAAGGCGGTCTTCGTCGGCATTTTCGCGACGCCGTCGGCGAACCCGCTAACCGTGATCCGCACCGTTCGCGAGACCTTCCCCGAGATCCAGCGCCAGCTCCCCGCCGGCATGGACGCCGCCATCGCCTACGACGCGACCAAGTTCATCGACGCCTCGATCTCGGAGGTGCAGAAGACGCTGCTCGAGGCGGCCGGCATCGTCATCGTCGTCATCTTCCTGTTCCTCGGCAACCTGCGCTCGACGATCATACCGATTGTCACCATCCCGCTGTCGCTGATCGGCGTGATGTTCTGCCTGCTGGCGCTCGGCTACTCGATCAACCTGCTGACGCTGCTCGCGCTGGTGCTCGCCATCGGTCTCGTCGTCGACGACGCCATCGTCGTGGTCGAGAACATCCACCGCCATATCGAGGAAGGGCTGTCCCCACACGAGGCGGCGCTGGTCGGCGCCCGCGAGATCGCGGTCCCGGTCATCTCCATGACCATCACGCTCGCGGCCGTCTATGCACCGATCGGCTTCGTCTCGGGCCTCACCGGCTCGCTGTTTCGCGAGTTCGCCTTCACGCTCGCAGGCGCGGTGATCGTCTCCGGCATCGTGGCGCTGACGCTGTCGCCGATGATGTGTTCCAAGCTGCTCAAGCACGACACGTCCGGTGGTCGCTTCACCCGCTTCCTCGACGGTCTGTTCGAGGGCCTGAAGCAGCGCTACCAGCGCCGGCTGCACGGCAGCTTGAACTATCGCCCGATCACCTTGCTTGTGCTCGCCGGCGTCATCGCCGGGACCGGCCTGATCTACTCCACCACACAGGCGGAGCTCGCGCCCGAGGAGGACCAGGGCATCCTCTTCAACATCGTCAAGACGCCGCAGTCCGGCAACATCGACTACACCGAGAACGTCACCGCCGAACTCTACAAGGTGTTCTCCAAGGTTCCCGAGAAGGCGCACGTGTTCGCCATCAACGGCATGGGCAACAACGTGCATCAGGCCTTCGCCGGCATGTTGCTGGTGCCCTGGGAGGAGCGCCAACGGACCCAGAAGCAGGTGCAGCAGGGCCTGCAACAGCAGCTCGCCGGCATCACCGGCGCGACCGTGTTCTCGTTCGCACGCCCGTCGCTACCGGGCAGCACCGGTGGCCCGCCCGTGCAGATGGTGCTGACCTCGAGCGCGGACTATCCCCAGCTCGCGTCGCTCCTCGCCGAGCTGCAGGCCGAGGCTCAGAAAAGCGGCCTATTCATCTTCACCGACACCGACCTCAAGTTCGACACACCGCAGATCGAGTTGAAGATCGACCATGACAAGGCCAACCGACTCGGCATCACCATGGCCGACATCGGTGGCTCGCTCGCGACGCTGCTCGGCGGCAACTACGTCAATCGCTTCAACATGTATGGCCGTAGCTATCAGGTCATTCCGCAGGTGCCGCGCGAGTTCCGGCTGACCGCCGACTGGCTGACCCGCTATCAGGTCCGCACCTCCACCGGCGCGCTGGTGCCGCTGTCGAGCGTCGCCAGCGTAAGCCAGTCGGTGCAACCGAACGCACTGACCAGCTTCCAGCAGCAGAACTCCGCGCTACTGCAAGGCGCGCCGTTCCCCGGCCGCACCGTCGGCGAGGCGGTGGCGTTCCTGAAGGAGAAGGCGGCCGAGAAGCTGCCGCAGGGCTTCGGCATCGACTTCATGGGCGAGAGCCGGCAGTACGTGCAGGAAGGCAGCTCGCTGGTCATCACCTTCGTGTTCGCGCTGATCATCATCTATCTGGTGCTCGCCGCCCAGTACGAGAGCTTCCGCGACCCGTTCATCATCCTGGTCGCACTGCCGACGTCGATGTTTGGTGCCCTGTTCCCGATGATCTTCGGCGCCGCGACGATCAACATCTACACCCAGATCGGTCTCGTCACGCTGATCGGATTGATTTCCAAGCACGGCATCTTGATGGTCGACTACGCCAACAACCTGCAGGAGTCCGAAGGCGTCTCGCCACGCGAGGCGATCGAGCGCGCCGCCGCGATCCGGCTGCGTCCGATCCTGATGACGACGGCCGCCATGGTGGTCGGCATGGTCCCGCTGCTGCGCGCCACCGGCGCTGGAGCCTCCAGCCGCTTCGCCATCGGCCTCGTGATCGCCGGCGGCATGATCGTCGGCACGCTGTTCACGTTGTTCGTGACACCGGCCGTATATACTTATCTCGCCCGCGACCGTCGCAAGACCCGCGCGCCGGTGACTGAGGACGCACAGCCTCAACCGATGGCGAAAGCCGCCAAGTAACTCCCTCTTGCTGTCCCCGATCAGATGGCTGTGCCTTGTACGTCACAGCCACCTGAACGCTTTTGCACCGAGTTGCATCCGCCCAGATTTGACCATGACCCGGCGCCATACTGATGACTTGCTTGGCGGATCGAGCGGTGGTCCATGTCGATACTCAACCTTTTTGTCACTACCGAAATCACGGAAACCCTGTTTGTGGCGCGCCGATCCTGGACGCCGGTTCAGCACTACTATTTCAAGGCTCTGCTGCGAGCGCTCAACAGCCGATTGCTGGACTGCCACCTCCTCGGAACCCACGAGACCGGCTTCATCCAGTGCCGGTTCGGCAATGCCCGGATGCGCTGCTTCGTCATGTGCTACAAGAATGAAATCACCGTCATCATTTCCTGCATCGACTTCGATAGCGGCGAATTCGACCCCGACGACGGATTGGCGGCGCAGGCCCATGACGCCCGGCACCCCCTTTACATCTACAACGTCGAACTCGACAATGGCCGCGGCGCCATAACGGTCATTGAAGGCGATCCAGAATTCGCACCACCGCTCACAAATCGAACTTCAATTCAGCCTTCTTTTGCCGCCAATACGATGGTAATCGAAGAAAACTCGGCCGTCACGGACGCTTGCCGCAACGACACCGCATATCGCGACCCGAATGCATGCTTCCCTCGTGAGAAGTCGAACATGGACAGATTATCCAAATCACTTGTTTCGGTTATTTCTGATATACAGTCCGACATTGCGCGTGATCAGCGCATATGCGTCGAGAGCTTGCTATTCCAGACCTCGAGTTTGTCGACTTCTCTCGCAGAATCGGCAGCCGGTGGGCGGACCGCGACTTGGCGAACTTTGCCTTTAAGGGTGGCCGTTTTGGATGGTCACGCCGATCCTCGGGGAGTTTGCACGCTTCGCGACAGCGCCACGCCGCCTGATAGCCTTTCAGTTTTCCTGGAAGCAGTCACCGGATCCAATAACTCGGCAACTCGACGCAACGGACACGTTGCAGCACCACCAGGATGCTTGCATTAGAACCTGGATCGGTGGCTTCGGGTTGGTGCTGACGCTGTGGCGTCGGCGGCGAGGGGCGGGGCACCAGCAACGAAAACCGCGCAAGCTTCGCACTTCGCGGGGCTCGATCGCCCCGGCGCCGGCACCCCGACAGTGGCGGTGTCAGA
>CAMDBL010000165.1 GCA_945889015.1 Devosia equisanguinis
CCGGCGCTGATCCTGTTCACCTCCGGCACCACCGGAACTCCCAAAGGCGTGGTGCACAGCTTCCGCAGCCTCGCCGCCCGCATCGCCTTGAACCAAACGGTCATCCCCGCAGCCGAACGCGCGCGCGTGCTCTGCCCGCTTCCGACCCACTTCGGCCACGGTCTCATCGGCAATGCCTTGACCGCCCTCGCGTCCGGCGGGGACTTGACGCTGTTCGCCGGCAACGATCTGAGAGCTGCCGCCCAGCTCGGCGCCACTCTCGACCGGCTCGACATCACCTTCATGAGTTCGGTGCCCTCGTTCTGGCGACTCGCCATGAAAGCCTCCAAGCCGCCGCAGAAGGGAACATTGCGGCGCGTGCACGTCGGGTCGGCGCCATTGTCGGCAACGCTGTGGCGCGAAATCGCCGCGTGGTGCGGCACCCGCAACGTGGTCAACATGTACGGCATCACGGAAACCGCGAACTGGATCGCCGGCGCGAGCGCGGCCGATCACCAGCCGGAGGATGGATTGGTCGGCCGCATGTGGGGCGGTGACGCCGCGGTGATCGGCGACGACGGCGAGCTTCGCGCCGAAGGTCGCGGCGAGATCGTCGTGCAGCCGCCGAGCCTGATGGTCGAGTACCTGCAACGGCCGGACCTGACCGCCGAGGCGCTGACCGGCGGCTGGCTGCGAACCGGCGACACCGGACGAATCGACCGCGACGGCACGATTCGGCTGACCGGCAGGATCAAGCACGAGATCAATCAGGCCGGCATCAAGGTCAGTCCCGAGGACATAGACGTTCTACTGGAGCAGCAGGCGAGCGTGCGCGACGTCTGCGCCTTCGGCATGCCCGACGCCCTCGCGGGCGAGATCGTCGCAGTCGCCGTCTGCCCCTCGGATGCGGCAGGGTTCGACATCGCCAGCCTCAAATGCTGGGTCGCCGAGCATCTCGCGCGAGAAAAGCGGCCGCAACGCTGGTTCATCGTCGAATCGATCCCACGCTCTGAACGCGGCAAGCTCGACCGCACCGCCGTCGCCCGGCTCTGCAATAACCTGACGCCCGTATGACCGGAACATCGGAACCCACACCGCGCCTCGAGACGGCGCATTACGTTCTTCGGCCGTTGACGCTGCAGGATGCGACCCCGCGCTATCTCGGCTGGCTCCACGACGCCGAGATTACCCGCACGCTGGAAGTCGACGGTCCAAACCAGACGCTGCAGACGATTCGCGACTACATCGCGAGCCACGACGGGACACAGAAATTCCTGTTTGGGATCTTCACCAAGGATGGCTTGCACATCGGCACGCATTCGTTTCGCTGGCATCCGGAGGAGCGCTACGCCACCGTCGGCGTGATGATTGGCGACCGCGACCACTGGGGGCGTGCCGTGCCACTGGAGACGCGGGCACGTATTCTTGAGTGGGCCTTCGGAGAACTCGGCTGCGACCGCGTGCAAGCCGGCTGCTTCTCGGTCAACACGCCTGCAATCTACAATTTCCGCAAGCAGAAGTGGCGGCTGACCGGTATCACCAAGGGTTTCGCCGTCATCGATGGCCGTAACGCCGACATGCTGCACTTCGCCATCAACCGGAACGACTGGCATGCGTAGCGCGGAGACGACGGCGCGGGAGTTGATTGCGCGGGCACTGCAGGTCGCAGCCGAACAGGTGCCAGCTGACGCCGGCATCGACACGTACGAGAAGTGGGACAGCCTCAATCACCTGAGGATCGTGGAGGAGCTGGAAAAGCATCTAGGCCGCCCCCTGGAGACCGAGGAGGTGCTGGCGATCGTCGATCTGGCGACACTTGCCGGCGTGCTCGGGAGCGCCGCGCGGTGACGACCGACATCCGCTCCGCGGTCGCCTACGACTTCCCGGCGAGCGAAACTCTGGCGGATTGGCGTCGCACGCTCGCTTGGCCGCGCGTGTATGGTGACGTGAGGGGCCACCTCAGGGGCGCATTGACCGCCTTCGTACGCCACATCGCATCGATCTCGGATCCGGACGATCACGCCATCGCCGCACTGGCCTGCGGGCCGATATTCCGGATCGGCGGCTCGCTCGCCGAGATGGCGATCACCGCCGCCGCCGCCCATCGCGAGGGCATCGGTATGCACTCCTCCTCGCGCGATCTCGACTATCTCGCCGGCACCTCCGACGCACCCGAGCCAATGGCGCCGCTGCCCTACTCGAAATCCTCGCCCTCCGTGCCGAAGGCGTTCCTGCGGCGACTCGCCCGTACCTCGCAGTGGACACCAACACTCGCCATGCCGGCGACGGTGTTGGCACCACACGTCGTCGTGCACAGCCGCAACTCCCTGCTCGACCGCTGCGCCAAGGCCTCGCCCCAACGCAAGTTGTATCGCCACGCAGAGACCGATTTCGCTCGCGTCATCGCTCTCACCGAGTACGGACCGACGCCCTCGCGCTGGCAAGTGCTGATTGCGCCCCTCGTCGACGTCCTGGTTCCAGCCGGCCTCCCGGCGCCGATCGGAGCCCGGTTGCGCAACCTCCTCACCGAGCGGAGCGGAGAAGCGCTTGGACTAGCCGAGCGCCAGCTGGCGGCGGCGCGTCGGCTACCGCGCATGCCGGGGATCACCTGGGCGGGCACCGGAGGCTACTGGCCCTCTCGCGTGCTCGGCCTTGAGGCGCTGCGGCGCGGCCACTCGGTGGTGCGCTTCGACCACGGCGACAACCGCGCGCTGCACGACGTCGGCGACTGGCTGGCGCTGGTCGACCTGTTTGCCGCCGACCGTCTGGTGATGCCGTCGGAAGGCATGGCCAGCCGCTGGCGCACGGGGCGTCTGGAAGGGCTCATTCCCGCCGGACGGGAACGGACGATCGAGGCGGCACCACCCAAGTCCCGCGCCGAGGCCTACAGCTTCTCGCCCCCCCCCACCAGCAACCGGCCGCGCGTGCTCTATGCGCCCGGCATTCTGCGCGGTTTTCGACAGACGATCCCGGCGGCGCTTCCCGACATCGTCTATCTCGACTGGCAGATGCGGCTTGCCGAATTGATCCGCGACATGCCGGTCGAGCTGCTCTGCCGACCGCACCCGGAGGGCCTGCTGCTGAAGCGGGCGCATCCTTTGAACACCATCGTCGACATTCCGACCGAGAGCTTCGAGGGACTCGTCGCCGCCGCGGACACCATGCTGTTCGACGATCCCTACTCGCGTGTCTTCTGCCAGGCGCTGGTGTCCGGCAAGCCCGTGGTGTTCATCGACTTCGGCGCCGGGTACCTCGCCGACGATGTCCGCCCGCTCGTCGAGCGCATTGCGCGTATCCTGCCGATCGGCTGGAGCGACCGCGGCCTGCCGGTGATCAATTGCGCCGCGCTGGAGGAGGCACTGCGCAAGCCGATGACGCCCGATCCCGATGCCGTCGCGGAGCTACGGAAGCTGTTCTCATGAGCACGCTGCCGCCAACCATCGCCTGCATCGACATCGGAAGCGGTGCGATCAAGGGGGTGCGCCGGCATGGCACCGGCGCGATCATGGTGCGCGACACCCGCCCGTTGAAAAGCGTGATGTCGGTCGCCGACGACGTTGCCGCCTGCCTCGAAGCCCTCGCAGCCGGGACCGGCAGCGGCATCCCGGTCCGGATCTCGTCGTCCATGCGCGGGGGCATCAATGCCGGAATCCTCTCACTCAGTCGTAGCGTCAGCGGCGCCGCTGTCGCCCGCACCCTTGAGCTCGCCGGCGCGCGGATCGACTATCACATGCAGTGGCGCGAGCCGCCCGACACAGCATTGGATCCCGTCGATTTGCTGGTGGTGGCCGGTGGCATCGACCGCTTCAAGCCCGATACCGTCCGCGCTGGCCTCGCGGCACTCTCTCCCCATCTCTATCCCGCCAGCACGATCGCCTACACCGGGCATGTCGAGGCCGTGGACGCCGCCCGGCAGAGGTGGCCCTCGCTCGTCGTGCTGCAAAACCCCGCGACAACAGGACCGCCATTACTCAACGCCGATCTGGCCTCACTCGTCAGCCGGCTCGTCGCGGAGGATGTGATCCACGTGTCGAAGCTCGGGGAAGTGAAGCGCATGACAGATTCGGCGATCCTGCCGACGCACCGCGCGGTGTCGGCAGCATTCCAGCAAATGGCCCGGACCGACGGCTGCGAGGCGATCCTGATCGACGTTGGGTCGACGACGACCGACCTGCATTTCATGACGGCGGCGGGATCTGCGTGCTGGATCGTTTGCCCGTTCGGCATCGGACATCCCGCCGGCATCGCTGCCCGGCTCGCAGATGTCGACAGCATCGATCTGCTCGAAGCGCTCTACGGCGTCCTGCATCGCGAAGCATTCGCCAGTCTCCAGCACGGCGAGTTGCCGAGCGGCCTGGCCGACAAGGCTTGCCTCTGGCTCGCGCTCAAGGCGGCGAGCGATACCATCCCGATCGAGGCCGTCGGCACGCTGCTCGTCACCGGCGGTGGGGCATGCGCCCTGACGATAGACGATGTCGGGGCATGTCTGACCGCCGCCACCGGCGCGACGAGACGAGCGAAGGTGATCATCGACAGCGAGCACGAGTGGTGGAGCACGGGCCTGGCGCTGCAACAGCGCGCGTCTGCGACTCGCATGGAGACGAGCAATGGATGAGACGCGGCTGCGAGAGATCGCGCGAGCCTTCTTCAACGACCGGCTCAAGATCATTGCGAGTGACGACCAGGATCTGTTCCAGGCCGAGGTCATCGATTCGCTCGAGCTGATGGAGCTGCTGGTCCATCTCGACGAGCAGCACGGCATTTCCATCGACCAGAACGAAATGTCGGCGGACAACTTCCGCTCGATCAACGCCATCGTCGCCACGGCGGCGCGAGGAACGTACAGGTAGCCGCCCTTGCAGCGGATCGAAGTTTCCAACGGTGTATCCGGCCTGACCCGGCCGGGAGAAGCCGTGCTCGTGCTGCTACACGGCATGAACGGCGGAGCGGATCAATTCGAGAGCGCGTTCACGGATCGCCACCTCGACGGCTTCGGGCTGCTGGCTCTCGACCTTCCTGGCTTCGGCCACTCTCAGCCACCAACAGGCTGGGCGAGCCTGGATGACATCGCGAAGCCCCTCGCCACGGCGATCACCGAGGGTACGGCCGGCCGCCCGCACTGTATCGTCGCGCACTCGTTTTCCGGCGCCCTCGCCCACCGGACTCGGAGCAACACTGCGACACCGGTGGTGCTGCTCGAAGGCAACCTCGTTGCCGATCACCTGGATTTTTCGTCCCGCATACTCTCGTTCACCCGGAGCGACTTCGCGAGCGAGCATGCGCGCCTGCAGCGAGCCGCGCACATGATCCTCAAAGGCCAGATCAAAACTCCACTGGCCGATACCCAGTTGCGGCGGCTGGCGGCGGCATGGCAGCAGTGTGAGGCCACGACGGTCTGGGACGCGGCGGACGCCTGCGCGCGTGACGTGCGCTCGGGCAATGTTCTCTCGTCCTATCGAAGGGTCGCTCCACTGCTCTGCCTCTACGGCACGTCGAGCCGCTACGCCGCAGGCGTCGATACGCTCGCCCGCGCGCTACCCAACGCGGAGTTCGCGTCGGTCGCGAGGGCCGGACACTATCCCTGGCTCGACCGGCCGGAGGAAACGTGGAGCACCATCGCGCGCTTCGCTCAACGCCACTGCCATCAGACGGGACTTACCCAGCATGCTTAGCTCACCGCTCGCAGATCTCGCCGATCGCGCTGTGACCGACGCGCGCCGCACGCTGCTCGTCGAGGGGACCAAGCGACTGACATTCGCGGAGGTCCATCGCCAGGTGCTCGCCATCGGCGCCTACCTGCGATCGCTCGGCATCGCCAAGGGCGACCGCGTCGCTGTTCTGATGGGCAAGAGCCACGAGCAGGCGATCGCACAGCTCGGTGCGCTGGCGTCCGAGGCGATCATGGTCCCGGTCAGCGAGCTGTTGAAGCCCGATCAGGTCCGCCACATCCTGCGCGATTGCTCCGTCAAGGCGTTGATCGCCGATCACGACCGGATCGATGCTGCCGGCGATCTCGTGAGCACTCTGCGGATCATTAGCGTCGGCGGATCCTCTCCGCGGGCCATCGGCACGCTCGAAGCCATCGTCGACGCTCCGGCCTCACCTTGGCGGCCGCAGATCATCGGCCAGGACAGCGCCGCGATCATCTACTCGTCAGGCTCAACTGGCTTGCCGAAGGGCATCGTGCTCTCGCATCGCAATCTCTGGGACGGCGCCCGCATCGTGACGAGCGCAGACTATCTCGGCCTTGGTCCCGACGACCGGCTCGCACAGGTGATGTCGCTCAATTTTGACTACGGCCTCAACCAGCTCTACGGCGCCATTCGCGTCGGCGCGGAGCTGCACTTCACCACTTTCCACTTTCCCAAAGACCTGTTCGTGTTCCTGAGGGCGAGCGGCATCACGACCCTGGCGCTGATGCCCGTCTTCCTCAACCGGCTGTTCGATCCGCGCTTCTTCAAGCCCGAATTCGCCGAAGGCATCACCACGCTGAAGCGGATCACCACCAGCGGCGGCCGTATGCCATTGCCGACAGTCCGCGCGATCCGCTCGGCGTTCCCCAAGACCGACCTCTATCTGATGTACGGCCTCACCGAGGCGTTCCGCTCGACGTACCTGCCTCCATCGGAGGTCGACCGCAGACCCGGCTCGATCGGCAAAGCCATTCCCGATGCCCAGATGCTGGTGCTCGACGAGCACGGCCAGGAATGCGCGCCCGGAGTACCCGGCGAGCTGGTCCATCGGGGAGGTGTGATTTCCAAGGGCTACTGGAACGCGCCGGAGAAGACGGCCGAGAGGTTCAAGACGTTGGCCGACCCCTCCGGCAACGCCGAGACCGTCGTTTACTCGGGCGATCTCGTCAACCGCGACGAGGACGGCTATATCTATTTCATGGGCCGGCGCGACAACATGATCAAGACCTCGGGTCATCGCGTTAGCCCAGAGGAGATCGAGCGCGCCGCCGAGCAGATGGGCAACGTCGAGCACGCCGTCGCGTTCGGCCGAGAGCATGACGTGCTCGGCGAGGAGATCATCCTCGTCGCGATCGCGCGCGATGGTCACACGGTCGAGGAGGCGGCGGTCAAATCGTTCCTGCGCGAGCGGCTTGCGGCCTACATGATCCCGAGCCGCGTGCTTGTGCAGCAGGGCTTCGCAGTTACGCCCGGCAACCAAGGCAAGGTTGACCGCACTCTCGCAAAGACCCGAGCACTCGAGATGCTGACCAAGTCATGAAGCGGACCTCTAAACGCCAGATCGTCGAGCTGATGCAGGCGCTCGGCGTGCGTGCCGGCGATACGATCAGCGTTGCCGCGTTCATCCCCTCTCTCGGTCTCGTGGAGGGTAGCATTGCCGGCCTGACCACCGCCATTCAGGAGACGATCGGCCCTGAGGGCACACTGGTGGTGCCGACTTTCACCGCCTCTTTCCGGCGCGGTGAAACCTTTGACGTCAAGGCGAGCCCCTCGTTCAATGGCGCCCTCTCCGAGCACGTGCGCAAGCAGCCTGGCGCCGTGCGCAGCACATGCGGGTTGTTCGCGCAGGCGGCGATCGGTCCCAAGGCCGCCGAGCTGATGCGCCGGCCCTCCGACAGCTGCTTCGGCGTCGGATCGGTGTTCGCCAATCTGTTCGATGCCGACGTCAAGATGATCGGCCTCGGCATCGATTGGGACCAGGGCTACTCCTGGTTCATGCACCTGGAGCGATTGGCCGAGGTGCCGTTTCGCCGCGACGAGGCCTTTACGGGCACGATCCGTCAAGTAGACGCCAGTGAGGGCCCCGGACGCGCCGTACACTTCGTCCGTATCGAGGAGATACCCTGGAATCGCGACCGTGAGCCGGTGGGACACGAGCTCGTCGCGAGCGGAATAGCCCGCGAGATCGTAGACGCCGGCTGTGCGCACAGGTTGATCGGGTCAAAGGCAGTTGCCGAGGCACTGGTGCCGAGACTGCAGCGCGACCCCTGGTGCATGGCCGCGATGCGAGGCACGCCGTGACCAGCGGCCGCAACACGATCGGCACCGTGGTGATCGGGGTCATCGGCAACGACATCCACGTTGTCGCCAACCGCATCCTGGAAATGAGTCTGCAGAGCGCCGGCTTCGAGGTGCTGAACCTCGGCACCAACGTCAAGCCGGACGAGTTCGCCGATGCCGCGCTCGAGGTCGGCGCGGAAGCCGTGCTGATCGGATCGCTCAACGGCGAGGCGCCTCACTGGTGCCACGGGCTCAAGGCCCGGTTCGCCGCGCGCGGCCTCGACCACGTCAAACTCTACCTCGGCGGTAACGTCGTCACCGGCGAGTTGCCGCGCGACGAGGTCGAGGCGATGTTCACCCGCGTCGGCATCGACCGGGTCTTTTACGGCACCACAGATTTCGACGCGCTCACCAAGACCCTGAGAAAGGACATGGATGGGACTGCCGCGCGCTGACGCATTGATCGAGGACCTCTCGCCGTTGCGGCGGCGCGTGCTCGCGCGGTCACCCTCGCCGGCGCCCGACCTCGATGCGGCGGCCGGCTGGCTGGCGGGCCTGCCCGACAGCGTCTTCGCCTCGCGCAGCCTGAAGGGACGGGGACGTCGCACGTTGATCCAGCCACGCGGCGGCTTTGCCCGCTACGAAGAGCAAAAGCAGCTCATGCTCGCGCTGAAGGCAGGCGGCGCCGACTTCATTCCGTTGACCATCGACAGCCATACGCGTCAGAACGACTACGAAACCGCTGCCATCCTGCTCCAGCGCAGCGAGGTCGAGGATCGCAACCTGCTCAACGGCTATCCGCTGGTGAACCACGGTTACTTGGTGAGCCGCGGCCTGTCCGAGGGCCTCGAACGGCCGATCTCGCTCCGGCACGGGACACCGGACGCACGCCTGCTCGTGGAAATAGCGCTGGCCGCCGGCATCACCGAGATCGAAGGCGGCGCGCTGACATATACGCTTCCGTACACAAAGGCCCACTCACTCGCCGAGGCCGTGCTGAACTGGCAATACGTCGACCGGCTGTGCGCTATGCATTCGACGCCGGAGCGACCGATCCACCGCGAATCGTTCGGCGTGCTGACGGCGACGCTGGTTCCGCCCGTTCTGGTCGCAGTCGTCGAGCTGTGTGAGCTGCTACTCGCCGCAGAGCAGGGTGTCACCTCGTTCGCGGTGAGCTTCGCCCAGACCGGCTCGCTCGCGCAAGATCTGGCCCTGGGGCGCGTGCTGCGCGAAGCCTCTGCCGACTATCTCAGCCGGCTCGGATTGGGGCCGGTCTGCCTGCACCTCGTCTATCATCAGTGGATGGGAGCCTTCCCTCGTGATGCGACGCGGGCGCTGGCGCTGATCGCCGGAGCGGCCCAGATCGCAGGCATGATCGGTGCCGACAAGATTGTCACCAAGACCAAGGACGAGGCGATCGGCATCCCGACGGCGCACAACAACGCCGAGGCGGTTCAACTCGTGCGCTATATCCTCGACCGCTCGAGCGTCGGCGCGCCACTCACCAGCGCGCACGCCGACGAGGAGGCCCACCGCATCCGGCGTGGTCTGGACGCCATCATGACCGCCATCTTCGATCTACCCCCACGGACGTTCTGGCGCTCGGTGGCTATGGCTTTCGACCGCGGCCTGATCGATATTCCGTTCTCGCCCCACCAAGCCAACGCCAATCAGCTCGTCTCCAGGCGAGGCCGCGACGACGGCATCTACATTGAACAACCCGGCCGCGTGCCGCTGCCCGGCGACGTGCTTGCCGGCGAGGCGGCGGGCCTCGCCGCCCGCCACGACACCGGCAACACCGCATCGACGTTCTCGACACTGATGCGCGACATCAACCTAATGGTGGCGTGAGCTGCAAGAGACCAACGAGATGACCAGCGACAACCGCGAAGTCTGGGAGACGCGCTACCGTCGAGGCGAAGGACGGGTGAACTACCCCTTCGATGCGGTGGTGACATTCGTCCTCCGGCGCCTCAAGGCGGCGGGTGGCCCCCACCGCGTGCTCGATTTCGGCTGCGGCGTCGGCAACCATCTCTGGTTCCTAGCCGAGAACGGCTATCAGGCGTTCGGCACCGACGCAGCGCCGACCGCGGTAGCACTGGCCCGTGACGCGTTGCGATTGGTCGATCCGTCCTATCCCGCCGATGCTCGCGTGCTGCCCATGGATGGCGACCGGGTGCCGTTCGGCGATTCGATGTTCGATGCAGTGATCGACCGCAGCAGCCTCGGCCAATGCCGGGCGCCCACCATCCGCCGTCTCGTCGGTGAGATCCACCGCGTGTTGAAGCCGGGGGGCCGCTACTTCGGCGTCAACTTCGCCGACACCCACCCCGACCTCCGGTTCGGCCGCGCCCTCGGGACCGGCGATTGGTGCGATTTCACCGCCGGCACCTTCAAGGGACTCGGAGCGCGCCACTTCTTCTCCGTGGCCGAGGTGCACGACGTATTCGACGCGTTCGAGATCGCGGATATCCGACGGTTGTCCGAGGCCTCGCTCACCGGCGGCGGCACGATCGAGCAGCTGATCGTCGAGGCCGTGA
>CAMDBL010000166.1 GCA_945889015.1 Devosia equisanguinis
CCCTTGAACGTGATGTCGCCGCCGTCCTGGGCGACGGCCGGGCGCACGCGGGTGTCGAGCAGCTCCTTGATGGTGGAGACCGTCTCCGCGTCGGCGGGATCGAAGCTGCCTTCGCTGTCGTCATTGGCGCCGCCGACCATCGGCGCGCCCGACATGTAATGCTCCATGATCGCGCCGAGGATCATCGGCTTGAGATTCTGCCACTCGGCCGGGCCTTTGGAGACCGAGATGAAATCCGAGCCGAGGAACACGCCGGTGACTCCGTCGATCTCGAACAGGCGCTGGGCCAGCGGTGAATCCTCCGCCTCGCCTGCGCCGCGAAACTCGGCCGTGCCCTCGGCCAGCACCGGCTTGCCCGGGATGAACTTGAGGGTGGCGGGGTTCGGCGTCGCTTCAGTCTGGATGAACATACCCGTGATCTCCGTTGCGTGACGCCCGTCGGCCGGCATCCGCCAAGTCTGGAATGGTTCCAATCTATCTAGGCGTCCCGCCCGCGAAAGTCGAGGCCCCCGATAGGGATTGGGCGAGAAGTGGCGCCGTCGTTTTGCGCCGCTGTGGAATTCGAATGAACGCGTCGGTGTCCTCCCGGGACGCTGGCCCCAGTTTCCTCCGGTACGCATTTGTCGTAGAGCGGGCGCGATACGAAACCCGCCGGAGACCCCGATGACCGCCGCCACCTATGAAACCCTCGCCCTCTCCACGCCCGCGCCCGGCGTGCTGGTCGTCGCGATGAACCGGCCCCAGGCGATGAACGCGCTCAACACGCAGATGATGATCGATCTGCGCGAGTGCTTCATGAGCTTCTACGTGGAGGCGGACACGGCCCGGTGCATCGTGCTGACGGGGGCGGGCGAGAAGGCGTTCTGCGCGGGCGCGGATCTGAAGGAGCGCAACGGCATGACGGATGCGACCTGGCGGCGCCAGCACGCCATCGTCGAGCAGGCGGTCAAGGCGGTGGTCGACTGCCCGATCCCGGTGATCGCGGCGGTCAATGGGGCGGCGTTCGCCGGCGGATGCGAGTTCGCGATGGCCTGCGACTTCATCTACGCGGCCGATCACGCCCGCTTCGCTCAGACCGAGGTGGCGCTTGGCATCATCCCCGGCGCCATGGGCACGCAGAACCTGCCGCGCGCGGTGGGCCTGCGCCGCGCCAAGGAGCTGATCTTGACCGGCAGGCCGTTCACTGCCGCCGAGGCGTTGGAGTGGGGCCTCGCCAACCGGGTGCTGCCGGGCGCGGAGCTGATGAAGGAGGTGCTGGCCGTCGCCACCCGCATCGCGGAGAACGCGCCGGTGGCCGTGCGCCAGGCCAAGAAATCGGTCGACAAGGCCGGCGATCTCGGCCGCGCCGACGGCTACACCTTCGAGATCGAGGCCTACAACCGCACCGTCGGCACCGAGGATCGGCACGAGGGCATCCGCGCCTTCAACGAGAAGCGCAAGCCGGTCTACAAGGGCAAGTAGCGCGCCGGCCGGCTCGGAGCCCGGTGTTTTCCACCGGCTTGTGGGTAAGTCGGAGGCGTTCTTGCGCGTCTTGTTCGAGCCGCATGGCCGTTCTAGGGTCGAGCGTCGGTTCGGGGTCAGACGCCCGGGCCCGTCTTTCGCGTCCCCATCATGCCGCAGTATCCGGGGGTCTGACCCCGCAGGTGCAGAGACAGCGAGCAACGTGCAGTACATTTCCACCAGGGGTCTCGCCCCCGAGCTCGGTTTCGAGGACGTGCTGCTGGCCGGCCTCGCCCGTGACGGCGGCCTCTACCTGCCCAAGACGTGGCCGACGCTGACGCGCGAGCAGATCGCCGGGTTCGCCGGCCGCTCCTTCGCCGAGGTCGCGACCGAGACGATCCTGCCGTTCACCGGCGGCGAGATCGGCCGCGACGCGCTCGCCGGCATGGCGCGCGAGGCCTATGCCCGCTTTCGCCATCCGGCGGTGACGCCGCTGGTCCAGATCGACACCAACCGCTGGGTGCTGGAACTGTCGCACGGGCCGACGCTGGCGTTCAAGGACGTGGCGATGCAACTCCTCGCCCGGCTGATGGACCACGTGCTGGTCAAGCGCGGCCAGCGGGCGACGATCGTCGGCGCCACCTCGGGTGACACCGGCGGCGCGGCGGTCGAGGCCTTTCGCGGCTCCTCGCGGGTCGACGTGGTGATCCTGTTCCCCGACGGCCGCGTGTCGGACGTGCAGCGGCGCATGATGACGACGCCCGGTGACGCCAACGTGCACGCGGTTGCGATCAAGGGCACCTTCGACGATTGCCAGGCGATCGTGAAGGCGCTGTTCAACGATCACGCTTTTCGCGACCGCGTGGCGCTTTCGGCGGTGAACTCCATCAACTGGGCGCGGATCGTGGCGCAAGTGACCTACTACATGGTCGCCGCAGCCGCGCTCGGCGCACCACACCGTCCCGTCTCGTTCGTGGTCCCGACCGGCAATTTCGGCGACATCTTCGCGGGCTATGTGGCGCGCCGGATGGGCCTGCCGATCGAGCAGTTGGTCATCGCCTCGAACACCAACGACATCCTGCCGCGCGCGCTGGAAACCGGCGTCTACGAGATGCGGGAGGTGGTGGCGACGACCTCGCCCTCGATGGACATCCAGATCTCCTCCAACTTCGAGCGCTATCTGTTCGAGGCCTCGGGCCGCGACTCGGCGCAAGTGCGCGGGCAGATGGCCTCGCTCGGCCAGTCGCGCCGCTTCGTGATCGGCAAGGCGTATGCGCACCTGCGGCAGGACTTTACCGCGGCCGGGGCGACCGAGGCGGATATCACGGCCGCCATCCGTCGCGTCCGCGACGAGGCCGGGTACACGCTCGAGCCTCACACTGCCTGTGGCATCGTCGCCGCCGACCGCGCGCTGAAAGCCGGCCCCACGCCGCAGATCGTGCTGTCGACGGCGCACCCGGCCAAATTCCCCGATGCGATGCAGCATGTGACGGGCCAGCGTCCCGGCCTGCCGCCCGCACTCTCATCCCTGATGACGGACAAGGAGCGTTTTGCCGTGCTGGAAAATGACGCCGGCGCGGTCGCTCGCTTCGTCGAAACGCGCACCCGTGCCACCGGCGGGAGGCCGGCATGAGCACCAACGTCACGCGGCTCGCCAACGGCATGACCGTGGTCACGCATGCCATGCCGCATCTGGAAACCGTCTCGCTCGGCATCTGGGTGTCGTGCGGCGCGCGCCACGAGGCGGTCGCGGAAAACGGCATCTCGCATCTGATCGAGCACATGGCGTTCAAGGGCACGCAACAGCGCACCGCCCGTGCCATCGCCGAGGAAATCGAGCAGGTCGGCGGCGAGCTCAACGCCGCGACCAGCCTGGAAACCACCGCCTATTACGCGCGCATCCTCAAGGGCGACGAAGGTGTCGCGCTCGATATCCTGGCCGACATCCTGCAGCGCCCGCTCTATGCCGCCGACGAGCTCGAGCGCGAGCGCGAAGTGATCCTGCAGGAGATTGCCGCGACGCGCGACAGCCCCGACGAGATCGCCTACGACCTGATCCACGACGTCGCCTTTCCCGACCAGCCGGTCGGCCGGCCGATCCTGGGCTCCATCGAGAGCGTCAAGGGCTTCTCGGTCGAGGATCTGAGACGTTTTCTCGGCAACAACTATCGCGCCGGCCGCCTGGTACTTTCCGCCGCGGGCGCGGTCGATCACGCCAAGATCGTTCGCCACGCTGAAGCCCTATTCAGTGGGCTCAGTACCGGGGAAGCCGGACATCAGCAGCCGGCGCGATACGGCGGCGGAATCCGCGCCTTCGACAAACCGTTCGAGCAGACGCACGTTCTGGTCGGCTTCGAGGGACCGGCGTATCGCACGCCGGCATTCTTCACCGGTCAGGTCTATTCGGGCCTGCTCGGGGGGGGCATGTCGTCACGGCTGTTCCAGGAAGTGCGTGAGCGGAGGGGGCTTTGCTACGCGATCTACTCCTCGGCCTGGGGGTTCAATGATTCGGGGTTGTTCTGCATTCACGCGGCGACCGGGAACGACACCATGAGCGAGCTGATCGACGTGGTGGCGGGAGAGATGAAGGCTCTGGCGTCGGAGGGGCCTGGCGCCGCCGAGATCTCGCGCGCCAAGGCGCAGCTCAAGGCCGGCCTGCTGATGGGGCTCGAAAGCTCTTCGGCCCGTGCCGAGCAGATGGCGCGCCAACTCCTCGTCTACGGCCGCCTTCTTTCGACCGCCGAACTGGTGGAGTCGGTCGAGGCAGTCACCGCCGACCGCATCCGCGCGTTCGCTGCCGAAATGCTGACGACGGCGACGCCGTCCGTGGTGGTGGTCGGTGCCGGCCGCAAGTCGAAGTCGTGGGCCGAGCGGTTCGGCAAGGCGCTTGCTGCCTGACCGGCGGACGAGTCCGAGGTGATCTGAAGGACGAGATGGCGTTCCTGCGCACGAGCCTTGGTCACGACACCGGCCCCATCGTCAGGGGCCGGCGCGTGGTTCTGCGCACGCCGCAGATGTACGACTACGCCGCGTGGGCACGCGTACGCCAGTTGAGCCGCGAGCATCTGACGCCGTGGGAGCCGACCTGGGCGCGTGACGAGCTGACCCGGCCCGCTTTCCGCCGCCGCATCCGCCATTACCAGCGCGAGATGCGCGACGATCTCGGCTATGCCTTCTTCATCTTCGCCGAGCGCGACGACGCACTGCTGGGCGGCCTCACGTTGAGCAACATCCGCCGCGGCGTCACCCAGGCCGGCTCGATCGGGTATTGGCTGTCGGCCGACGCCACTGGCCACGGTTTCATGCGCGAGGCGGTGTGCGCCATAGCCCTGTTCGCTTTCGACCGCTTGCGGCTGCATCGCCTGGAAGCGGCCTGTCTGCCGCACAACATCGCCTCGATGAGCGTGCTGGAGGCGAGCGGCTTCACCAAGGAAGGGCGCGCCCGCCGCTACCTGAAGATCAACGGGGAGTGGCAGGATCACGTCCTCTATGCCCGCCTCACCGATGACCCGGTCCCGGGCGAGGGGGGCGGGACATGACGTCGGTACTGTCGCGCGCAAGACGCTGGATCGCGGATGCCAGGGGCTCACTGTTGCTGTGTCTCGCCGGGTGGCTGCTGCTCGCGGTGCTGCAGGCCCCCCCGGCGCTGGCCTTGCAGCCGATTATGATCTCACCTGATCAGGAGCGGCTCGAGATCACCACACTGGGTGAATATTTCGACGGCCGCGGCGACAGCCTGCAATTGGAGACGGCGCCCGGTGTCGACGGTATCACCGGCCGCATGTCGGTGCGCGCGGCCACGCCCGGCACCAGCCCGAGCTGGATCGCGTTCGCGCTGCGCAACGTCAGCGACAAGCAGATCGAGCGCTTCGTCACCGCCGAGCGCTACAGCGTGATCGGCTCCGGCGTCGTCTGGCCCGACCTCGACGCGCGCCGGATCGAGACGCTGACGCCCTCGATCGGTTTCGTGCCCGAGCGCGTCAAGAGCGATCGCGCGGATATCTTCAGGATCACCCTGGAGCCCGGCCAGACTATCACCTACGTCGCCGAGCTCTCGTCGGAGCGTTTTGCCCGGGTCTTCCTGTGGAAGCCGCTCGAGTACGAGCTGAAAGCGCGCGACCGCCAGCTGTTCAACGGGATCAACCTCGGCCTCGTCGGACTGTTGGCGATCTTCCTGACATCGGTGTTCGCGGCCAACCACAAGGTCATCTTTCCGGCCACCGCGCTCGTCGCCTGGTGCGTGCTGGCCTACCTCTGCGTCGACTTCGGCTTCTGGCACAAGCTGTTCCAGCTGAGGCCCGAGGACAACGCTGTCTATCGGGCCGCGACCGAGGCGGCGATCGCGGCCAGCCTCGTCATCTTCCTGCACACGTTCCTGAGGCTCGGCCTCTGGCACGGCTTCCTGCGCATGCTGGTCAGCGCCTGGATCATCGCCCAGCTCGCGCTCGTCGCCGTGGCCGTCGTCGATCCGCGGCTGGCCTCGACGTTCGCGCGTGTCTCGTTCGCGATCATCGGCGGCGTCGGTTTCTGCTTCATGCTGTATCTGGCCCTGCGTGGCCAGGACCGGGCGTTGTCGCTGGTGCCGACGTGGTTGTTGTTCCTGGTCTGGTGCTTCGGCGCCGGCATGGTGGTCACCGGCCGTCTCGCCGGCGACGTCGTGGTGTCGGGCCTCGTGGCGGGGCTGGTGCTGATCGTCGTGCTGCTGGGCTTCACCGTGACCCAGTTCGCATTCCGGGCGCTCGAGCCGCTGTATGGTGCATCGCCGTCCGACGTCCAGCTCCGCTCCCTCGCCGTCGACGGGGCGGGCGCCGCGATCTGGGAATGGAACACCCGCCGCGACGAGTTCAAGATCAGCCCTCACGTCGAGGCGGCGCTGGGCCTGCTCGCGGGCGCGTTGTCGACGACTGTCGAGGATTTCTCCAAGCACGTGCATCCCGCCGACCGGGAGCGGTTCCGGTTGACGCTGTGGTCGGTGCAGGAGCGCAACGGCGGAACGATCCAGATGGATTTCCGCATGCGCCATACCGACAACTCCTATCGCTGGTTCGAGATCGACGCGGCGAGCCTGCCCGCGACGGACCGGCGGGCGCTGCGCTGCGTCGGGCTGATGCGCGACGTCACCGACAGCAAGCGTGCGCACGAACGGCTGTTGCACGACGCCGTCCACGACAGCCTCACCGGCCTGCCCAATCGCGAGCTGTTTCTCGACCGTCTCGGTGTGGCGACCCAGCGCGCGGCGATCGAGCCGTCCGTCCGGCCGACCGTCGTCTTCATCGACATCGACAAGTTCCGGGGCGTCAACGCGAGTCTCGGCCTGATCGTCGGTGACAGCCTGCTGCTGACCACGGCGCGCCGTCTCCAGCGCCATCTCGGGCCGCTCGACACGCTCGCCCGAATCGGCGGCGACCAGTTCGCGATCATGCTCACCGGCGAGCAGGATCCGCGTGAGCTCGCCGCGCTGGCCGAGCGCATCCGCCGCTCGCTGCGCTCGCCGATCACCATCTCCGACCAGGAAATCGTGCTGACCGGCTCGCTCGGCATCGCCGTCTACGACGGCGTCGAGGGGCACTCGGTCAACCTGCTGCGCGACGCCGAGATCGCCATGTATCGCGCCAAGCGCGGCGGCACCGACCGGATCGAGATCTTCCAGCCCGACATGATCGCCGACCGCGAGGACCGCAAGGCGATCGAAGCCGACCTGCTGCGCGCCATCGAGAAGAGCCAGGTGCGCGTCCTCTATCAGCCGATCATCTATCTGCCGACCGAGGATCTGGCCGGCTTCGAGGCGACGCTGTTGTGGGAGCACCCCAAGCTCGGCGTCACCAACCCGGCCACCTTCGAGGGCATCGAAAATTCGGGCGAGGCCGCCGTCAAGCTCGGATCCTACCTGCTGGCCCGGGCCACCGCGGACGCCGCCCGCTGGCAGAAGGAGCTGCCGCGCGCCGACAATCCGGTGTTCGTCTCCGTCGGCATCTCGAGCCGCTCGCTGTTTCGCCAGGAGCTCGCCCAAGAGATCCGCCACATCTTCGGCCGCGGGCTCATTCCCAAGGGCGCGCTCAAGCTCGAGATGAACGAGGCGCTCATCATGGAGAATCCCGAGCAGGCCGCGGAGATCCTCGAGTGGCTGCGCGGGGCCGGCGCCGAGCTGTCGCTCGACGATTTCGGGACGGGCTATTCCTCGGTCGCCTATCTGCAGCGGTTCGCCTTCGACACCGTCAAGCTCGACCGCGGCCTGATCCAGAGCGCCCAGCCCGGCGGCGAGGGCGCGGCGATGGTGCGCTCGATCGTGGCGCTGGCGCACGAGCTCGGCAAGAAGATCGTCGCCGAAGGGGTCGAGACCGCGGAGGACGTGGCATTCCTGCGCTCGATCGGCTGCGAGTACGCCGAGGGACCCTTCTACGCCGACGCGATGGCCGAGCGCGAGGTGATGGCGCTGTTGCGCGCGGTGCGCAAATCCGAGCGCAAGCTGCAGCGGCGTGGCTTCCTGCGGACGAAGACCAAGGAGAAGGCCAAGGACGCCAAGCCGGCGAAGGATGGCAACGAGACGAGGCGCAAGCGCGAGCTGGCGCCGGGGGATCAGCCCCTCGCTGCATCGGCCGGTGTGGCCGGTATCGTGGCGGGCGACGTGGGCGGCGCCGTCGCGGACAATGTCGCGGCCGCCGCCAGCGAGGCCGCGCCGCGCGAGCGCCGGCGTGGCGTGCCTCGTCGCGACTTGCAGCGCATCGCCGATGCAGCCGCCACCGCGTCCGTCATGGCTCACGCGAACGGCATGGACGCCAATGGCGCCGTGCATCACGCGGACGGGACAAACGGCACTGGAGCCCCGGGACCGCAGGCGCCGCCGCAGATGCATCCGTCGATGCCGCCGCAACAGGCGTGGCAGCAGCAGCCGTCCGACTACGCGCCCGCCTCCCACGACCGCCAGCCACCCTATTCCGGCAGCATGGACGCGGCCGCCAATGGCTATCATCCCGATATGAACGGTTACGGCGGAGACCACCGTTCGGGCGAGCCCGCGCCGCTGTCCGAGGTCGAGCCGGCGATGTCGACTTTGGCCGCGGCGCTGGCGGCGGATGCGGACGCCGAGGCCGCCGACGAGATGGCGCAGCAGCCGATGCCGAATGGCCACGCGCCGGGGCCATCCCATCCCGGCGAGATGCCTCGGCCGACGCCTGATCCCGCGCCGGCCTTCGCGATGCACGATGCGCAGCCGCCCTTCGAGGCGATGCCGCCGCCGCCCGCGCCGCTCGGCTCGTTCTCCGCCGCACTGCCGCCCGAGCGCGCGCCGCCGATGGAGCCGCCGCCCCCGCCGTCGATGCCGGAGCTGAAATCGCTTCCCCCCGCCATCGCGGCCAGTCTCGCCCGCCTCGCCGGGCTACCGCCGCCGCCCGTGACGCGGCCGCCCGAGCCGGCCAAGCCCCGGCAACCCGTGCCGTCGGGCGAGTAGCGCGCAGTCCTCGCCATCAAACCGCCGTTCACCGGTCCTGCTCCCGCTTTGCGGCCGAGCCTGACCTTGCTAGGCTCGCCGCGAAATCCGGCGCGATCACACGGACCGGAGCGACCACGGGAGGCCCAGATGCAGACGAGCACCGACCGTTCGGACGATCTCCAGGCCACGGCCTCCAACCGGCCGACGAACGCCAGCCGCACGCCGCTGCGGATGTCGGCGTATGCCCTGGCGGTTCGCGACGCGGGCCGGCAGGCGGCGTTCTACGAGCGCGTCGTCGGGCTGCAGGTGCAGGAACGAACGTCGGAGGGCGCCGTGCTGGGCAACGCCGGCGTGCCGTTGCTGCGGCTGATTGAGCGGCCCGGGGCGCATCCGGACGATCCGAAAGGCGCGGGGCTGCACCATCTGGCATTCCTGATGCCGACGCGGGCCGATCTCGCCGACTGGTACGCGCACGCCCGCGAGGCCGGGCTGACGCTCAGCCGCACCGGCGATCACCACGTCAACGAGGCGCTGTACTTCGACGATCCGGAGGGCAACGGGTGCGAGTGCTATGCCGATCGCCCCGCATCGCACTGGCAGTGGGACGGCGACCGCAAGGTCTACATCACCACCGATCCGGTCGATCTCGAGAGCCTGAAAGCGGAGGCGACCGGGCGCGGCTCCAGCGGCTGGCGCGCGCCGCGCGGCCTGCGCATCGGCCACATCAACCTGCGCGTCGGCGACCTCGATCAAGCCGACCGGTTCTATTGCGCCCTCGTCGGCCTCGACCACACCTGCCGCCGCCCGATCATGACCTTCATGGCGAATGGCGGCTACCACCACCACATGGCCGCCAACATCCTGACCAGCGCGGGCGCTGGGCGGCGCGAGGAGGGACAGGCGGGGCTCGACTGGTTCGCCTTCGAGCACGACGATCGCTTCGACGCGGCCGCCGCGCGGCAGCGGATCGAACGGGCGGGCTTCCCGGTGCAGGAGGTCGACGGCGGCTTCGAGGCCCGCGATCCCTGGGGCCTCAGGGTCCGGCTCGTCAGGGCCGATGAGAACGGACGGTAGCGCCGCAACGCGAATTCACTCTACCTGCAAGCGAAGCGCAGCGGGGAGAGGGTCAGAGCCTGCCCCGGACGTGATCCGGGGGTGAGGGGCGGGTTCCTGGACGATGCCAACGGAGACGATGTCCGCAGCCCCTCCGGTCGCGACGATTGCAACCCGGCCACGCCAATCGGCAGCTCTGGGCCACTAGAGCGGATTCAGGCTGACCGTACATAGCCTGAATTGCGGAAGCAGTTCAGGGCTTCGTTGGGGGTGACGGTTGGGATCAGGTCGGCGATGGCATTCCAGAGCGCAGCCACGGTGCGGGCGGCGGCTTTGCGCAGCAGGCTCTTC